>JAVLAV010000081.1:0-11474 GCA_031580735.1 Marinobacter sp.
AGCGGCGACCAGCTGGATCTCACCCCCGCCAGACAACAGATCCAGAGCGCCTACAACCTGACCGACAGCCTCAGCCAGAGCGCCCGGGACCACAACGCCGACGGCCTGCAAGCCAGCGCCTACCTCAAACAGGCCGGCGAAGACGCCGATGACACCTACGGCGCCAGTGACAGTGGTGGCAGAGGCGAAGCGGCCAGAATGAAAGCGCCCTGGCTGCACCTGGCCTCACCGGCCGGCATCACGATGAGCACGCCGGAATCCACGCATCTGGCCCAGGGCAAATCCCTGAGTGTCGCCACCGGCGAGGATGTCAACATCGCCACCGGTAAAAGCCTGGTGGGCTCCATCTCCGAGGCACTTTCACTGTTCGTGCAGAAGGCAGGCATCAAGCTGTTTGCGGCAAAAGGCAAAGTCCAGGTTCAGGCTCAAAGCGACGACATGGAGCTGACAGCCCAGAAAGATCTCAAGATTACCTCCACCGAAGGCCGCGTGGAAATCAACGCCGCCAACGGCATCCTGCTCGCCAGCGGCGGCGGTTACATCCGCATCGAAGGCGGCGATGTCCAGGTTCACGGCCCGGGCACTATCGACGTGAAAGGTGTGCAGCATGCCTTCGGCGGGCCGGCGAGTCTGGATGTAGCTATGCCGGAGCTGCCCGAGGGAGCCTGTGAAACCCAGTTTGCCAGTGACGATGCGGCTTCGGCCGGCGCCGGCTCACTCTGACGAGGCCACATTATGGGCATACAACGACACAGGGCTCTCCTAGGCCCGCAGAGCCCAGCTTGGCGCGTGGAAAACGTCGAAGCCTTCGAGCCGTGCTGGTTGGAAACTTACCAATACGCGCTGCTGAATCCACTGAGTGTTGTGCAAGCCGACCTCTCCGGGCTGCCGTGCCAACCGCTAAAGACCCGGACTATCAAGGTGCGGAAGCACTTACTCCCCCAACTGTTGTGCTTGAACGCGCTGTCTGCAGCCCAGCGGGAAAGTCTCACCGCAATCGTCGCGGAGTACACCCGTCGGGGGACCCCTTTTCTGTCGGCGCTGCTCCAGAGTGAAGCGACCCCGGACCAGATCATCAGTCACTTTCGGTTTACCCTGGAGCAGCCTCGATCCGGCAGCAAACGTCGTTGGTGGTTGCGCTGCTATGATCCCCGTGTTTTTCGGCACTTGTGCTGGCTACTTGATGAGTTACGAATGGATCGTTTGTTAGGGCCTATTACCGCGTGGAGCTGGCCTGACCTTTCCGGGTGCTGGCACCGCCTCCCGCGAGGAGGAGAGCTCGATCCGTGGAAACGTATGCCAATGCTTTCCCGGCAACAATGGGCGGCCATTGATCGTATGGCCTTGCTCAATGGCACCCTTGATCGACTGGCGATGTTGGCGCCGGAGATTCGGTGTTCTTTCGAGGATTACGTGTGGCTGGATGGCCTATTGGCTGAGGCCCACGAACGCGGCCTGAGCGATGCCGAGGATTGTCGGCTGTACGCCGAACAGGGCGCTCGCTTCCACCCGCATATTCACGATCATCCCGGTTTACGTCAGCGTCTTAATGAAACGATCGAACAGCACGGCAGCTATGCCCGGTACTGCGACGATCTCTCGCCGCAATTACTTCAAACCATGGCACGGGAACTGGAGAAAACTACATGAGCGGAGCATCGAATGACGTACAGTCGATCGCCAATTGTCGAGTCTGTCAGCGCAATGGATTACCCATAATGCCGCTGCGCTATGCAGTTACCCGTACCGATGGCTGGGACCAGGCCGGCCGGCCGCCCGGGCCTGAGATCCCGGGAAATCTTGCAGACTCAACCCTCGCAGCCACGCCGCTGCCCGAAGGCCAACGTTACACTCTGCGCCTGCTGCGTGCAGGCTACCTTTATGTATTCAATGAGTTGCGCGGGCGCTGGATGGGCCACGTTGTGACAGACAAGGGCTACCTGATCGAGTACGTCAACCTACCTCAAGACGAGGTGATGGCGATTGATCCCGAAAGCCCGCAGCCCATCGATGGACGGCTGCAACCGCCCCCGGATGAGCAGGAATTCGCCTGCGCGGCCAATCCGGATCACGCTTACCCCGGCCGCTGTATCATGATCCCCAATGCTGACCGTGCCGATACGATTTACCTGGCCTTCTCCGATGTGGCCTGGACCAAGCGAGTCTGGAAAGAGCATGCGACCAACGAAAACGGTCGACGCGACGCCATGCGCCGGATCTCGCTGGCGGAGTGGCGTGGCGGCAGCACGCAATATGCTGACGCGTTGGACAAGATGGGCGACTACCTGGCCGAAGCGAACTACCACTGGACGCCACTCAATCAGCATGGCAGCTCCGGCACCTGGGGGAGAGGAAGTTCTGGCTCCTGGGAGAATCACATCGGAACAGCGTTTGATTTCAGTCCGTTTTCCCTCAATGGGATACAAGACAGAGTCGAAGGGTTGCAGCGTTGGGCAAACAAGCAGGCCGAACCATTGGAGATGACCCCCATGCTGGTGGGGCTGGAGGATCCGGTGGGCATCACCAGCGATATTGCCAGTCTGATGGGAGAGCGGCTAAAGGAGAAAATGACCGACCCTGACCAGGCACGTCCACTGGCGATATCTTCGGTTATTAGTAATATTCGCCAGAGCATTCGCGAGGATGCTGAGAATCGTCAGATCTATCGCACCGAACGGGAAGCCTATCAATTAGCCTACGGTGGGCCGGGTGCCGGGGGGGTGGCGATGGCCAGCCTGTTTAGTTCCAGTTTACGGGAGCAACAACAGGAAATGCTTGAGCGCTGGAAGAATCCAACTCCTTCTCAACTGACAACTGCCCGGGACGACGCCTGGGATGACTACACCGACAAGCTGGACATGTCGAGATTGCAATCCTGGGAGCGCGGCTGGCAGAAGGAAATGAACGAGCTTGACACCAAGCAACTCGCGCCACTGGCACAAGCTCACGCCAAATGGATGGAAAGTGACTTGTTATACGAGTGCCTCAATGCCCAGTGTGACGACAGGGACAGCGAATCCGGTGAGGCTTTTGTGAATGCCCTGCTGCTGTGTATTCAGGATACCCAGGAGTACGCACCCTGTGCAGCGCTATACCAACGCTGGCTTAGTGCCACGACCATTGAGCAGCGCAATCTGGTGCTCCGAGCGCTGGGATACAATCAGTCTGTGATACTAAGTGAATGGGAAGGCCATGCCGGAGGCGGGTTGACTCCGGAATCTCTGCAGGGCCTGCCATGGACGGGACTGATTAGTGGTTACGAAAATTCTCTGAAGGCACTTGCGGAAGGTAGTCAAAACGCCGTGGTACGGCTAACCGCAGCACTCGGGGGTCCCTTCGCCAAGGTGGCAGCCACGGCGGTCGATAATGTCGTGGGCCCGGCACTGGTGGCAATGGGCGTCATTGCCCGTTCGCCCGTGGTGATGGTGGACGTGACGATGAGCCGCGCAAATGCCATCGCGGAACTCACCGCCCGAATGATGGCATTGAACCCGGAAGTGGGGAGTCTGGACGACCTCAACCGGGCGATCGATATCCAGATGCGCAAGGCGCGCATATACGGTACTCCCGTCGAAGGGACCGGGCGGCACCGCTACCTGATTCTGGCCGATCCCCGCGTGGTGGAAGACTTTCCCGGGGTGGATGCCGGGGGCAACGTTACCCCTCGGCGCTTTGCAGAAGAAGCGATTCTCACCGAAGCTGATCGCCGGGCGATGACCCGCCTGCGCTGGCGTCGGTTACTGCCCACGGAGGCAGGGTTGGGCGTGGTCGCCGGCATACTGCAATGCATTGCACTGGGCAAGCTGGCCGACGATCTGGACAACAGCATGGCGCACGAGGAGAACGAGAACCAGTGGCGGCATCGCACCGGGATAGCGGCTCTGGCGGGAACGCTTGCGGAGACAGTGGGCAAGTGGTCGGAGAAAGCTTCGCAGACGGGGAGTAGATTGGGACAGGCTATTGAACGTTATGTTGGGCGTTTTCTGAGATTTGTTGGTCGAGGTATAGGTATTGGTACGGGAGTCGTGATGGCGGTATGGGACGGCATCCGTGGGTGGCAGGAAATTCAGGAAGGGAATGGCTGGGTTGGGGCATTGTTCATAACCTCCGGAATAACAAGCTTGGTTGCTCTGGCTGCCTTTACGAAATTCGGTGTTCTAATTTTCGGTGCTTCCGCTACGGGCGTAGGTATCATTTTGGTTGTACTGGTGATTGCCATTGCCGTCTTGATCGAGATTTTCAAAGACAACAAGATCCAGGACTGGATGGAACGCTGTTACTTTGGGAAGTTTGATAAAAACGACCGCTATCATGACCCGAAGCAGGAGCTAAACGAGCTGGAACTGGCCCTAAGTGACATGGAGGGTTGAGCAATGGATTACGCTGGGCTGGATTATCGCAACATTCGCTTTCCCGTGGATCGCCCACTGACCGAGGCCGAGCGCGCGGCAAGGTATCAGCAGAAAGACGCAAGCACCGCATCGCCGATGGATTTTCTGTCTGTGATCAGCTTAAACAGCCATTATATGGACTTGGTGGATCGTTGGTACTCAATCAAAGGCTTCAACACTTGGTTTGGAACGTGTGTAGCCTTGGGAGGCGTTTTTTTCGCGATCTTGATCATAGCGGCCTTTTTCTGGGCCCCTGCTACTAATGAGCGTTCAGCACTATGGTTTATGATCATTGTATTGCTGCCTATTTCGTTGGTTCTGGTTTGGGGCGGGTGGTTTCTGATCCGCACCGAATGTAGCCGCTACACCCACTACCCCATACGCCTGAATCGCAAGACTCGTCAGGTTCACTTCTTTCGTCAGAACGGCAGGGTGCTGACTGTGCCGTGGGACTCACTGTTCCTGACATTGGGCGAATCGAAAAGCCCCCTCTCCGGCACCACCTACGACTTGCGCGCTCATGTGCTGGATGAAGATGGCAAAACTGTGAGTGAGTCATTTTCGCTGGGGTATCCCTCGCCATTGGGCAATGCAGAGTCCATTGATAAATTTTGGGCCTTTCTTCAACCATACATGGAGGCAGAAGATGGTGTTGAACGGACTTGGCGCCACCTCAAGGAAAAGACCGGTTATCTGGTTCCCGTGGATGGGCGCAAGGAGGGTTGGCGTTGGAGTATCGCAAGAAGCTTCATGCTGGGCGCTCATTGGCCGTACCTGCAAGTGGTGTTTTCTCCTTTTCTGGGCCTGAACGCCGTCGGCCGCATGTTCGCGATGAGCACCAGCAAGGTGCCGCAATGGCCGGAGGATGTAGAACGGGAAAGCCAGCCGGAAGCGGATGACCCCTACGTACTGACCTGGCGCGACAATGGTCCGCTGGGCTGGTGGGAGCTTTACTGGCCTTTGATCTGCACCGTCGTCGGCGTTGGAGCCTTTGTTGGCGTTATTGCCTGGGTCGTGTCCGGTCTCTGGCGGTAAGAATTCAGGTGTTAGTACCGGCCACCGATGCCATGATGAATACCTTGGAACCGGCGATTCGCGAGCAGGTCCGGCTTGATTACCTCGACACAGTTGCAGAGCAGACTGGTTGCCCGTGGTCGCTGGCACCCTTCGAGCGCATGAGCGGACTGCACACCGGGCGGTCAATGTGGTGCTGTGATGAGTAATCCGGGCTAAAGATCTAGACTCCGCCAGCAAAGCCCAACTGCCGCCAGGCTTCGTAAACCACCAGTGCGGCGGTATTGGACAGGTTCAGGCTGCGGCTTTGGGGTTGCATGGGCACCCGCAAGCGGTGCTCCGGCGGCAAGCCTTCCCGAACTTCCGGGGGAATGCCCCGGGTTTCCGGGCCGAACATCAGGTAATCGCCATCCCGGAAAGACACTTCATGGTAGTGCTGCGAGCCTTTGGTGGTCAGCCCGAACAGCCGCGCTGGCTGTTCGGTGTCCAGAAAGCTGGCGTAATCCGGGTGGATTTTTACCGTGGCGTATTCACTGTAATCCAGCCCGGCCCGCCGCATCTGTTTGTCTTCCAGGGAAAACCCCAGTGGTTCGATCAAATGCAGCTGGCAGCCGGTATTGGCACATAGCCGGATGATGTTGCCGGTATTGGGCGGTATTTCCGGCTCGTAGAGGACAACGTGCAGCACGGGCCTAACGCTCCACGGCGAGAGCAACGCCCATGCCACCACCGATGCAGAGAGTCGCCAGGCCTTTGCGGGCATCCCGGCGAGCCATTTCGTGCAGCAGCGATACCAGGATGCGACAACCGGATGCGCCGATCGGGTGGCCCAGCGCGATGGCGCCGCCATTGACGTTCACTTTGCTTGTGTCCCAGCCCAGGTCACGATTTACCGAGATGGCCTGGGCAGCGAAGGCTTCGTTGGCTTCGATCAGATCCAGATCGTTAACGGTCCAGCCTGCCCGCTGCAGGCAACTCTGGCTGGCCGGAATCGGGCCGGTGCCCATGATGGTGGGGTCTACGCCGGCATTGGCATGAGCTTTAATCGTGGCCAGTGGCGTCAACCCCAGAGCCCGGGCCTTTTCGGCGCTGCAGACCATGACTGCTGCGGCGCCATCATTCAGCGACGAGGCATTGCCGGCCGTTACGGTACCGTCTTTCTTGAAAGCCGGGCGCATGCCGCCGAGCGTTTCGCCGGTTACCCCTTCTTTCGGGCCTTCATCTTTATCGACAATCAGCGGGGCGCCCTTGCGTTGGGGAATGCTGAGCGGAACAATCTGGCTGTCGAAATAGCCGGCTTGTTGGGCGGCAACGGCTTTCTGCTGGGAGGCGGCAGCGAATTCGTCCTGCTCTTCCCGGCTGATGCCATACTTTTCCACGATATTCTCGGCAGTGATGCCCATGTGGTAATCCTTGAAGGCATCCCACAGGCCGTCATTGATCATGGTGTCGATCATCGTCCAGTTGCCCATGCGCTGGCCTTTGCGGCTGTTGGGCAGAACGTGGGGCGCCTGGCTCATGCTTTCCTGGCCGCCGGCAATCATCAGGTCAGCGTCGCCACAGCGGATGGCCTGAACGGCCATGTGGACGGCTTTCAGTCCGGAACCGCACACCTTGTTGATGGTCATGGCCGGTACGGATGCCGGAAGGCCCGCGTTGATGGCAGACTGGCGCGCGGGGTTCTGGCAGCAACCGGCGGTAAGTACCTGGCCGAGAATGACTTCACCGATCTGTTCGCCGGCAACGCCTGTTTCTTCCATCAGTGCTTTAATAACGGCCGAGCCCAGCTGATCGGCCCGCAGGCTGGAAAGCCCGCCACCGAAGCTGCCAATAGCGGTGCGTTTGGCGGCAACAATCACGACATCTTGCATGCAAATTCTCCGTAATCCGGGGCAGCCAGAAAGCCGCCTGCAACTTTAGTCTATATTGCCAGGCATTGTAGCGGTAAAGTCATGGCAGACGAAAGACGGCTTACATATTGAGGCTGCGGCCACCATCGAAGAGGCCAAGTTTGGCCCAATAGATCAACGATATCAGCCATCATCAAGTTCTTTTTGTTATTGATTCAGGTCGTTATTCGTTCAGCGTGGCTTTTATACGGGAGAGCCGCTCACGGTGGATCGCTTCGCCCAGCGCTTTGCCTTTGTACCCCTGTTCCAGTAACGCTTTTGGTGAAACGCTGGTGGCGGCATTTGCGGCTTTTCGCAACTGTGTAATGGCGGGGTTTTGCGCTTTCCTGGTTGTGCAGGCCAGTGTTTGCAGCAACGCTTCGAAGCGGTCTGCCCGACGCCATAAATCGGCCTTGCCCAGCAATTCCAGGGCGTGTTCCGGGGTAAGGTCTGAGTCGCCGGTTTCAGCGAGTTCTGCCATGAACAGGCAGACCAAGTGAGCCATGTCCCGGCACTCGTTCGGGGTTTTCATCTCGGCGGCACGGTTTGCCGCAGCGGGCTCGGGAAGAGCGCAGAGCAATGCGGCCAGGCGCTGGGCGGTGCTGCCGTTTTGTTGATGCACGCAGTGCAAAGCCTGCAAGCCTGTGCGCAATGCTTCCGGCTCTGACAGTTCGGGAATCAGAACGGCAAGTGCGCCCAGTTCCTGCAGGATTTCGACGAAAACGCCCGGTGCCTGTTCGTGCAGGGCGCGCTGAACTTCTTGCCATACCCGTTCCGGGACCAGATGTTCCAGTTCGCCATCATTAACCATGCGGCGCATCAGCGCCATGGTCTCCTCGCTCACGTGAAAACCCATTGGCGCCAGGCGGGCGGCAAAGCGGGCGGTTCGGAGAATGCGTAGCGGGTCTTCACAGAACGCTTCGGATACATGGCGCAGGGTACGGTTCTGAAGATCCTCATGGCCGTTAAACGGGTCTACCAGTTGGCCCTCTTCGGTTTGGGCCATGGCATTGATGGTAAGATCCCGGCGTTTGAGATCGTCTTCCAGGGTGACGTCCGGTGCGCTGTAAACGGTAAAGCCATGATAACCCTGGCCCTGTTTGCGTTCGGTGCGGGCCAGGGCGTATTCCTCTTTGGTTCCGGGGTGAAGGAACACCGGGAAATCCGCCCCTACCTGCTTGAAGCCCCGGTCCAGCATTTCCTCTGGCGTGGCGCCCACCACGACCCAGTCGTGGTCTTTGACGTCCAGGCCCAGCATCTTGTCCCGGACAGCGCCGCCTACCAGATAGATTTGCATGAAATAGGTGTTTCCTTTTTATTCCGTGTGAAAGTTATCGGGTGATTATCCGGCCGGGGTGGAGGAGAGGCAAATGCCGGTGGCAGGCAGTTTTTTGCCGCTTGCAAAGAAAAGACTGTGTTTATTTTGTATATTGGACCTGAAATCAGCGCCTTGGGGTTTCTGGCGTGATTTTTTCATGGTCATACGAAAAGTACTTTTGGAGAACAGATAATGATGCTGCGCTGGATCCTTGTTGCTTTTCTGGCTGTTGGCCTGGGTGGTTGTGCATCCGGTCAGAGTGGTCAGGAGGACGAGTTGCAGAAAATCGACCCCATTACCGTGCGTGTCAGCGGCTATGGCACCTACGCAAATGCTGAAGAGGAACGCACCGACACCCGTAAGCGTCTGATGGTGCGGCGTGCGTCGCAGCTCGATGCCTATCGTAATCTGGCAGAGCGGGTGTATGGCACGGTGATTTTTGGCAGCTCCACCGTCAACGATTTCGTATTGCGTGACGACAGTTTCCGGACTTATGTGGACAGCTATGTTCGCGGAGCGCAGACCGTAGCAGTGAATGAGCACAGTGATGGCGTAGTGGAAACCGTAATGGAGCTGAAGCTGGAGCCCGCATTTCTGGCCTGTGCAGCCGGCGTTGCCGATGATCAGGTGCAGGATGCCTGCCCGATTCCCATGCCCACGTATAACGACCGTAAAGGCGATATAGAGGCTACACAGACACGTTCTGACTCACTGTATTACCTGGACTGAGTTGCCCTGATGCAACTTGCGGGAGAATTATGAAATACGTCGTTCTTTTGTGCCTGCTGTTTTCCTCCGGAATGGCGGGGGCCGCCGTGCTTGAAGGGGTGGGTCACGCCAACATCCGTGAAAACAACATTGATCAGGCCCGCGCGGAAGCCAGAAAGGCCGCCATGCGTGACCTGGCTTTGCAGTTTGAGGCCCGGGTAAGCAGCAATGACCGGGTTGAAAACGGCGAGCTGGTGAGCTCCCGGACAGAGCTGTCCACCATGGCGGAAGTGCGTAATGCCAGTGTTGTGGATGAATATCGCAGCGGCAATCTGTTGCGGGTCACGGTCCGGGCCGAAGTTTCTGAAAGTGGCGCGTCCGGTGCCAGCTGCAAGGCTGGTGATGCGTCCAGTCTCCGTAAGCGGGTTGCGGTTACCGGTTTCCCGCTTGTTGATCCTCCCCAGGGGGGCAACACGGCCGTGGACGATGCCGGAGAAAAGTTGCCGCAGGCGCTGATTTCCCGCTTGCAGAAGCAGGGGCGGATGCAGGTTCTGGGTGCCTCGAGGTTGCAGCTTTTCGGTAGCCCTCAGGATGCGCCCACCTCGCAACGCAACCTGACCAGCAATCATCTCACCAACGTTGTTCAACTGGCCAGAGAGCTGGGCGCCCAGTTTGTCGTTTCCGGCGTTATACGGGACATAGGACTTGCAGACCCCGGTGCCTGGGGGTCGTCCATTGTGGATCGCATGCAACGGGGGATCGGCCTGGCGGATAATGATCGCCGGTTTGAAGTGGATCTGATGGTGTTTGACGGTTTCAGTGGTTCTCCTGTGTATCAGAAAAGTTTTGCGACATCGGCTGACTGGGACTTCGAAGGAAGTGGCAGTGGTGGTTTTGCGTCGGCAGGTTTCGAGAAATCCGAGTGGGGGCAGGCGGTTTCCCGCGTGATGGATGAGATGGTGGCAGAGGTGAATGACGCCCTGGTATGCCAGCCTTTCATGGCCCGAATTACCCGTGTGGAAGGTAACAGAGTAACGCTGGCGTCTGGCGCGACGGCCGGGTTACGCCCCGGTGACGAGTTGGTTGTGTATCGTAGCCGGAGCTATTTCGACTCACTGGGCGGTACACCAGAGCTTCAGGATGCCGGTGTATCTGTCACGCTGGATAATGTGCACCCGGATTTCAGTACCGGGAGACTGCCCACGGTGGGTGGGCAGGTGAATATCCAGCGCGATGATATTGCCATTATCTGGTGATCAGGCCGCCTCAGTTGCGGCGATATCGCGAATCTTTGTCACCATGGCGCGCAGGCCGTTGCCTCGTGTCGGAGAGATGTGGCGGAACAGGTCCAGGCGCTCGAATAGTTCGTCGATGTCGGTAGCCAGCAACTCTCGCGGTGTTCTGGCGTTCAGTGCGACCAGGATGATAGCGGCCAGCCCGCGTACGATCAGGGCATCGGAATCAATCAGCAGAAAAAGTTTACCGCTGTCTTCATCCAGGTGATGAATAACCCACACCTGGCTCTGGCAGCCGTGCACGTAGTTCTCTTCCACTCTCTCGTCCTCCGGAAAGGAGGACAGCTGCTTGCCCAGGTCGATAATGTAGGCGTAGCGCTCTTCCCAGTCGTCCAGGAACTCGAAGTCGTCCAGCACATCGTCCAGGGTGACTGTCTGGCCCAGGGGGTTGTCGAGAAATTGCTCTTTGCTGGCGGTCATAAGTTGCACTTATCTGATAAATGATTAAATGCTTTTTGGCCACGAAATCCACGAAAGAACACGAAAAAAAGATCAACTGCCCAGAAAGTAGAAGTATGTGCTATTAACTTTAGTGTTCTTTCGTGGGTTTCGTGGCTAAAGTATTCAAAGCATGCCGAGTTCGAGTTTTGCTTCGTCGGTCAGCATGTCGTTGTTCCAGGGTGGGTCGAAGGTGAGATCCGCGGTTACCTTGTCCACGTTGGGCACATGCTCCACCTTGCGTTTCACATCTTCCGTAATCACCGGTCCCATGCCGCAGCCAGCGGCGGTCAGCGTCATCAGAATATAAACGTGGTTGCCGTCTTCGGTGCCATTTTCGATTTTGCACTCGTAGATCAGGCCCAGATCCACAACGTTGACCGGGATTTCCGGGTCGTAGGCGCTACGCATGGCTTCCCAC
>JAVLAV010000082.1:0-11229 GCA_031580735.1 Marinobacter sp.
ATGCCGACGCCGGCATCGAGCCGGACCTGTTCCGGGCCGTGCGCCCGGACATCTCCTTCACCGACGGTCACGAGTTCAAATACCGGGTGGATTTTGACGCGGTGGAAGTCACCGGTGAAACCGGAGCTATCTGTGTGTCACGGCCGACAAACCCCACCGGCAATGTTGTTACCGACGACGAACTGGCCCGGCTTGAACAACTGGCCCGGCAGCAGGATATTCCGCTGATTGTCGACGGCGCCTACGGTACCCCTTTCCCGAGTCTGCTGTTTACCGATGCCAGACCCACTTGGAATGACCAGATCATCCTTTGCCTGAGCCTGTCCAAGCTCGGCCTGCCAGCCGCGCGCACCGGCATCGTGATTGCCGAAGAGTCCATCATCAAGTCGTTGTCCGGCATCAATGCCATCATGAATCTGGCGACCGGCAGTTTTGGCGCCATGCTGGCGGAGCCGCTGGTGCGTTCCGGTGAAATTCTGTCCTTGAGCCGGGATGTGGTGTGTCCTTTCTATAAAGCCAAGATGCAAAAAGCGGTGGCTGCGTTCCATGAGGCCATGGGTGAAGACACTTGCCGCTGGTATATCCACAAACCGGAAGGCGCCATGTTCCTGTGGTTGTGGTTTCCGGATCTGCCCATTTCCAGCCTGGAACTGTACCAGCGCTTGAAGGAAAGGGGAGTGCTGGTGGTTTCCGGCCATTATTTCTTCCCGGGCCTGCCGGAAGACGACTGGCGCCATCGCCATGAATGCCTGCGGGTGACCTACTCCCAGGATGATGAGCGTGTTGCCGAAGGGCTGGGCATCATTGCCGATGAAGTGAAGCGGGTGTGGGCCGAGCATGCGGCCGACGACTCTTGAGGGTTATTGCGGCCGGATAGAGGCGTCTTTCAGGCGTAGCTCGTATTCGCTGTCGTCCGGCTCTACCTGGAGAAGGCGCACCAACAGGTAGTCCTGCTTCGGATCGAACCACATCAGCGTCTGGCGTTCGGAGTCGTCATCCCGGACCTTTTCAGCTTTCAGGGCATCGACCGACCGGCCGTTGAGGTTCAGATTTTCTTCTTCGAGCACGGCAAAACGGTCTTCGTCGTATTCGCCCTTGTCGATCACCTGATAGGTCACATCACGCTTGCCGGCTTTCAGATCCTGGTGAAGTTGCAGCTGGAAGCCGAGTGGGTCCAGCACGCCTTCCCTGAGCTCCAGCTCGAACTTGTCCCCCCGGTAACTGCCGGACGCGATGCCGGCCTGCCAGTCAAAGTCGATCGACTGTTTACGGTTACTGACCATTAATCCGGAAAGCTCGTAACGGTAGCGTAGCGGCACCACCTGACCGTCTTCCCAGTTGAAAATCAGGGATTCGTTGATGTCGGCAATGAAGGAGTCCACTTCGGTCCGGTACAGCCAGACGCCGTTGCCCTGATCTTTCAGCTCACGCTTGCCGGCACCATTGAGCTTTATGCCCTTGGACATGGAGGCCGAATAGGTGGCGGAGTAAGGGGTGAGGGCAGGCTGAGCCTCGGCTTCCGGCCCTGAGCTTTTGTCTGCGGTGGCCGCGATGGCACTCATGCTGAAAAACAGCCCGCTCATAAAAGCCAGGGTTGTTTTTACGGGGTGCTGTTTTGTCATCCAGTCGCCTCTTTGGTTTTGATAGGTAGCTGGCGCCAGTCTAACGTGTCCAGGGCGGGCGCTGGATGACAATACGTTCAGCCGGCGGCAAGCTTCATGGGCTGTGACAACGGTTCGCCATCAAACAATACCGCCTCCGCGCCAAGCTGGATCCGGCCCTCGCAGAACCAGCGAATAACGATGGGGTACAGCAGGTGTTCTTCCTGTTGTACCCGCTCTGCCAGGCTTTCCGGAGTATCGTCACTCGCCACAGGCACTTCCGCCTGGGCAATCACCGGCCCGCCATCCAGTTCTTCGGTGACAAAGTGAATGGACACGCCGTGCACTTTGTCGCCAGCTTCCAGTACTCGCTGATGGGTGTTCAGCCCCGTATACGCGGGTAGCAAGGAGGGATGAATGTTAAGCATCCTGCCCCGGAAGGCGCGCACGAAGTCATCGGTCAGAATGCGCATGAAGCCGGCCAGAACGATCAGGTCCGGGTTATAGCGGCGCAGTTCGGCCATCAGGGCGCCGTCGAATTCTTCCCGGGAGCCGTGATTTTTGTGGTTCACCACAAAGGTCGGGATATTGGCCTGGGCTGCCCGCTCCAGCGCGAAGGCGTCTGGTTTGTTGCAGCCCACGGCAATGATTTCACCGGGATAGTCGCGTTCGCGGCTGGCGTCAATCAGTGCCTGCAGGTTGGTGCCACTGCCGGAGGCGAGAACAACGATGGAGGGGCGTGGTGCCGGATCTGCCTTCATGCCTTCAGCAACCCCGGTGCGTAACGTACTTCTGCTTCCTGATCGGCGCTTTCGGCCGCCTCAAGGTTGCCAATCTGCCATACGGTTTCACCCATGGCATTGAGGGTGTCGATCGCCAGATCTTTCTGTTCGGCCGGTACGCAAACGATCATGCCAACACCGCAGTTAAAGGTGCGGTACATTTCCTCGGGAGCGACACCGCCGGCTTCCTTGAGCCACTGGAAGACCGGAGGCAGTTCCCAGCTTTCGGTATCAATGGCCGCAACCACGCCGTCCGGCAGTACCCGGGGGATGTTTTCCGGCAGGCCACCGCCGGTGATGTGAGACAGTGCCCGCACATCCACTTCGCGGATCAGCTGCAGCAGGTTCTTCACGTAGATTCGGGTGGGGGCCATCAGAGCGTCAGCCAGGGTGGTGTCGCCCATGGGCTGGCTCAGATCGGCGTTGCTGACCTCAATGATTTTGCGGATCAGTGAATAGCCGTTGGAATGCGGGCCGGAAGATCCCAGCGCCAGTAATACATCGCCTGCCTGGGCGCGGTCACCATTGATAATCTGTTCACGCTCGGCCACGCCGACGCAAAAGCCGGCCAGGTCGTAATCGTCGCCTTCGTACATACCCGGCATTTCTGCCGTTTCGCCGCCCACCAGGGCGCAACCGGACAGCTCGCAGCCTTCGCCAATGCCTTCAACCACCTGGGCGGCAATGTCTACGTTCAGTTTGCCGGTCGCGTAATAGTCCAGAAAGAACAGTGGCTCGGCGCCGCCGACAATCAGGTCGTTCACGCACATGGCCACCAGGTCGATGCCAATGGTGTCATGCTTCTGCAGTTGCATGGCCAGCCGGAGCTTGGTGCCCACGCCGTCAGTGCCGGAAACCAGAACCGGCTCTTTATAGCCGGAGGGAATGGATACCATGGCACCAAAACCGCCGAGGCCGCCGAGCACTTCCGGGCGACGGGTGCGGGCTGCCGTATTCTTGATGCGGTTGACCAGATCGTTGCCGGCGTCGATATCCACGCCAGCATCGCGATAGGTAAGGGAGGGCTTGTGTTCGCTCATGAAAATTCAACCATTGGCCTGTGATTCAGGCCGCGGATTTTAGCAGGTGGACACGGGCGCTTGCTACTCTAGCCTTTAGTGATGGTGTATCCTGTGCGCGATTCATGGCAACGGCAGGGTGTTACATGACTGAATCAGGACAAAAAGGTATGGGCAGATTTCTCAGCCCGGCGCTGCAGGCAGTTGTTGTGGCCTGCGGCCTGTTATGGGCGGGAATGGCTCAGGCGGTAACGGTGTCCGGCCTGTACAGCGTTGATGTGCCGGTTGAGGGGGCTGATGCCGAAGACCTTCGGGCCGGTTATGCCGATGGCCTGCGGCGGGTTATGGTGCGGGTGTCCGGCAGCCGGGATGTACTTGATCTTGAAGGCGTCGATGGCGTTCTGGAAAACGCTGAATCTCTGCTGCAATCCTATGAGCTGACGCGCGACGACGGCCAGAACCGCTTGCAGATGACGTTCGGCGCAGTTGGCGTGAACAAGGCGCTTGCCTCGATTGATGCCCCGGTCTGGGGTGCCAATCGTCCGCTTACTCTGGCCTGGGTGGCGGTGGAAGAGCGGGGTAGCCGACATCTGATTACCTCTCCGGCGGATGACGCTGTTTCTTCCTGGCGCAGAAGTCTTCTGTCTGCGGCTGCCCAGCGTGGGTTACCCGTGGATTTTCCGCCAAGGGCATTTGCGGGCAATCGGGAAGTGTTGTCAGATCTCTGGGGCCAGTTTATCGGTCGTATTCGCGATGCGTCCGAGGAGCAATCCCGTGATGCTCTCGCGCTGGTGCGCATACGACAATCCGGCGGTGAATGGCGTGCAAGCTGGACGTTCGACGGCACAGCAATGGATGACCGGGAGCGTTCGATCACTGCCAACAGTGAGCGAGCATTGGCCGAAGCATTAATCGACCGGTGGGCGGAAGGTTATGCCAGCCGGTACTCCGTGGCGGCCAGCGACGTTGGTGAATCGCCGCGGGTGGATATTGTACTCGAAGGTGTGTCAGCCCTGTCCGACTACGGTCGTGTCACAGAGGCGCTGGAAAGCTTTTCACCGGTAAATTCGGTCGGCGCCAGCCGCGTTCGGGGCGAACGGTTGACGGTGCAGGTCTCCTTCACCGGTGAGCTGGAGCAGCTCAAACAGTATGTGGCTCTGGATCCGAGATTTGTTGCCATGGAAAAGCCTTCAGAGCCGGCTGGGTCATCGTCGGACGGCGATCAGAGCGACGCTTCTGATAACAACACTCAGGGCCAGGACAGCTCCGACGAGAAAAAAGCAGAATCCTCTGACATCGACAATCCGTTGGCTTATCAGCCACTGGAAACAGGTGATGAGGAAGATGCAGAGCAGGCGTTTGAATCGCTGTACCAGGTTCTCTATTACCGCTGGCAGCCGGCAAGCATTGTTGGCAGTGATACCGATGGTTGAAGGTGTGTCGGGGGGCGTGCGGCTATGACAGCATCCCAGATGGCGTTGGGTGTCAAGCTGCGGGATGACGCCCGGTTTGATAATTTTCATGGCAGCCGCAACCTTGAGGTGGCTCACAGGCTTGAGAGCATTTGTGCCAGCCCCGACGGCCTGCCCGTTATTGTCCTCTGTGGTGATGCCGACACCGGCAAAAGCCACCTGTTGCAGGCCGTCTGTCACCGGGCCGATCAGCTTGGGCAGTCAGCGGTGTGTATCAGCATTGAAGAGCTGTTGCCGTTTGGCCCGGAGGCACTGACCGGACTGGATAATCACCAGGTTGTCTGTCTTGACGACCTGGGCCGCATCGCCGGCGACCCGCGCTGGGAAGAAGCCATCTTCCACCTTTACAATCGTCTCCTCGATCAAAATGGCCTGTTGGTGGTCTCCATGGCGGATGTCCCCGGCGCTTATCCATTCGGGCTGGCGGATCTGGGGTCACGGCTGGCGCATGGTCTGGTTATGCAGTTGCGGGTGTATCGCGATGAAGACCGTATGCGCATCCTGATGGCCCGTGCGGAGCAGCGGGGTATGGTGCTGTCTGATGACGTTGCCGGTTTTATCATGCGCCGGGCACCGCGCCGGCTCGGAGAGCTGCTGGCCATTCTGGACACGCTGGATGAAAACTCGTTACAGGCCCAGCGGCGCCTGACCATTCCTTTTGTTAAAAGCGTGATGGCCTGGTGATGCTAGGCCTCACTCAGTATTGACCGGATTTGAGTATGTCTACCGAAGCAAACCACCTCGACCGGGTGACCGACGGTCTGTTGCGGATTGAAATCGAGCTCAGGGAGCTGGGCGTCTGGGAAAGCGAAAGCCTGCCCGATGAAGCGTTCGAAAGCACCCGGCCGTTTTGCCTGGATACCATGGAATTTACCCAGTGGCTGCAGTTTGTCTTTCTGGACAGGATGAAAAGCCTGGTTGAGGCGGGGCATCCGTTGCCGTCGGTTTCCGGCATCGCACCTATGGCTGAAGAGCATTTTCGCGGCCGGGAAGTGTCGGGCGCGCGGCTGATTCAGGCCCTGAATGAGATGGACCGGTTGTTGTCCCGGTCCTGAGGCCCGTTGCGATGGCTGGGTCAGATCAGCCGCATGGATAG
This sequence comes from Marinobacter sp., assembly GCA_031580735.1. GTDB lineage: Bacteria > Pseudomonadota > Gammaproteobacteria > Pseudomonadales > Oleiphilaceae > Marinobacter. The sequence goes on from JAVLAV010000082.1 coordinate 5,971, forward strand.
ATCGACGGCCCTGACGCTCTTGGTCAGGGCACCGATGGAAATGTAATCCACACCGGTTTCGGCGATCGGGATCAGGGTCTGATCGTTGATTCCGCCTGAAGCTTCCAGCTTTGCCTTGCCTGCTGTCAGAGTAACGGCCTTTTTCATATCTTCCAGTGGAAACTCATCAAGCATGATGATGTCTGCACCGGCGTCCAGCGCCTGAGTCAGTTCATCCAGATTTTCGGTTTCCACCTCTACCGGTTTACCCGGTGCAACCCTGCGGGCCTCAGCTACGGCATTGGCAATAGAGCCGCAAGCCGCTATGTGATTCTCCTTGATCAGAAAACCATCCCAAAGACCGATCCGGTGATTGTCACAGTCGCCGCAAGTCACCGCGTACTTTTGGGCCAGCCTCAATCCCGGCAGGGTTTTGCGGGTATCCAGCAGGCGTACGCCAGTATGGGCCACTCTGGCGGCGTAACCGGCGCAACGGGTGGCAACACCAGACAGGGTTTGCAGCCAGTTGAGGGCCGCGCGCTCGGCCGTCAGTAATGACCTTGCCGCACCTTCCATGCGGAACAGTACTGCGTTGGCCGGTACCTCATCGCCATCTTCAAAGAACCATTCCAGCCGGACGTCAGGGTCCACCTGACGAAAGACTTCTTCCGCCCACGCTCTGCCGGCCAGGCGGGCATTCTCACGGGTGATCACCCGGCCTTTGGCTATTTTATTGGCAGGTATCAGCAGGGCGGTAATGTCACCATCCCCGACATCTTCGCGGAGACTCTGAGCAACGGTTTCAATGCGGGTCTGGCGAAGCAGTTCAGGGGCGATCATGGTAATTTCCCGGAAATCGATAGGAGTGAGCATGGGTTTATGCAAGGGTGGCAATTCTACCGTCCGTGCGCGATTTCGCCAAACAGGGCGCTCTGTAATTGCTAAACTGTGATCCAGGTCGCTCTTACACAAAAGATGACAAAATCTGACACAAGGTGACGCTGCCAGGCCATATGATGTAGTCAATTAATTTGCTCAAAGTGGAGCATCGTCATGGCACATGATAACAAGGTTGTCCGTTTTTCAGGCCAGAGTCCGGTAGACCGGTTTTCCATGCCGGCGGAACTCGTGCGGCTGCGTGATAAATCCGGGCAGGCTTTCAAGCAGGTGCTGGCGCGTTTTTTCGAGCAGGCAGACGACAGCCTGTTTGCTCTCGCTGACCGGGCGGGCTCCAATCAGGACCAGACCGCCTATTTCGACGCAATGCGCGAGCTTCGGCTACGTCGTAAATCCATGTCTGTTTCGATGCTGCAATACATTAGTCAGGCATTCAACGATCTGGGCCGGTTCAAACCGGCGCGCTCCCAAACCTCCCTGGAAGAAGTGGACCAGGACTCACTGGGCCTGGTGGATCATTCTGAGCTCGAGCAACAGGTTGCAATTGATAACCTGACAACCCGCCTGCGTAATCGTTATCAGGAACCGGTGCATTTGCTGGCAGCCCGGGTGCGCCATTTGATGCCCGAGCTTGAGCTGGCAGATGAACAAATGCCACTCAGCCCGGAGGTGATCTGCGCCGCCATTGGCGAATCCTGTGCCGACCTGGATATTGATATCCGCGCGAAACTGGTGGTTCTGAAACTGTTTGAACGGCTTTTGGCCGACAAGCTCGGCGAGTTTTACCGGGAATGCAATCAGGTGCTCATCGCCGATGGCGTATTGCCGGATATGAAACGCCCACCGGTGGGCAAGTCGCCAGCGGGAACCGGGGCCGCCACTCACCAGCAATCCGGCTCAGATGCTCTGGCGGGCTCTGATGGGGGTGCTTCCTCCGAGTTTGCGGGCACGGGCCCGACTTTTAACGAACTGAGTGCCCTGTTACGTCAGGGGCAGGCCGGGGGCGGTGTGAGTTCCGGTCAACCAACGGGGCAGGTTCTGGACGCCCGTCAGCTGATGATGCAGCTTGACCAGCTGCAGTCGGCCGCACAACAGCCGGTTGATGGTGAAATAGTGCCACTGCGCCAGCAACTGCAACCGCTGCTGCAGGCCGGAAAGGGGACAGGCGCGTCGGTTGGCCAGGCAGACAGTGATGTGATCAACCTGGTGGCCATGCTGTTTGATTTCATTCTTGAGGATCGGCAGCTGCACCCGGTCATGAAAGCGCTGATCGGCCGGTTGCAGATTCCTGTCCTGAAGGTGGCGCTCAAGGATCGTAATTTCTTCAATCGTGGTGGCCATCCTGTCCGCAAGCTGCTCAACGAACTGGCGCTGGCTGCAATCGGCTGGACGGAAAAGCGCCAGGGCATGCGTGACCCGCTGCGCGAGAAAATTGAGGAAGTGGTTGATCGCATTCTCAATGAATTTACCGATGGCACAGAACTGTTTGAGGAACTGCTTGAAGACTTTGGTCATTTCATGGATCTGGACCGCCGGCGCCGGGAGCTGGTGGAGCAGCGCCTGAGAGATGCCGAGGAAGGCCGGGCCAAGCAGGAACGTGCCAGTCAGCTGACGGCGGATGTTGTTCACGCGCAGACCGCTGGCCGGGACATCCCTGAAGCTATCCAGCAGGTTCTCAACGAGCCCTGGACCCGTTATCTGCAGTGGGTGGCGCTGCGCAAGGGTGAAGACAGTGAGCAGTGGCAGCAGGTCTGTGAGGTAACCGCACGGCTTGTGTGGAGCGTTGATCCCTCGCCCGTCGCTGACAACACCCGCACCGAGTTGTTGCGTGCGATTCCCCATGTTGTGGATGACGTGCGTAAAGCCCTGCAGGAAATTTCCTGGGATCCGTTTGCAACGGATTCCGTGATTCGCGATCTTGAGCTGGCACACGTTGACGTGCTCCAGAAACTGGTGACAGCGCCGGTTGAGGAAACGGCTGCGCCGGTTGTCGAAGAGCCGGAGCCGGAAGAAACCGTGACCGAATCGGCCGTTGTGGTCAATGTGCCAGAGCCCGAACCAGAACCAGACGTTGCACCGCCGGTTGTGGCAGCGGAGTGGCTGGCCAGAGCCGACCAACTCAGAGTGGGTTCCTGGCTGGAAATGCTGGGTGAGGAAAGCCGGGTTCGCTGCAAACTGGCGGCGTTTATCCGGGCTACCGGCAAGTATATTTTTGTTAACCGCAGTGGTGCCAAGGTGGCCGAGTACTACAGGGAAGATCTGGGGCTGGCCATGCAGGAAGGTACAATCACCCTGCTGGACGACGGTCTGATTTTTGACCGTGCCCTTGAATCCATTATCGATAACCTGCGACACAGCCGTAAAGACTGAAGCCTGAGTTCGTGGTATCCACAGACGCTTTGTGATTCAATCAAGGCATTGAATTTTCAAACGTCTGTGGAAGAACCTTGGCATATTCAGAATCGGCACCCACTTCCTCTTGTTCATCAGCAGCGCCCGTTGAGCAGTTACGCCTGATCGGTCACTTTCCGGGCGCACGCTGGTGTCCCTCTCCGAATTTCGGGGCCCGTCCCGAAGAGGCTGATATTTCGCTGCTGGTGGTACATAACATCAGCCTGCCCCCCGGGCAGTTTGGCGGCTCTCATATCGAGGATTTCTTCTGTAACCGCCTGGATTCACAGGCGCACCCGTATTTTTCCACTATTGCCGGGCTGCAGGTGTCTGCTCATGCTCTGGTTCGCCGGGACGGCTCGGTTGTGCAGTTTGTCAGTTGTCTGGATCGGGCCTGGCATGCGGGGCGGTCCAGTTTCTGCGGGGAGCAGGAGTGCAATGACTTTTCCATCGGTATTGAACTCGAAGGTGCCGACGACATTCCCTACACCGATGAGCAGTATGCGTCCCTTGCACAGCTGGCAAACCTGATTATGGCAGCCTGGCCGGCAGTGACCGCCGATCGCATTACGGGGCATTGTGATATCGCTCCGGGCCGGAAGACCGACCCGGGGCCGGCATTCAGCTGGTCACGGTTTCACGACACTTTGTCTGCAGCGGAGACAGTCTGAATGGTTCTGGTGATTTTGCTGGTTGCTTACATGATCCGTCGTCGGCTGGATGGCCTGAACCGCTGGTCCGGGGACGGGATGTGGCGCCGGTGGTTCAGCCCGGGTGCCCAGGTTACAGCCGGCAAGGAGCAGTCTGTATGGCACGGCGTTGCGCGGGTACTGGCGCCGGCGGTTTTGCTGGCCGTACTGGTTTATCTGGCCGGTAGCCTTGGCCTGCGCTTTGCGGTTTACCCGCTGGAGTTGTTGGTGCTGATCGGCCTGATGGGCGCGCCGGGCTGGCGTCAGGTGCTGGAGGCCTACTCACAGGCGTGGGGGCGGGGTGATATGCAGGCCGCCTGGCGCCACGTTCAGCAATGGCTGCCGGCTTCAGAGCGGGGTGAGGCGCTGTCACCGGAAACCATGCACCTGTCGCTGTCACGGGCGCTGATGGTGTCAATCTTCGAACGTTTCTTTCTGGTGGTGTTCTGGTACCTGGTGGGCGGCATTGCGCTGGCCTTTCTGGCCCGTGGCATGGTGGCCCTGGCCGAACATTGGCCGCAGGCCGCGGCACGGGATCGGTTCCGCAAGGGTGCCGATCTGGTGGGCTGGATTCCCGCCCGGCTGCTGGCCTGCACGTTCGGGCTGGCCGGCGATCTGTCCGGTTGGTTACAGAAGATTCGTGGGGTGATTCCCGGCTTCGGGAAGAACAATAGCGATGTTCTGATGGCCGCGGCCAATGGCTCCCTCACAGGTTATGCTCTGGACCCGGCTCGCTTTTCCGGCGTTCAACCACAGGATTGGCCACATTTTGGCGGCCGCAGCCTCAGCGCCATCCGGGATTTGCTGAACCGCAGCATGCTGGTGTGGATCTGTGTGATCGCCTTGCTGGTGATTGCCGGGGTGGTCTGAAATGATGAAAAACCGGCGAGAATAACACTTAGTGGTGATTAAGCTTTTGCGACTTTAGACGATAATCCCTGAAAACAACAAAAACTCAGTGATTGACGTCAGCGCGAGGGCATCGTGAAATACCTTATCAATCCAGCTGTAGCCCTGATGAATCGGCTACCTATGGTCTACAAATTCAGTCTCATCAGCATTCTGTTTCTGGGGCCAATCCTTGTTCTCTCCTGGCTGGTAATCTCTGGCCTGAACCAGTCTGTACAAACCATGACCCGGGGTATCGAAGGCCTCGGAGAGCTTCAAAAGGTCGAACAGTTATTCATTGCCTCTGTAAACTACCGCGACTACCAGGCACCGGGGTTACTCAAAGATGAGCCCGTGTTGCTGGGTAAGGCTGGCAAGGCGCGGGAGCAGATAGAGCAACTGCTGGCCGACCTGG
>JAVLAV010000083.1:0-11067 GCA_031580735.1 Marinobacter sp.
ACCGAAAACTTCCCGAACAACCAGTCGGTTGGGAAACAGTTGGAGGACTACCAGCAGCAGCTGCAGGGTTCGGCGATCATCCGTGCCATTCCGCCCACTGACGACCACCCACTATCACTTCAGCATCAGAAAGTGAGTGACATCTGGCAGACCTCACTCAAGCCAGCGATAGAAAAACATCAAACCGGCACCCCGGTGACCGCCGAAATGCTCGCCGCCGTGCAAAACTACACCAGTGAGGTGGACCGGCTGGTGAAAATGCTGGAAGAGCGAACCGAAGCCCGCATCGATCTGCTTCACCTGATCCAGATCATCAGTATGGTGTTCTCGATACTGATCATCGTGGCACTGTTCGTTGACCTCAAGAACCGGGTTATTCAGCCACTGCGCAAGCTGATCGATATCGCCATTGCCGTGGGCGACAAAGACTTCTCCCGCAAAGCCAGCCTCAGAGGTTCTGACGAGCTGGCCAGGCTCGGCTCGGCTTTTGATCAGATGACCGATGAACTGGCCATGACCTACCATGAGCTTGAAAGCAAGGCCCGGCAAAAAACCGAAGAACTGGAGACCAGTCACGCAGCACTGCAAGCCATGCACTCCGCCAGCCGCGGCCTGTTTGCCAATCACGACCTGTGCAGTGGCGCTATCCCGATGCTGCAGGAACTGGAGCGGCTACTGGGCATCGGCCCCATCCGGCTATACCTGCACGACAAGCACTCTGATGAGCCGGTAGAAGCGGTCACCACCGCCACCGACCAGCGCCCCTTCTATTGCCGGGATCATCACTGCAATGCCTGCCTGGTCACCCCGGAGGCCCTTGACGAACTACCCGTAGCCAGCAACGATGGCCGCCGTCTGCTCTTGCCCATTCGCATTCCCGGGCAACTGCTGGGTACTCTTGAGGTGTGGTATCCGGCCAGTAAGGCTTTGTCGGCGACCTCCCGCAGACTGTTGGAAACACTGACAGACCAGCTTGCCACTGCCATTTATCTGGAAAATCAGATCACTGAAGAACAGCAGATGACACTGGCCGAAGAGCGCACGGTTATTGCCCGCGAGCTGCACGATTCCCTGGCTCAGTCGCTCTCTTACCTGAAAATGCAGGTCGCTCGCCTGCGGCGCCTGAACATAGAGGGCGAACAGAAAGCAGTACACGAAGACATCCTGAACGAACTCAGTACCGGCCTGAACAGTGCCTACCGCCAGTTGCGGGAGTTGCTGGCCACCTTCCGCCTGAAACTCGATACGCCGGACCTGGCCACTGCCCTGACCAAAACCATTGACGAGTTTTCCGTACGTCTGGGCAAGCCGGTGGAGTTCGAGTACAACCTGCCTCCCCAGACACTGTCTCCCAACGAGGAAATTCACACCCTGCAGGTTGTCCGTGAAGGCCTGGCCAATGCGGTCAAGCATGCAGACGCCACCGACATCCGGGTGGAGATATTGTTCGAATCACCCCGGGTCTGCGCTCGGGTCCTGGACAATGGCAAAGGTATGCCCGGTGAATCCCAGCCGGTCAATCACTACGGCCTGATCATTATGGAAGACCGGGCCACAACCCTGGGCGGCCAGATTCGTGTACACAACCGGGATGAAGGTGGCGTGGAAGTCGCCTTAACCTTTATTCCGAAAAGCCGGAACATGATTTCCACCGAAACATCGTCGGCGTAACCGACCAGTCACTTCAATGAGAGAGATGATGTCAGAAACACCTGCAAGCATTCTGCTGATAGACGACCACCCCCTGCTGCGCCAGGGCATCAAGCAGCTGATCGGCATGGAAGACGACATGATCGTCGCCGGTGAAGCCAGCAATGCCGCTGATGGTATCCGCCTCGCCACTGAACTGGAGCCGGACCTGATCCTGATGGACTTGAACATGCCGGAAATGAACGGCATCGAAGCTCTGAAACAGCTGCGGGAACAAAGTGTCAGCTCGCGGATCGTGATGTTTACCGTGTCTGACCAGGAAGACGACGTGGTAGCAGCCCTGCGTGCCGGAGCTGATGGCTACCTGCTCAAAGACATGGAACCGGAAGACATGATCCGGCAGCTGCACCAGGCGGCAACCGGTAAACTGGTCATCAGTGAGCGCCTGACCACCCTGCTGGCCGAAGCCTTGCGCTCCAACAAGCCTCGTCAAGCCTCGCGCCCGGATTTCGACAGCCTGACTCCCAGAGAAAAAGACATTCTGCGGCTGATTGCCGAAGGCCTGTCCAACAAGATGATCGGACGCAAGCTGGATATCAGCGATGGCACCGTCAAAGTGCATGTAAAACATCTACTGAAAAAACTGAGCCTGCGATCACGGGTTGAAGTAGCGGTCTGGGCGGTCGAGGAAGGCTTTCACCGGGCCTGAACGTAGCCAGACGCCTTGCTGCGGAAACACTGAGTTATATCAACCCGATAGCTACCGGTTTGCGATACTCTAGGCAAATCCCATGCTGCCCGGAGATCGCCATGCAACTCTCTATGCCCCGGTTACCTGTTCTGCCATCCCGCCAGTCGGGCGACCTGTTCGATCAGTCGCTGGCCGTATTGCGGGAATTCCTGCCCTCTCCCGCCCCATTGCTGGGCACCATTGACCGGAGCATCCCACTGCCATTGAAACAACTGGCCGTGGAAGCCCCGCTAAACCGGGTATTCGCTGACGCCATGGCCGAGGGCGAGTTCGAAGATTTCGAAGGCCGGCGCATACGCCTGGAGGTCACTGGTGGTCATCCCGGCCTGACACTGGGTTTTCAGGACAACAGGTTGCGCGTGCTTGCAGGCCCCGGCGAAGCCACCATCCGTGGCTCACTGGCCGCCTTCAAAACCCTGGCGGAGCGCAAACAGGATCCGGACCAGCTGTTTTTCCAGCGCCGCCTGGTCATTGAAGGCGACACCGAGCTGGGCCTGGCCCTGAAAAACCTTCTGGACAGCCTGGAGTGGCAAATCAACCTGCGCCAGCTTCTGCGCTCCGGCGCCGTCAGCTAACCGGTTTTTCCTCTTTCAGCCCCAGCTTCTTGAGAATCACCATGGCCGGGCACCATTTGGTGAATGCAGACTGAATCAGGTTCAGGGCAATAAAACCGGTGAACAAAAGCCAGTATGGGTTCACAAAATGCGCCAGCAGAATTGAAATCAGAGTAAACACGCCTGCCATCAGGCGAAGACCTTCATTGACCGTCATAACGCAGCTCCTTTGAGAAATATATTTATATCATTATCTTCTTTACCCGGGCATGCAATGATTTCAAGCAAGGCAAAACCATTTCACGCATTCTGGTTGTTTTTCCCGGCGGCAGCGTTGTGGGCAGCCCTGGCAGTACCACTTTCTATTCATTCGGTACTCTCGGGTTCCGGGTGGCCTCCCGGGCTTCTGGGTGCCGGCCATGGGCATGAGCTGATATTCGGCTTTGCTCTGGCCCTTATCGCCGGGTACACCCTCGGCCCTCAGCCCTGGCGAATTCTTGCGCCTCTGTTCCTGCTTTGGCTAACTGCCCGTCTATTCTGGGTGTTGGCGCCAGACAATCCCGTCTCCCAGCTGTTAAGCCCTGCCTTCGCCCTGTTGCTGGCACGTTATGTCGTGCCCAGGTTTCAGGCTGCAAAGAAGTGGCGCAACAAGATCGCTGGTCCGCTGATCCTCGCGCTGTGTGTGTTGTCTGTTGCCTTCGGACTGGTCGCTTATGCCCCGGGCAACCTGGCGGTTGCGTTACCGGATACACGCCGGATTATGGTGGCCGCCATTATCGGCCTCCTGCTGCTCATGACGTTTATGGGCGGGAGAATCATTGCCCCGGCGGTGGCGGGAACACTGGAAAAGAAGGGTATTGCTCTGGCCGCAAGAGTGCAGCCACGCGTTGAAGGCGCGCTGTTAGTGATTCTACCAGTAGCGATGATATTGGCCTTCGTATCGTCTGCGAATCCCCTGACCGGCCTTCTTCTGGTCCTCTCGGCCATTCTGATTCTGGTCCGGATCGTGCGCTGGAAACTTTGGCATTGTAGAAGTCGGGCGGATTTACTGGTACTGGCAGCCGGCTACCTGTGGCTCGCTATCGGGGCAGCCCTGACGGGCATTCACCTTTGGCAGGGTGCCGACCCACTGCCCGCGCTGCATGTAATCACCATTGGCGCTCTTGGCACCCTGTCGATCAGCGTCATGCTGCGTCTGGCCTGGCAAAGAGCCGTACGGAGTTTTCCTCCCACGTGGCAGGTACTCGGCGTTGCCGGCCTGATCCTGGTGGCAGTGTTAGCCCGGCTACAGGCAGGCGCTGCCCCGTTCACGCATCCAGAAGCACTCTGGCTCTCCGCCGCTTGCTGGTCTGCTGCTTATGGCCTGTGTGCGGTGCAGCTTGGGGTGCTGTTCCGCCACAGCCAGCAGCGCCGGAAATGATTGGCCACCTTCATTTTCTTCGTTTTTCACGCTCTCGCTTAGCCTGGTTGGACTTGCACTCATTACTTACAAGGTCCAGCCATCTCAGATGCTGATCCCAGATCGGGTCTTTGGTTTGTTCTGATTTCTTGCTACTCATCGTTACCTCTTTATGCGTGGACCAATTTTCTCAATCTGCTCATCACATCCAGGTTATGGGTTTCCATAGCTTCTAACGCTTTCAGGGCATCTTCGGGCCGGTTGTTCTCGTGTGCCTGTACTGCTTCGACGGCATACACATGCACCAGTCGGTGCGGTTCTTCAATCGCCTTGAAGTCCATTCGCCCCGCATATTGTTCATTGCCGTCGCCCTGGTAATACCACTGGCCAAGCCGGCATTCGGTTTCCCCTGGCAGGGTGTCTGCGCTGCGGTCTGACAGGCCGGCCAGAATCTGATAAACGGTGAGTTTGATCTCCAGCTCTTCCAGATTAGCCAGTTCAATTTCCGCCAGAAGGGCAGCGTTGCCCAGGGCCGTGGACGAGTTGTCTGCAAGACCAATCAGCGACATCAAACGGTCCCGGGCCGTTTCAGCTTCTTCCGCAAGCGTCTGCATTTCTTCACTGCTTGCTTTGCTGGCGCCAGAGACGGCAGACGTCTGGCTGCGGATCCGGTTGATGGCTTCGTCGATTTCCCGGGTGGCCTCGCCGGCCCTGAATGCGAGGTTGCGAACTTCCGTGGCCACCACACTGAACCCCCTGCCATGCTCGCCAGCCCGGGCCGCTTCGATACTGGCGTTCAGGGCGAGTAATGAGGTTTGGTCAGACACACCATCAATGACATCCACCAATGACGTTATGCTTCCGGTTTCCGTCTCCAGTGCTTCCATCTGCCCGGCCGAACTCACCACCCTCTCACGGGCACCATCCAGACGCTGAACCAGCGTTGCCATGCCGTCCCGCACCTGACCTGATTCATCACGGGTTCTTAAGGCCTCACTGCGGCGCGAGCCGAGCAGATCCGACAAGTCGCTGAAAGACCCCTTGAGTTCCGTCAGTGAGGAACCGAACTGGCCGAGACCGGCCATCAGTCTGCGATTGATCTGAAGCTCGGCCTGGCTACGCGCCAACGCGCGGCGCTCCTCTTCCAGCTTTGCTTCCAGCCTGCTGCTCTGCTCACTGACCTCGACAAATGCCTCGTTTAATGTCGACAGTTCCGATTCCAGCGCCTCCGAACGTTTCATGAACGGCCACAAACCCATAAAGATACTCCAGCCCTCTATTTGATTCATATTGTATACATGTTAAAGGGCAAAACAGTAACGGTTTGTAATAAAATTCACTGCTCCGGGTTAACTCGACATCGGCTACGATCAGAGACGATTGTCCAAAGCGAAATCCCGAAGCGCCACGGCGTTATTGTGTTCGGTATCTTTCGCTGCAAACACCAGCGTTATGCAGTCGTGCTCTTCAAGCAGCTTTTTGAGTAATTTCAGATCCTCACTCGCATCGGTTGATCCCAGTTCCTTGAGGTACCGCTCCCGGAACTCCGGCCACTTCTCCGGATCGTGGCCGAACCATTTCCGCAGGTCGGTTGAGGGTGCCAGCCCCTTCAGCCAGAGGGCTATATCGGCGTCTTCTTTGGCAACACCCCGAGGCCAAATACGGTCCACGAGTACTCGGGGGCCGTCTGAACGGGCCGGGGCTTCATAAGCTCGTTTCAGTCGAATGTTCATTTGCACCTCACCCAACTACTGCAGAGCGTCAGATCTCCTGGATTCATCGGTCATCACGTCCCGTGTTCCCACACACTAGATGGTGACAGTTTTATCCTATAACACTCAGAGGCGGGAATCGGCTTGCTGAAGTAGAAGCCTTGAAAAGCATCACAATCGTTGGCAACGAGAAGTTCAAGCTCTTCTCTGCCTTCCACTCCCTCTGCGATTGTAGTCAAACTCAACGAATGAGCCATCGCTATAATCGCCTTTACAAGGCCCAGCTTTTTGGGGTCGATATGGACGTCTCGCACGAAGCTCAGATCAATTTTCAAATGGTCGATCGGGAATTCTCTCAGATAGGCCAGGCTCGAATACCCGGTACCAAAATCATCAATAGCCAGCCGAAACCCCATGGCTCTCAGTTCTCGGAGTGTTTTCAGGGTATTTTCCATATCAACGGTTGCGGCATGCTCGGTTATCTCCAGCTCTATCAGGCTGGAAGGCACCCCAGAGGATTCAACAATAGCTCGCAGATCGTCAACGAATTCCGACCGGGAGAAGAGTGCTGCTGAAACGTTGATCGCAACGGGTAAAACCTGTGTATGTGGCTCTTTTAACCATTGGGCCAACTGGGCGACAGCTGCCTTGATTACCCAACGATCAACCTCAACAATTTGCCCGCTGTCTTCCGCTGCCGGAATGAACTCGCCAGGAGACACCATTCCGGTTTCCGGATTATTCCATCGGACCAAGGCTTCGTATCCAACCGCCCGAAAGCGACCATCCTCAGAACGCTCAACTTTCGGTTGGTACAACAGAAACAGTTCATCGTCGGTAATGGCTTTTTGCAATGCCGGTTTCAGAGCGACGCGGAATTGAACTTTATCCTGCATGGATTTAGCGAAAAAGCTGACTCTGCCGCGCCCTTCGTTTTTTGCGTGATACATGGCTGTGTCGGCCGCCTGTATCAGTTCACCTAACGTATCTCCATCCAGAAAAAGTACCGCAACACCCACACTCGCCCCCACGTGCAGCTGAGCCCCCTCAATGTCAAACACCGGTTTTATTTCATCTATCAGCTGCTGAGCCAGCTGGCCAGCTTCTTTCGCATCTCCCTGCATCAGAAGAAGGAATTCATCCCCACCAAATCGACACAGAGTGTCTGGCTCTCTCACATGGAGCTTCAGCCTTTCACATACGGCTTTAAGCAATTCATCGCCATAGTAATGGCCCAGCGCGTCGTTGACCTGTTTAAAATCATCCAGATCAATGAACAGAAGTGACCAGACGCATCTCATCTCCCGGGCATGGACAAAAGCTTCAGAAAAACGCTCCTTCAGTAATACTCTGTTGGGCAGTCCGGTTAGCGGATCATAGTTCGCCAGGGTCTGGATCGTTTCTTCCGCTTCGTGGTAAATCGAAGCGTCTTCCATAATGGCTATGTAGTGTTCTGGTTTACCGTTGTCCGCAAACACTGCAGAGATTGTCCCTCGTTGCAGGTAATATTCGCCGTTTTTCCGCTTGTTCCAGAATTGGCCAGACCAAAATCCTTCGGCCCATAGTTGCCTGAACAGATCTTCGTAAAATTGCCGGTTCTGCTTGCCGGAATTCAGGATTCGAGGGTTATTACCCACGGCCTCATCGAGGGCGTAGCCTGTAATGCGAGTAAACGCCGGATTAACGTTCAGAATCGTGCCTTTTGAGTCCGCGATGATGATCGACTCCTGGCTGTGCTGAAACACTTCAGCCACTTGCTTCAAATACGCCAGGGAATGGCTTCGCTCTCTGTCCAGAACCCCCATGTGCCAAACAACAGCGCTGTTAATACAAAGGAAGACCGCCAAGGCCATGCTGCTCTCTCGCAAACCTTCCACACCTGTAGACGCAATCGTGTCAGCGGTATAGCTGGCGAGCCCGACAAGCAGCAGCACAATAAGACTCTGGTAAAGCGGAAACCGCACAGAGGCCACAAGAAGAATTGGCAGCAAAAAGTAACTGAAACTGGGCAACTCTGGCCCTGGCGGGTTGGCCACAGAGAAAAGCACCAGTGCGGCAATAACAGCACCAAAAGCAAATAAAGGGAATTGACCACCCAAAAATTCATCACTGAAGCCGCTATCTGATTCGTATTGCTCGATAAGAAACAGTATGGCCGGGGCGACTAGTGCAATAGAGGTGAAACGTGAGACGGACCACCAGAGAAAATCATTGCCGAAGGTTTTCCAGTCTGCCGCGCCGTTCAGATAAAGAGACAGCAAGACCACAAGGAATGAAGAAATCAAGGCCGGAAACAGTGCACCAGCCCAGGAAAACCAGATGACTTTCTTCTGGGTGTCTGGCAGATCACGATTCAAGCCAGCAAAACACAGGAAGAAGTATCCAAGCCATCCTTGCAGAATAAGAGTCGATGTCATCGCCAGGGAGACGATAACCGGTTGCCCTGCCATCAACGTCTTTAACAACCAGTCAGAACCGAAAACCAGGATGGTAAAGATAACCAGCCATCGAGTGGATTCCAGGCGCCGCGCTATATCCAGCAGGGCAACCAGTAACAGCCCTCCATTGAAAAAAAACGTCAACAGGCTGAAGTGCTCACCCGAAATCAGATACTGGAACGACGTTACCGTCACATAAATGCACAACCACACCCGGATCACGCCGGGAAAATGTGCGTACCAACGTTGCATGCACGGCACGTCCTTACTCATCGATTCTCCTAAGCTGTGATATTACAGCGACAACCAGGATCTATTATGAATCGTTTCTATTCAGGAACTTTCTTTTTGCAGATCCATGCCTGGCCTGCCATACCAGTAACCGTTGCAAGGAGGCGCTTCTACCAGTTGTAGCGGATCAGTATCGGGAACCTCCCCTCGACGCACCTGGTCAAAACGCCTGACCACTTCGCCCATCCCCTGATGCTCCGGGCTCAGGCGTACAGTGGAAACCCCCATCTGCTCCATATCCGGCAGTTCCCGCATAAGATCGTAGCGTGAGCCTGATAATGTCGAAATGCCATTCAGGCGGAACAGCTCCTGGTTTTCCCGGGAACGCAGCTCCATCCCGTCCGGATGCTCGAGGCATCGGAACTGGCAGTTATCCTTGGGCAGGTTGTAATGGCGGGCGGTAAAACAGCGGGACGACCAGGCCAGGGGCAGGAATCCCCAGGAGAACACTTCCGCCGGCAAGTTGAGATCTTCGTGTTTCAGTTCAGCAATCAGCTGCTCGAGTGTTTCCTTGCCCAGTTCCACCGGAAGGTTCCAACCCTGCAACCCCTGTTTCGCCAGAATCTTCAGGGTCGCGGTGTTATAGACGTTCATTGAGGGGCCGGTAATAAACGGGATACGGTTTCGAATAGCCACCTGCAGGGCGCTCTGGTCATTCGCTTCCACCAGAAACTCGTCCTGCTCACAGAACTTGCGCAGGCGGCGCAGATCCGCTTCCGACTCGATCAGCGTGAGAGTGGATAGCACCACATTCTTGCCACAGGCCTTCAGATCCCGCGCCAGATCCAGCCAGTCGTCCGGTTTCAGTTCCCGACGGCGGGAACACACCACCTCACCCAGATAAATGGTATCCACTGGCCAATCCGCAGCCTCGCCATAGAAGTCGAAAACGGACTGCCTGCTCCAGAACCACAGTATCGGGCCAAGAGAGAGCTTCATCATAAACGGTACACCTTATTTCCACTTTCGATGGTAAGCGCCGATGGTGGTCAACCCACCTTCGGAAAGTCCCGACAACGTGTGATGCCAAGCGCTGTCCACAGCAAAGTGCTCAGCATCGGCCTGCACTCTGTCCAGCGCCTGACGCCAGGTACGGGCAACATCGGCAATATAGGCGGGGCTGCGTTGGCGGCCTTCAATTTTCACCGCGCTGATACCCAGCTCCTGCAACTCTGGCAGCAAGTCCATGGTGTTCAGGCTGACCGGCTCTTCAATGGCGTGATACACACTGCCTTCAACGTCGAAGCGGCCTTTGCACAAGGTGGGATAACCGGCAGACTCGCCCTGACCATAGCGATCAATCAACACATCGTTCAATCGTGACTCCAGGCCCTGCGGTGTTTCCTGCCAACGCACGGCCTTGGCCGGCGAGCAGGCCCCCCGGGTGTTGGGAGATTCATCAGTCAGGTAGGAAGACAGATAACAGCGCCCTTCGGCCATGATGCACAGACTGCCGAAGGCAAAGACTTCCAGCTCCACCGGGCTGTGTCTGGCCACGCCCCGTACCTGGTCCAGTGACAGCACACGGGGAAGAACCGCCCGGCGAATATCGAAGTTGTCCTTATAGAACGCCAGGGCTTCGTAACTGGTGGCCGAGCCCTGAACGGACAGGTGCCGGGGAGTATCCGGGTATTTGTTGGCGGCGTAATCCAGCAGGCCCATGTCAGCCAGGATAATGGCATCCACACCCAGGCTGGCGGCACGGTCAACCGCCCCCTTCCATTGCTCCCAGCCGTCTGGCTGCGGGTAAGTATTAATGGCGCAGAATACCCGGCTGCCTCTGGCATGAGCGTACTCAATGCCTTCACGGGCGCGTTTGTCGTTGAAGTTCAGGCCGGCAAACTGGCGGGCATTGGTGCTGTCCCGGAAGCCGATATAAACGGCATCGGCACCGTTATCCACTGCTTTTTTCAGGGCCGGCAGACTACCGGCGGGGCACACAAGTTCCATGGCACTCTCCAGAGGAAGCGTATCGGCACCATAACCAGAGGCCGCCCCACACACCTTGACCTTTGTCAGCACAGCCATCGAAAGCTGGTAATACCCACAAAGAGGTACTCTACGTACTACCCCTGACCCACCCTGAAAGCCTCAAAGAATCAGGCAATTAACATTTTACTTACAATACGTTACGAGAAATCTTCTACCTAAACACTTACCCCAACCCGCCGATACCCCACTCATCTACACTTGGGCATAATCGCCAGCGTATTTACCGAAGAGGCTCGGACATGAATCTCATCAACAACCTGTCGATGCGCGGAAAACTGAT
>JAVLAV010000084.1:0-11024 GCA_031580735.1 Marinobacter sp.
GCCCGGTTCGCTTTCGGCAATTTCAGGCTGTTCCGCTACCGCCGGTTCTTCAACTGAAATATCTGTATCTGGCTCTGCCCGTGCTTCCGGCTGCTGTTCAGGTTCAGCCACGGCTTCCGGCTCTGGCTCAGGAGCAACCGGAGGCTCAGGCATGCCTGCCACAGGCTCCGATGAAGAAGAAGGCACAGGTTCTGGAGTCGAAGGCGGAGCAGGTTCCGGGGCAGACGGCTGCGCAGGCGGTTCAGACGCCGGCGCTGGCTCTGGTTGCGACGCTGGGCCAGGCTCTGGCTCAGGTTCATTGTGGCCGCCACTGTTATTGCTGTCAGCCCCCAATGCTGGCGGTTCACGCCTGTCAGCACCCGGCCGGAAGGCCAGCATTCGCAACAGGGTCATTTCAAAGCCCATGCGTGCATCAGGGGTTACCGCCAGATCTTTACGCCCGATCAACGCCGTCTGGTAAAACAGCTGGGCATCTTCGGCGCTGAGCTTGCGGGCCAGGGATTGCACCTGAGCGGCGTCACCCATGGCGTTATCAGCACTTCCGGGCACCACCTGCTCCATGGTCACCCGATGGAATAGCGAGAGCAGGTCCGCAAGAATGACGCTGTAATCCGGCGCAAAATCGGAAATACGCCCTATTTCTGAAAGCAGACCCGGGCCATCGCGCTCAACCAGAGTGCTGACAATGCGCTCAATATCCCGCTGATCAATCGTGCCCAGCATGTTGCTGACATCGCTGGCCGTCAGGCTCTGGTTGCCAAAGGCAATGGCCTGGTCACTCAGACTCAGGGCATCGCGCATGCTGCCATCAGCAGCCCGGGCCAGCAGCCACAGTGCCGGGTCTTCAAACGGTATCTGCTCTTCGGTCAATACGTGCCGCAAATGCCCGACAATGTGCTCCGGCGTCATACGCTTGAGATTAAACTGCAGACAGCGGGACAGAACGGTCACCGGCAGTTTTTGCGGATCTGTGGTCGCCAGCAGGAATTTTACGTGGTCAGGCGGCTCTTCAAGCGTTTTCAGAAAGGCGTTGAACGACTGGTTGGTGAGCATGTGCACCTCGTCAATCAGGTACACCTTGTAACGGCCGCGGCTTGGCGAGTACTGGACGTTGTCCGTCAACTCGCGCATGTCGTCCACGCCGGTGCGGGAGGCTGCGTCTATCTCGATCAGATCAACAAACCGGCCGTCCAGAATCTCTTTGCAACTGTCACACTCACCACAGGGATGTGGCGTAATGCCGGTCTCGCAATTCAGACACCGGGCCAGCAAACGACCAATCGTCGTCTTGCCAACACCGCGAGTGCCGGTAAACAGATAGGCGTGATGCAAACGCTGGTGCTCAAGGGCATGCACCAGAGCCTGCAGTACGTGCTCCTGCCCCACCATGTCTTCGAAGGTGTGAGGGCGCCATTTTCGGGCTAAAACCTGGTAGCTCATGTTCCATCAACTGGTGTGAAAATGCGCCTAACTCTAGCATGTACCGGAGTTGATAAGAAGAAAGTTCAGCAGCCTTTATCAAGCCGGGTGCAAGAAAAGAGACAAGGAAATCAAATACGGGGAGGAAAATCTGGGGGTGACCCCATCAGCAAATCTCCGGCACACAAATCCACCGCTTCGGCTGCTCCCTTCCGGGCCTGACCGGGTTCACGGTTTCATGTTGCGGAGGCACCAATGGGGCCACCATAACGGCGTTCCGGGAAAATTTCCCCGAAAGCGGCGCGAATATTAACAGAAGGATTCAGGGACTACAACGGCCTGTAAAGGCAAAGGCACTTCATCCTGGCGGAACCAGCAGGCAATACTGAAACGGGTTCGATTGGCCGGCAACACCTCATGCGGAACCTCCTCGCTCAGAAACAGCGCGGCCCTGCCCGCCTCGGGGCGCACCACACCCGTCACGCTATTTTCATCCCGGGAGCTGAACACCCGCAACTCCCCGCCATCTTCCAGCCCCCAGTCTTCATTGAGGTACAACACCAGGCTGAGAACCCGCGAGGCCCTGCCCCGAAAGCTGTCCAGGTGGCGTTTGTAGAAATCGCCCTGCTGAAAGGTGGCATAGTGAGCCTCGTACCGCTTCAGGCCCAGAAACAGGCGCCGGTTCAACCCGGCCATGAGCTCATCAAGAAACCGGAACAACGCAGCCTGGGGCTCAGTAAAACCTTCCAGCCAGACAATCTGGTCGCGTCGAACGCTGCGATCCCTGGTCAGCTCGTCACCACGGCCAATGCCGGCCCTGCGCATGGCGTCGGTATTGTGAAGAATGGTCACTTCCTTGCGCAGCGCATCTAAAAGGCCCCCTGGCATGCGGGTGGAAAGATCCAGTTCCATCCAGGCATGTTCACCCAGGTGATCCGCCAGACCATCGAGCCAGGCTTCATCAATTCCGGCATCCGCCTGGCTATCCCGGCTTATCAAGCCCGGATCTTCACCGGCAACTCTGTCGAGCTGACCCACTATGGGCTTAAAGCGAGGGTCCGGCAGCGGAATAACAACCGCCTCCTCATTTAGGGTGTTCATTAACAGGCCTCCGTTATTTTAGGCTATTGTATGATCAAACAGGCTCATGCGAAGGCTTTAATTCAGCTTACAGATAAGCAGATACACTTAAGGACAGGCCGATGCTAAGGGATCCAGGCATCATCAGCTACGGCTCAGCCACAGCTTTATACGCGGTATTGGCCGCTCTTGTCGCCAGCCGTTACCTGCGCCGGGATACTGACCGGGCGCTTCTTCTTGCCGCCATCATCAGCAGCTTGTGGGGTGCCACAGTGGTGGCTCAAAGCCTGTCCGGGCATCCCGGCTTTCTTGTTCGATACCTCATGGAACTGCTTCGGGACAGCGTCTGGATTCTGTTGCTCTTCGCCATTCTCCGGAATACCGTTAGCCAGGGGCGCCTGGCGGATCAACTGAAAAAAGGTCTGGGCATTGTAGCCACGGGCCTGGTGGTTTCCCTGGCAACACTGGGCGCCATCGAACTTCTGTTTTCCGTCGAATTGCTAACAGGAAAAACCCGCGTTATTGGACAGCTCGCCCTCTCATTGCTCGGGTTGTCTCTGGTGGAGCAGATCTGGCGCAACTCGCCGGCTTTCAGCCGCTCCTCACTCAAATACCTGTGCATCGGTGCCGCCACCCTTTTCGGATACGACTTCCTGATGTATTCCGATGCCTTGCTGTTCGGCCAGATCACCGGCCCATTCTGGGACGCCCGCGGGTTCATCAACGCCGCCCTGGTTCCGCTGTTTGCCATCAATGTCATTAATACCCGTAAGCAGCCGGTCGATTTTCACTTGTCCCGATCGGCGGTTTTTCATGTAGGCACACTGATATTTGCCGGCGGTTACCTGTTATTTCTGGCCGCAGGCGGATATTACGTCCGGGCACTGGGTGGTCAATGGGGCGAGGCCCTGCAGGTCCTGTTCATCACGGTTGCCATCGCTTTTCTGGTAACGCTGATGGTCTCGCGCCGTATCAGAGCCCGTTTAATGGTGTTTATCAGCCAGAACTTTTTTGATTACAAATACGATTACCGTGAGGAATGGCTGAAAATGACCCGGGAGCTGGCCAGCGTGGACAATGACCCTCCCCTGCCTGAACGGGTCATCCGGATTCTTGCCAGCCTGGTAGAGAGCAATGCCGGAGCAACCTGGGTGCAAGACGACCACAAAAACTACACTCTCAAAGCCAGCCTGAACATGGCGTCCCCCAAACGCACCATCATTGACGCTGACTCGGAAATGGCCTGCTATTTTCGCAACCATGAATGGGTGATAGACCTCAATGAATACCGCAACGATCCGCTCAGCTACGACCTTCTGGAAATACCAGAACCTATTATCCGCATACCCGATGCCTGGCTCATTATTCCACTGTACCTGGGCACAAAACTCTATGGCATCGCCATCGTCAACAGGCCATGGGCAAAAGTCGAGTTGAACTGGGAAAACTTTGACCTGATCAAGGTCGTCGCCCGGCAGTCCTGCAACCTGCTCGCCCAGGCCGACGCCCAGAACCGTCTGTCTCGGGCCATGCAGTTTGAGGCTGTCAACAAGGCTTCAGCGTTCATGATTCACGACTTGAAAACCCTGATCGCTCAATTGTCCCTGCTGGTGAGTAATGCACCCCGGCACCGAGCTAACCCGGCTTTTATTGACGACATGATAGCCACCACCGAACATGCTGTTCAGAAAATGTCCAATCTGGTCAACCACATCCACAAACCCGGCGGAAACGGCACAGAACAGACAGCTCCCATCAACCTGATCACCTTGCTGGAGGAGCTGATAGAAAGCACATCCAACCGCACGCCGGTGCCAGTGCTTGAAACCTCCTCCGACACCATCGCCGTATACGCCGACAAAGAACAACTTCGCAACGTGCTGAGTCACCTGATCTGCAATGCACAAGACGCAACGCCGCCTGATGGAGAGATCACTTTGTCTGTTAAGGCCTCAAGCGAAAGCGTGGTGCTTTTTATTCAGGACAGTGGCGGAGGAATGAGCGAAGAATTTATCCGGACTCGCCTTTTCAAACCCTTTGAAAGCACGAAAGGGCTCGCCGGCATGGGCATTGGTGCCTATCAGGCAAAAGAATACATCCATGAATTAGGAGGGGGGATAGACGTAACCAGTGAACTGGGTGTGGGCTCCTGCTTTTCAATAAGGTTCCCGCTGGCAATTTCCGAAGGTGACGCTGAAGACAGCGATACACCGGTATTTGACACAAAAGAAGAAGGGCATTCGTCAAGTATTCGTCACTTTTAGCTATTTTCCCGCCAAATATTGCAAAGCGTCAATGATCAGTTATAACTCAGGTTCAAGGATTTGCTCTTACAGACTGCAATCAAACCCATTCTGATTGCTCGGGCAACGAAACACGAACATGGAACAAAGGATTGGTTGTTACCGTGAAGCAGTTATTGATAGTTGAAGACGATCCCGGCCTGCAAAGTCAGATGCGATGGTGTTTCAGTGGTGACATCGAGGTATCGGTTGCCGCTGACAGACCTACTGCGCTGACGATGCTGCGCCGGCTCGAACCCACAGTGGTAACACTAGACCTCGGCCTGCCCCCTGATCCAGGAGGCGCCTCAGAGGGGTTTGCCCTATTGGAAGACATACTTCGTCTGGCGCCGGCCACCAAAGTAATTGTGGTTACTGGTCGGGAAGACCGGGAAAATGCCGTTAAAGCCATTGGCATGGGCGCCAGTGATTTCTACCAGAAGCCCCTGGACGCCGATATCCTCACTTTTGTGGTAAACCGGGCCTTCCGGGTCGCAGAGCTGGAAGAAGCCAATCGGGAACTTACCAGCCGCGGTCATTACCCAACTATCAAGGGTCTTGTGGCTGCCAGCCCGGAAATGCTCACAATTTGCCGCACCATTGAAAAAGTAGCTCCGACCGATGTCACTACACTGATCACCGGTGAAACCGGGACAGGCAAAGAATTGCTGGCCCGCGCACTGCACGACCTCAGCCACCGTGCCGGCAAGCCGTTTGCCGCTATCAACTGCGCCGCCATACCCGAAAACCTGCTGGAAAGTGAACTTTTCGGGTTTGAAAAAGGCTCATTCACCGGCGCCACCCAAGCGAAACAGGGAAAAATCGAGAGCGCAAACGGCGGCACGCTCTTCCTTGACGAAATCGGGGACATGCCAATGGCCTTGCAGGCCAAACTACTCCGGTTCCTTCAGGAGCGGGTTGTTGACCGGGTTGGCTCGATAAAGCCGATTCCAGTAGATGTTCGAGTAGTATGTGCCACCCACCGCAATGTTCATACGCTGGTTAACAACGGCGACTTCCGCGAAGACCTCTACTATCGCATTGCTGAAATAACCCTTGATGTTCCGGCCCTGCGAGAACGGAACGGCGATGCTCTGGTCATCGCCCGAACGTTACTGAAGCAGGTTGGCGCAGACATGGAACGTCCGAATATAGCCTTCTCGGAAGATGCGGAGCGGGCAATCATCGCCTACCGCTGGCCCGGCAACGTGAGGGAGATGATCAACAAGATAAAACGGGCAATCATTATGGCCGATGGGAAACGAATCAACGCAGACGATCTCCAACTGGAACCGGTGGATGGCGAATCATCGACTCAGCTGAACCTGCGCCAGGTTCGCGAGGACGCTGAGCGCGGCGCCATTCTGCAGGCTTTGCAGAATACCGACTTCAATATGTCCCGCGCTTCACGACTACTGGGGATCACCCGGCCTACGCTCTACAACCTGACCGACAAATACCACATTGAAACATCAACGGCCACTTCAACACCCTGAATGATTCGGACGGACCCATTGCAACCAGCGCAGCCCCATACAGGAGTAACAAGATGAACCCACACATAAACGCCAATAAGAACCGGCTTCTATCACTGCTCACCGTATCCGCCCTTTTGCTCCCGCTGCCGCTGATGACTGCCTGTGGCAATGATGATTCGGCTGGTTCATCAGAGGCCACCTCCCATATCGAGCGGGCGGAAACCTACGCTGATCAGCGTCAATATCGCTCTGCCTTACTGGAAATCAGGAACGCCATCAAAGCAGACCCGGACAACGTATCTCATGTTATTCGGCTGGCAGAGCTGTATCTCAGCATTGGTGCAAACCGCGAGGCATCGGATCTGCTGGAGCCCTGGCTTGAAGACCAGCCCCAGGAAGTCGCCCTGCTTCTTGCCAGGGCTTATGTCAGCCGCGGCAAACATCTTTCCGCGCAGGAAACCCTGGAGCAATACAAGCCCGGCGGCCCCGAGCAGCAAACCCGGGTTTCTCTGGTCAGGGCAGAAGCCTTGAGGGTTTCAGGGGATCGGGCCGAAGCGTTATCACTGTATCGCAACCTGATGGCGAACCACCCGTCCAATGTTGATGCCGTCATTGGCACCGCACGCACACTCATCGATGTGAACCAGCCAGGGCAGGCGTTACGCACCATAGAAGACTGGCTGCAACAGAACTCACCAGTGCCGGAAGTCCGCTACTGGAAAGGTATGGCAGAGTACCAGGAGAACAATCTGGAAGCTGCTGCGCAAACCCTCACAGACGCTGCCAGCGATCTGCCCTCCTCTGATGTTTTCCTGCCTGTCCGGCGAAACATTCTGACGCTTCTCTCCAGGGTATTGACCGAACAGGGAAAAACCGTAGAAGCCCAGGTTTACAACAAGATCCTCGCCGAAAACCGCAATAACGACGCGGTCGAGCAAGGTAACGCAGCCATGACGGCACTCAAGGAAGGCAATATTGACGAAGCCAAACGAATCCTGAGTGACATGCTGAGCATGAACCCCGAAAACCGGCAGGCCGCCCTGATGCTTGGCGCGCTGGCTACCAGCACCGGCGATACAGAGAAAGGGAGCCGGCTGTTGAGCGAGAACCTGGATCCCGAAACCACCTCAACACCGTTTTTGCGGGCAGCAACCATGGCGCAGATAGATATCGGGGAACGGGAACAGGCGCTGGAAACACTGGAACGTGCCCTGAAAGCGCGTCCCGAAGACAACGAAATTCTGGCCATGCATGGCATATTGGCCCTGAGCATGCCGGAGCACCAGGACACCGGTGTGGCAAGCCTGAGCAAGGCTATAGCGAATGAGCCGGACCGGGTTCGCCTGCGCCTGGCGCTTGCCCGGCACTATCTTGGTAAAGAAAGGCCCGAGCAGGCCCTGGCACAACTCAGAATGGCATTTACATCCCAGCCCGCCGCGTGGACAACCACTGGCACCTACCTCAACCTTCTGATCCAACAGGGCGAAATAAAAGAAGCCGAAGAGATCCGGGATTCCCTGCTCAACGGCTACCCCGATGAGCCCAACGCGCTCTTTCTGGCGAGCATGGCGGATGCCCGCCTTGGCAATATTGATGAGGCCATCACACGCCTCCGGCAGCTTGACGAAGAAAACCCCGACCTGTCATTACCCAAACAGGCTCTGGCAAGCCTGTACGCGCAGAATGGCGAGAACGAACAAGCTGTAGAGGTGCAATTAGCGGCAGCCCGGCTGACGCCAGATGCAATACGGCCGCTTCAGCGGGCCGGCCAGATTTATGCCCGCGACCACTCAACTGAAGACGTTGAGCGCTGGTTGAACAGGTTGGCGGAAGACAGCCCGGAATTGGCGAAAAATGCCAATACCCTCTCGGCCATAATCAACATCAGCCAGGGAGAATTGGAGCAGGCCAGAAACCTTCTGAATCAGTGGCAGGACACTGAATCGTCCGCTGTTCGACAAGCCCGAGTACAACTTCTGGTAGCTGAAGCCCGGGCAGCAGTACAGTCTGGCAATTATCAAAAGGCGCGCGAAAAAGCCGCCGAGGCTATTGCCCTTGCACCCGAGAACGTGAACTTTGCTTTATTGCCTGTGAGCATCGCGGAAATGGAAGGCAATACGGATAAGGCCTTTGATGCCCTGGATGCCGTGGAGGAAAACTTTGGTGAACAGCAAGCCGTAGTGTTTTCCCGGGCCGCCCTTCTGGAGAAACACCTCGGAACTGCTGAAGCGCATGATTATCTCGCGGAACAGTGGCAATCCTCTCGAGAGACAGAGTTAATGCCAGCACTGATCCGCCTGGCAAAACAAGAAGCGCCAGACAGCGTTGATCAACTAACCGACAGCTGGCTTGAGGCCGCCCCTGACAGCGTCGCAGCGCACCTGGCCAGAGCCGAATGGTTAATGACCAACGAACAGGAACTTCAGGCCGCCAATCACTACGAACAGGTTCTCTCACGCCAGCCCGATAATGTTGGCGCGTTAAACAACCTCGCGTGGTTGCTCCGGCAGGACGACACCAGCCGTGCTGCAGAGCTGGCCAGCCGGGCCCGGGAGCTGGCGCCGGAGAACCCTGCGGTTCTGGACACCTATGGTTGGATCCTCCACCTGTCAGGCAAGCATTCAGAAGCCAGGGAAGCCATCGAAGAAGCATTGAGGCTGGCTCCAGACAACGCTGAAATACAAAGCCATCTTGATGCGGTAAACAATGAAGACCGGGACAGTTCCGGATGATTCACTTTTCAATTTCAAGGTGCCTATGTCGACCTTTTTTACAGATACACCGATATCTCAATCTGAAGCTTTTGTTAACCATATCTAAGTCACTGTTTAATAAGTAGCTTTCAGTTCTGGCCTGTTCCATGCAGAGGAATGGATCGAGAGGTTCACCAGGCAACCGGAGAGTTCCGGTCGAAAATAGATTTCGAACGCAGGGATGGACCACAGGTTAAGGAGATCGACAATGCAACGCACAACAACGCAAACTCTAGCTTTGAAATGTCTTGCCGCCGGAGTAGCTCTTGGTTTGAGCTCGGCAGTATCGGCAGTGCCAACTTACACCGCAACCTATGATGGTAACGCCTGCGTGAGCACCTGTGGGGATCTGGCCAGCTCGGGCCTGACCGTCTCCGGTGGCGCTGTCATCAGTCCGGCTACGACACAAAGTGGTGTTGCCAAACGCCCGGGTGACGATACCGGTAACGGTGCCAATGTGCTTTCGTACAACGTCACAAGCGCAAACGATAATCCCGATGGTGCCATAAGCCCAATTACAGTATCCGGACTGAGCGGTGTTTTTGATCTTTATTGGGGGTCTATCGACTCCTACAACATTATCGAGTTTTTCCTTGGTAATGACGGTGGTGTTACCTATACGGGCACTCAAGCCCAGGCGGTGGCAGCCGGCTCGGATGGAACTGGCCCTCAATTCAACACAGATGGGTACTTCTCCTTCGAGGGAAACTTTGACAGCGTCAAACTCAGCAGCAGCAATGGCGTCGCCTTTGAGGTAGCCCGCGTCGTACCGGAGCCCGGTACCCTCGCGCTATTGGGCCTGGGCCTTGCAGGCCTGGGTGCAGCCAGACGTCGTAGAAGCGCCTGACCCCAGCGAAACCCTTTCAAAGCCAGCCCCCGGGCTGGCTTTTTTAGTTTATGGCAGGCCATAAACTAAAAAAGCCTAGTGTAAATAAGCCCGACACTTTTGAAATTGAGCGCACACATTGTACCGCCTGAATACCACCTCCCTTGGCCTCTTATCCTCAGCTGTCGATATTCTTTACAGAAGCCCATAAAGCAAATGTAAAACTCCCTTTTAATCAACATTTTAATTTTTTGGCACGTATATCGCTTATGTAACAGACAGGATCGGGAATTACCGATCGTAGGCCAAACCACCCGCGAGGGTGGGACGGAAAGCCACAGATCTCTGAGAGAGATGGCTGGGTTGCATGGAAGGCTCATACTAAATTGATGGAGTATTACCATGACTTTCAGGAATGCGATTATCGGGGCCTCGCTCCTAACTTGCGCCTCTTTTGCTTTCGCAACGCCTCAGTACACTGGCAGCACCACGTCAAACGGGTCATTGGATGTCGGCAGCCAAGGCGCCGGCTACTATCTGTGGAACGATGCCAATGACACCAGTAGCTGGTCATTGCGGTGGACTGGTGACGGTGCGGACCACAATCCGGTTGAATGGTTCGGCAAACTCACTTTCCAAAACTTCCAGTTGGGAACGCTTACTGAAGTGTCCTTTGAGTCAAACGGCACTGACAACCTTACGCCACCTAATCCATCCAGTGTCTCCCAGGACATTGAATGGACTAATCTGACTAATAATTCAGGCGGGTTTGACGGCATTGACTTCACCTTGAATGGCACCACGGAACTAATGCAGTTCACTCTGGGCTCAAGCCTCTTCGACGGTTTTGGCCTGGTGCTCGAAGATGATAACGCCGTACCGTCTACCGACATCTTTATTGGTGATGGGTATAATTCCTCCAACGTTCTCGTTGTTGGAAACCCGACCTCCAACAAGAGATCACAGCAATTCGAGGTACTGGTACCAGAACCAGGAACCCTGGCACTTCTGGGCCTCGGCCTCGCAGGCCTTGGTGCAGCTCGTCGCCGTCAGCAAGCCTGATATCGATTGGTGCTTAAAAGCCAGCTGCGGCTGGCTTTTTTATGGGCAAGGGTTTGTGTCGTCGGGAAACCGGTTACACTGTATGGATCTTCTTCCAATGAAGCCTGGCAGATAAGCGATGTTA
>JAVLAV010000085.1:0-10995 GCA_031580735.1 Marinobacter sp.
ACTGGGAGCCACGGCCCAGGAACAGGCTGTGGAATTTGTCCATGAAGGCTTTGGACATTTCCTGGATTTCGGCATCCAGAGCCAGCACATCGCTGACCTGGCCAGGCACCAGGTGAATGGCTTTAACGATCTCGGCTTCTTTTTCTTCGCTCAGGCCATTATGACGCGCCAGGGCCAGGGTGAAGATCAACAGGGCCGTAAGCTGGGTGGTGAAGGCTTTGGTGGACGCTACACCAATCTCCGGGCCGGCCTGGGTCATGATCACCAGGTCGGATTCACGTACCAGGGAGCTGCCGGGCACATTGCAGATGGCCAGTGCAGCCCGGAAACCGGCTTTCTTGGCCTGACGCAGAGCGGCCAGAGTGTCGGCGGTTTCACCGGACTGGGAAATGCACAGGAACAGGGTGTCCGGCTGAATCACATGCTTGCGGTAGCGGAACTCGGAGGCCACTTCCACCGAGCAGGGTACGCCGGCCAGCTCTTCGATCCAGTAACGGGCGACCATGCCGGCGTGGTAGGACGTGCCACAGGCGATGATCTGTACATGGCGCACGTTGTCCAACAGCTTGGCGGCTTCGGTGCCCAGGGCCTGCTCCAGCACGCGGGAATCGGTAATCCGCCCTTCCATGGTGGCCTTGATCACTTTCGGTTGCTCGTAGATTTCCTTGAGCATGAAGTGCCGGTAGTCGCCTTTCTCGGCGGAATCCGCGCCGTGTTCGAAGCGGGTTATGGGGCGTTCAACCGGTGTGCCTTCGCGGTCATGAATTTCGACGCCGTCTTTACGGATGTCGGCGATATCGCCTTCTTCCAGGAACATGAAGCGGTCGGTAACCGGCAGCAGCGCCAGCTGGTCCGAGGCAATAAAGTTTTCACCAATGCCCACGCCCACAACCAGGGGACTACCTTCGCGACACACCACCAGGTGGTCCGGCTCGTCTGCGTGCACAACGGCCAGGGCGTAGGCGCCGCGCAGGCGGAGGATGGCGGTTTTTACCGCGTCGTACAGGCTGCCCTGTTCACGATAATTCTGTTCGATCAGGTGGGCGACCACTTCGGTGTCGGTCTGTGAGGTGAACTCGAAACCTTCGGCCTTCAGTTCGTCGCGCAGTTCCTGGTAGTTCTCGATAATGCCGTTGTGAACAATGGCCAGGCGCTCACCGGACATATGCGGGTGTGCGTTCAGTTGGGATGGCTGGCCATGGGTGGCCCAGCGGGTATGGGCAATACCCAGGTGGCCGTTCAGGGGATTGGCTTCGATGGCATCGGCCAGAGCCGCTACCTTGCCAACTTCCCGGGCGCGCTGAGCCTGATTGCCACCGTTGAGCACGGCCATGCCGGCGGAGTCGTAACCGCGGTATTCCAGCCGACGCAGCCCCTCCAGCAAAATCCCCTGAACATCCCGTTCAGATACCGCTCCTACAATCCCACACATACTGTCTTCACCTGTTCGTTGATCGGTCTTTACGTTTTCTTCGGCCGTTCCCAGCCTTCAATATTGCGCTGTTTGCCACGGGCAATCGCAAGCTCTTTGTCGGCCACATCCCGGGTGATGGTGGAACCGGCACCGATGGTGGCATCTTCGCCCAGCGTGACCGGGGCGACCAATGCGGTATTGGAGCCGACAAATACGCCGTCGCCCATGACGGTCTGGTGTTTGTTCACCCCATCATAGTTACAGGTGATGGTGCCTGCACCCACATTCACGTTACGGCCCATTGAGGTATCGCCCACGTAGCTCAGGTGGTTGATCTTGCTGCCCTCACCCACGACCGCTTTTTTGGTTTCCACAAAGTTGCCAACCTTGGTGTTGGCGGCCAGCTCGGTACCCGGACGCAGTCGGGCGAAGGGGCCAATCTGGGCATTAGCACCGACTACTGCGCCTTCGACCACGCTGTGGGCTTTTATCTCGGCACCGTCGGCAATGGTGGTGTCTTTGATCACACAACCCGGGCCGATGGTGATATTGCTGCCCAGATTCACCTTGCCCTCAAGCACCACGTTCACATCTATCCACAGGTCGTTTCCGATGGTCACTTCGCCGCGCACATCCAGGCGGGCCGGGTCCGCCAGACTGGCACCCTCTGTCATCAGGCGTTCGGCCTGCTGACGTTGGTACCAGCGTTCCAGTTCGGCCAGTTGCAGGCGGTTGTTCACGCCCTGTACCTCAAATGGATTCAACGGCTGGGATACCGTCACAGAAAGGCCATGGTCTACTGACATGGCGATAATGTCTGTGAGGTAGTATTCGCCCTGGGCATTACTGTTAGACAGGGTGGGTAACCAGTTTTTCAGGTGCTTTGCACAGACCGCCAGAATCCCGGTATTGACCTCTTTGATCTCCTGCTGCTCGGCGGTGGCATCTTTCTGCTCAACAATAGCCTGCACCTGGTTTGCAGCGTTACGAACAATCCGGCCGTAGCCATGGGGATTGTCCATATCGACCGTCAGCAACGCCAGATTGCTTTCGTCGAGGTCCGCAATCATCGCTTCCAGCGTGCTTTTGGCGGTCAGCGGTACGTCACCATAGAGCACCAGTACCCGGGCATCGTCCGGAAGATCCGGCAACGCCTGAGCAACAGCATGGCCGGTGCCCAGTTGTTCGGTCTGCATGACCCAGTTCACCGACTCGTCCTGCAGCGACGCCTGAACCTGTTCAGCTCCATGACCAATCACCGTGTGAATTTTCTCCGCGCCCAGCTGTTTCGCTGTTTCAACAACATGGTGCAACATCGGTTTTCCAGCGACCGGATGCAGTACCTTGGGCAGTGCAGATTTCATCCTTGACCCCTGGCCAGCAGCCAGGATCACAACGTGTAAAGGGCTCATGGCGCTTCATGCTCCAGATTTTTGTTTGGTTAGAAATAAAAAAACCGCGTCCCGGTGAAGGCGTTACTGTTTCCTTGCGGAAACAAAAACCCTCCACCTGCGGATGCGGTTTATAATCAGGCCACTCCGGGCACCGATACAAGCCCTGCTTATCGCAGGTTCTTGCGCAGCTTCTGGATGGTACGCAGCTGAGCGGCGGCTTCTGCCAGCTCGGCGGCGGCCCGGGAGTATTCAAACTCGCCTGTTTTGTTCGCCAGTGCCTTCTCGGCTTCTTTCTGGGCTTCCAGTGCTGCGGCTTCGTCGACGTCTTTCGCACGAACCGCAGTGTCGGCCATCAGGGTAACGAGGTTCGGCTGTACTTCCAGGTAACCACCTGAAACGTACAGGATTTCTTCCTCGCCGCCTTGCTTGATGATCCGCACTGAACCGGGCTTGAGCTCGGTCAGAAGCGGAGCGTGGCCAAGCTGGATGCCAAGCTCACCCTCGGTACCGGTAGCGATAAGCATCTCTACCAGCCCGGAGTAGATTTTTTCCTCGGCACTTACGACGTCACAATGTACGGTCATAGCCATATTTTACGCCTCTTGCGTCAGAAAGAGAGAAGGTTTTATTTGCCTTCTTTCTCTTTCATTGCCTTAGCCTTCTCAATTGCTTCCTCGATGGTGCCGCACATGTAGAATGCCTGTTCCGGCATATCGTCATACTCGCCATTGAGGATGCCTTCGAAGCTGCTGATGGTCTCTTTCAGAGACACGTACTTACCGGGAGCGCCGGTGAATACTTCAGCAACGTGGAACGGCTGAGACAGGAAACGCTCGATCTTACGGGCGCGGGAAACGGTCAGCTTGTCTTCTTCTGACAGTTCGTCCATACCCAGGATCGCGATGATGTCTTTCAGTTCTTTGTAACGCTGCAGAACGTTCTGAACACCACGAGCCACGTTGTAATGCTGCTCACCAATCACCAGCGGATCGAGCTGACGAGAAGTGGAGTCCAGCGGGTCGATCGCCGGGTAGATACCCTTGGAGGCGATGTCACGGCTCAGTACCACGGTAGCGTCAAGGTGCGAGAAGGTGGTTGCCGGAGACGGGTCAGTCAAGTCATCCGCCGGTACGTATACCGCCTGGATAGAGGTGATAGAGCCGGCCTTGGTGGAGGTAATACGCTCCTGCAGCTCACCCATTTCCTGGGCCAGAGTCGGCTGGTAGCCTACCGCTGAAGGCATACGACCCAGCAGTGCCGATACTTCGGTACCCGCCAGGGTGTAACGATAGATGTTGTCTACGAACAACAGTACGTCACGACCTTCGTCACGGAACTTCTCGGCCATGGTGAGACCGGTCAGGGCTACACGCAGACGGTTCCCGGGAGGCTCGTTCATCTGGCCGTAAACCATCGCTACTTTATCAAGGACGTTGGAGTCCTTCATTTCGTAGTAGAAGTCGTTACCTTCACGGGTACGCTCACCAACACCAGCGAATACGGAGAGACCGGAGTGCTCTTTCGCGATGTTGTTGATCAGCTCCATCATGTTAACGGTCTTGCCAACGCCGGCACCACCGAACAGGCCGACTTTACCACCCTTGGCGAACGGGCAGACCAGGTCGATTACCTTGATGCCGGTTTCCAGCAGGTCCGCAGACGCTGCCTGATCGGCATAGCCCGGTGCTTTGCGGTGGATAGCCCAACGCTCGTCTTCGCCGATTTCGCCCTGCTCGTCGATGGGACGACCCAGAACGTCCATGATCCGGCCCAGAGTCTGGGTACCAACGGGTACAGAGATCGGGTTGCCGGTATTTTCTGCTTTCAGGCCACGCTTCAGGCCCTCTGTGCTGCCCATGGCGATGGTACGAACAACGCCGTCGCCCAGCTGTTGCTGAACTTCCAGAGTTGTTTCGCCACCTTCAAGCAGCAGTGCGTCATAAACGCCTGGTACGGAGTCACGTGGAAATTCCACGTCGATAACCGCGCCAATGATCTGAACGATGTGTCCGCTACTCATGCTCGGTTCCTCGTTATCTAGTAGTCAATAAAACCAGTAGGTGTGAGCGCTATTAAACGGATGCCGCGCCGCTCACAATTTCCGAAATCTCTTGGGTGATCGCCGCCTGACGAGCTTTGTTATAAACCAACTGCAGCTCGTCGATGATTTCACCAGCGTTATCGGTGGCGCTCTTCATGGCAATCATCCGCGCAGCCTGTTCACAGGCCAGATTCTCTACCACACCCTGATACACTTGGGACTCGATATAACGTGGCATCAGCCCGTCAAGAATCGGACGCGAATCCGGCTCGTAAATGTAATCCCACTGGTGACCGATTTCTTCCTCTTCATCGCCATCGCCTTCAGGCAGTGGCAACAGTTGTTCCGCCTTAGGGGACTGGGTCATGGTGTTAACGAATTCGTTGCTTACCAGGTACAGGCGGTCAATCTTGCCTTCCTCGAACGAATCCAGCATCACCTTGACACTGCCGATCAGCGTTTCCGCACTCGGGCTGTCGCCCAGGTGGGTTGTCGCTGCCACCACTTTTCCGCCGTAGCTGCGGAAAAACGAGGAAGCCTTCTGGCCAATGGCGCAGATATCGGTCTCAACACCTTTTTCTTTCCATCCACGCATTTCCTTTATGAGCACCTTGAACGTGTTGGTGTTCAGGCCACCACAAAGGCCGCGATCCGAGGAGACCACAATGTAGCCTACCCGATTTACCTCGCGTTCCTGCATGAACGGATGACGGTAATCCTTGTTGGACTTGGCAATATGTCCGATTACCTGGCGCATCTTTTCAGCGTATGGACGTGTCGCCTGCATACGTTCCTGAGCTTTACGCATTTTACTTGCCGCCACCATTTCCATGGCGGAGGTGATTTTCTGCGTGCTCTTGATGCTTCCGATCTGATTACGTATTTCTTTTCCGACGGCCATAAGTCACTGCCTTTTCAAGTTAGACACTCACATGCACCATCGGGCCCGCACATGGCGGACCCGTTGGATTTACCAGCTCTGAGTGGTCTTGAATTTTTCCAGAGCAGCTTTCAGGCCAGCGGTAATGTCGTCGTTGTACTTACCTTCAGGACCGATCTGATCCAGCAGTTCTTTCTGCTCAGAGCGCATCCAGTCCAGCAGCTGTGCTTCAAAGGGCACAACCTTGTCTACGTCAACATCGTCCAGGAAGCCTTCGTTCGCTGCGAACAGTACCGTGCCCATTTCGGCAACGGTCATTGGGCTGTACTGGTTCTGCTTCATCAGCTCGGTAACCCGCTGACCGTGCTCCAGCTGCTTACGGGTTGCTTCGTCGAGATCAGAAGCGAACTGGGCGAATGCCGCCAGTTCCCGATACTGGGCCAGGGCCAGACGGATGTTACCGCCGAGCTTCTTCATGATCTTGGTCTGTGCGGAACCACCTACCCGTGATACCGAAACACCCGCGTTCATCGCCGGACGGATACCGGAGTTGAACAGGTTGGTTTCCAGGAAGATCTGACCGTCGGTGATGGAGATCACGTTGGTCGGAACGAATGCGGAAACGTCACCCGCCTGGGTTTCGATGATCGGCAGAGCGGTCAGGGAACCGGTTTTGCCTTTCACTTCGCCGTTGGTCAGCTTTTCAACTTCATCGGCGTTGATCCGGGATGCACGCTCCAGCAGACGGGAGTGCAGGTAGAATACATCACCCGGGAAGGCTTCACGGCCCGGCGGACGACGCAGCAGCAGGGAGATCTGACGATACGCAACGGCCTGCTTGGACAGGTCATCGTATACGATCAGAGCGTCTTCACCGCGGTCACGGAAGAATTCACCCATGGAGGTACCGGCATACGGAGCCAGGTACTGCATGGACGCAGGATCAGCAGCGCCGGCAGCTACGATGATGGTGTGATCCATCGCGCCGTGCTCTTCCAGCTTGCGTACAACTGCCGCAATAGAAGACTGCTTCTGACCAATGGCAACGTAGATACACTTGATGCCGGTGTTCTTCTGGTTAATGATCGCGTCGATGGCGACAGCGGTCTTACCGATCTGACGGTCACCGATGATCAGCTCACGCTGGCCACGACCGATCGGCACCATGGTGTCGATCGGCTTCAGACCGGTCTGAACCGGCTCGTCAACAGACTGACGAGCGATAACGCCAGGCGCTACCTTCTCGATCGGGGAAGTCTCGGTGTTACCCAGCTCGCCCTTGGCGTCGATCGGGTTGCCCAGACCGTCTACAACACGGCCCAGCAGTTCACGACCAACCGGCACTTCCAGGATGCGACCGGTACAACGTACTTTCTGGCCTTCGGCCAGATCTTCGTAGTCGCCCAGTACAACCGCACCAACAGAATCACGCTCCAGGTTCAGCGCCATGCCGTAAGTGCCATTGGCAAATTCGATCATCTCGCCGTACATAACGTCGGCAAGACCATGGATCAGTACGATACCGTCGGAAACCGACAGGATAGTACCTTCGTTTTTAGCTTCGGAAGAGATGTCGAGCTTCTCGATTCTCTTCTTGATGATGTCACTGATCTCGGATGGATTCAGTTGCTGCATGCCTTTATCCTCAAACCTTGTGCTGAAATCAGGAGCCCAGAGCCTTGGCCATTCTGGCCAATTTGCCACGGACTGAAGCGTCGATAACCAGGTCGCCTGTGCGTACCACTACACCACCAATCAGAGACTGATCCACGGTGGCTTCAAGCTCAACCTTGCGCTCCAGCTTCTTGGACAACGCGTCGATCAGTTTCTGCTGTTCCTCGTCAGACAACTCGAAAGCAGTATCGACTGTCAGGCTTACGGACTTCTCGAGGTCCGCGCGGTACAGACGGAACAGAACAGAAATTGCCGGCAACAGTGCCAGACGCTTGTTTTCAGCAAGAATCGACAGGAAATTTCTGAGTGCTTCCGGCAGCGGCTCTTCAAAACAATCGACGAAGAGTTCCGCCTTACGCTGCTCAGAGAGGCCGGGGTTGGCCAGGATGTTCTTTACCTGTTGGTCAGCCGCAACCTGTGCTGCAAAAGCCAGTGCCTGATCCCAGAGATCAATAGCGTTCTGGTCTTCGGCGGCAGCAAAGACGGCTTTCGCATAGGGTCGGGCTAACGTTGTGAGTTCTGCCATGATGACCCTCTTTTAGAGTTCTGCGGCCAGCTTTTCCAGCATCTCGCTGTGAGCTTTGGCGTCTACAGAGGTTTCCAGGATCTTCTCGGCGCCTGCAACAGCCAGTGTTGCCACTTCTGCTCTCAGTGCGTCGCGAGCCTGAACACGCTCCTGTTGAATTTCCGCCCTGGCTTGCTCGATCAGCTTCTCGCCTTCCTTACGAGCGTCGTCCTTGGAGGCTTCGACGATCTGGGCGGCACGCTTGTTGGCCTGGTCAATCAGGGCTGCAGATTCTTCTTTTGCCTTCTGCATTTCCTTTGAGGCCTTTTCCTGCGCTAGCTCCAGATCAAGCGAAGCTCGATCG
This sequence comes from Marinobacter sp., assembly GCA_031580735.1. GTDB lineage: Bacteria > Pseudomonadota > Gammaproteobacteria > Pseudomonadales > Oleiphilaceae > Marinobacter. The sequence goes on from JAVLAV010000085.1 coordinate 8,273, forward strand.
GCGGCAGAAAGGCCATCAGCAATTTTCTTCTGGCGCGCTTCCATGGCTGCCGTAATCGGCGGCCATACATATTTGACGCAGAACCAGACGAAAATAGCGAAGGCAATCGATTGCCCTATCAACGTAAGGTTTATATTCACGGCAATATACCTCTTGCTATTCGTTGCGTCCTGGTGTCCGGAAAGTCGGGCGCTGCAATGGCCAGCGCCCACGTCTCACGGTTCGATTAACCAGCAACAACGAAGATCAGGTACATCGCGATACCAACACCGATCATGGGTACTGCGTCGAGCAGGCCGGCCATGATGAAGGCTTTGGTTTGCAGCTGGTTAGCCATTTCTGGCTGACGCGCTGTGGATTCGAGCAGTTTTCCGCCCAGCAGACCGAAACCGATACCGGCGCCCAGAGCACCCAGACCGATGATAAGCGCAGCTGCGATAAATACCATTTCCATTGAAGACTCCTCAGTTTTTCAGATAGTTAAGGGTTTAGTGTATTAAAGGGTTTTTATTAGTGATCTTCGTGTGCTGCGCTGAGGTAAACCACAGTCAGCGTTGTAAAGATAAAGGCCTGTAGCGTTATCACCAGAAGGTGGAAGATCGCCCAGGGAACGTTCAGGGTCCACTGAGCCCACAGGGGCAACAGCGCAATCAGGATAAAGATAACTTCACCGGCGTACATGTTACCGAACAAACGCAGTGCCAGGCTGACCGGTTTGACCACCAGCTGCAGCACCTCAAGCACCAGGTTGAACGGAATCAGCAACCAGTGGTTAAACGGCTGCAAAGACAGCTCCTTGGAGAAACCGCCAACGCCCTTGACCTTGAGGCTGTAAAAGATGATCAGCAGGAACACGCCGATTGAAATACCGAAGGTACCATTGGGATCGGTGGTAGGTACAATCTTGAAGTATTCCAGGCCCATTGCGTGAGCGATGGACGGGATGTAATCCACCGGAATCAGCTTCAGGGAGTTCATCAGGAATATCCAGACGAAGACGGTAAGTGCCAACGGCGCAATCAGAGGATTCCTGCCGTGGAAGGTATCGCGAACGATGCCCTGAATAAACTCAAGCGTCATTTCGACGGTATTCTGCAGGCCACCCGGCGTTCCAGTTGTTGCACGATTGGCAACAAACCTGAACAGGCCGAGGAAAAGGATACCCATGGCAAGAGACCAGCCCATGGTATCCACGTGGATAGCCATGAAGCCCATGTCCGCAGCTTCCTGCGCGGTGCTTGCCATCGTCCATGTGGACTCCTGGGTCACCGTGCCGTCAGCCCGCTCATAGCCTTCCGGGAGCTTGCCGTAGGTAAGGTTGGTAAGGTGGTGTTTTATATAATCTACTGGGGTATCAGCTGCCATACTGCTCTCGTCCAGTCATCGCTGTGGTCGCGGCCGGATGAGCCAGCGCAAGGCAGTGCCCATCACAACCATCACAGCAAAAGTGAATAACAGAGCCGGTACGTGTACTGGCTCCATTAAAGTGAAAACGGCCGCAAAAAAAACTGCGGTAAGGGCGAGCTTTATGCTCTCGGCCCTGAAAATATTACTGACTGCCAGACTCATCTGGCGCGCACCCTGGTAACGATAGGTGCGATGTGCAAAGTAAGCGTTTGGTATGACAAAGATAAGACCGCCAACAAATGCGGAATAACCAGCCAAACGGCTTACCAGTAACCACCACAGCAGGCTCATAACGATCAGTGCTGCCATCTCTATTGTGAGCCACTGCTTTAATGGCACGTATGTGATGGCTTTGCGATAACGAGTCATGTCACCTGCTGTTGGATCAAGCGCGCGGAATTATATGTGTTTACCGAAGGGTGTTCAATACAATCGATTTCAAAAGCGAGCCCGAAACAAACGGCCCCGGTACGTAATTGTTCAGTTTTTTACACAAGTTGTGCTGAGCCGGTAAAACCGCAACCACATCTGGTGTTTTTTTGCGCGTACAGGACTTTAGGATGAGTTTTTCAATTCATTCCAAGGTCTACTGAATGTGGTTCAGAATACCGTCCAGTTCATCCAGTGAGCTGTATTCAATCACCAGCTTGCCTTTGCCGCGCTTGCCGTGAGCGATGGCGACCCTGGCCCCCAGACGCTCTGACAGATCATCCTGAAGTGCCCGGATATTCGGGTCAACCGCGGTCTTTTCCACTTTCGCCTCTCCCGGCTTTTCACTCTGCAGCCGGCGAACCAGCGCTTCGGTCTGGCGCACCGACAGGGATTTGGCCACCACCTGCCGGGCTACCTGCATCTGCTGTTCCGGCGGCAGGGTGAGCATCGCCCGGCCATGACCCATTTCCAGATCGCCATGTTCGAGCATGGTTCTTACATCTTCGCTGAGGCTGATCAGACGCAACAGGTTGGTAATGGTCGTGCGGGATTTGCCCACCGCTTCGGCAACCTGGCTCTGGGTCAGACCGAATTCATCCTGCAGGCGCTGAAGCGCAAAGGCTTCTTCTACCGGGTTGAGGTTTTCCCGCTGGATGTTTTCGATCAGCGCCATGGCGATGGCGGCATCGTCCGGAACATCCCGGATAATGGCCGGTATGCTGTCAAGCTCAGCCAGTTGGGTCGCGCGCCAGCGGCGTTCGCCGGCAATCAGCTCAAAGCGGCCTTCGGCCACGGGGCGAACCACCACCGAGGCGATCATGTGCCCATGACGCCGTCCCGGGCTGTGGCGCTGCTTTATGAAACGCGCAATATCGAGTTTCAGG
>JAVLAV010000086.1:0-10479 GCA_031580735.1 Marinobacter sp.
TCCCCTTCGTCTAGTGGCCTAGGACTCCGCCCTTTCACGGCGGCAACAGGGGTTCGAACCCCCTAGGGGACGCCAATACGGCTTGACGGTTTAGTCCACCGGATAGCCATCAAAAAAACCGCCTTCGGGCGGTTTTTTTGTGTCTGAAGGTTTTGTGCGGGGCAAGCCCCGCAGCGCGGCCGGGATTGCTTAGCGCTTGGCGATAGCGCCTTTCCCTACGCCTTCGTAGGCCTTCACCCGAATATCGTCTTCCGGAAATTCCACCTTCAGCTTGTCGGCAATGTGCGCGGCGATAAACTCCACGGTGCTGTCGGTGTCGACCATGTACACGCGCTGGTCGGGCAGGGTGAGGGCAAATTCGCCCTGGTTGGCTTCGTATTCAAAGGTGATGTAGAGGTTGCCGTCTTCGCCGACAAAGCGGCGGGTGACATCTTCCTCGGTGCCTACGTAAATGTCCTGCCACAGTTTGGCCCAGCGGCTTTCCAGATGGTAATCGCGGTACCCGTTTCGGTCGATGCGGATGGGCGAGCGGTGGCCGTGGGCGATGCGCTGGCAATTGCCCAGGTGTTTCTTCAGGCCATGTACGTAGTGGTAGTAAGCGCCATCTATTTCTTCTTCACGCAGGTTGATCTCCACGGAAGTGACGTTGCCGGGCAGGACCGCTTTCAATTCCTGCTCCAACAGCCGGGCGACGGCGGAAGGCACTACCTTGTCGGCAGACAGCCACACCACGGCCTCGTCTGGCGAGCGGTGTTCAATATGGCTGCCGTCAGTCAGCTGCCAGATGAAGGTGTCTGGCGTGTCTTCCTGCCACTGCAGGCCTTCGTAGCCCCGGGGAATGACCAGCCGGTGGTCGACACGTTCGTCGATCACTCGCTTGATGGTGCGTTTCACGTTGCTGAAATCGAACACCATGCCTTGTTCGTCCAGTTCGCCGCCGAGCACCACGTCGGCAATCCAGCTTTCACCCACCAGCCCGCGGGTGGCGTGCAGGTAGGCAAAATCGATGACGGTAAGGTTGTCGACGAAAAGGTGATTCATGGGAAAGCTGGCCTGATTTGATTGCGTGATTTTGCAATTCTACCAAAGATTGAAAGATCAGGCGTCATCAAGCCTCTTCGGGATTCGGCTGATGGTTCAGTTGTTCCCAGGACTTCATGTAAACATCCGCTTCGTAGTCGTAGGGTGAGCGGAAAGGGCTGATCACGAAATCGAAAACCAGGAAGAAAGTACCGATAGACAGCCAGCCAATGGTCAGCGAGTTGAGGGTGTTCGCCTGCTGCTCGGGGTTGGATGCCACAAAGCCCTGTAACAGCGTGATCATGTCCTGTGCCATGACCACCGGGTTGAAACTGGCCAGCACCAGTGGCAGCCAGAAAGCCAGAACCACGGGGAAGAAGCCGTAAGACCAAAGCACCCGGCGCAAGACATAGAAAAACAGTTCTTTGCGGAAGCGTTGTTTTATTTCCGGCACCTCGCGGACCTGTTCCAGATAGCGGCGGCGTTCAGCCCACCAGGCGGCAACCTGCGGGGCTTCTATCGGATTGGTATGTGGGCTTTGTTGCGTCATAGTCAGGCAGGTTACCTTGTTTATTTTGTTCCGGGCATCATAGTTGATGCTACGTGTTACCCTGTCCTTCTGAAATTTTCAACTTTTCAACCACAGGATCTTTTAATGGCTGCAGCGACAGACAAGGCAACTCATCCGGCTTTCGAGAAACTTCGCAGTCACCGGGTTGGCACTCTTAACCTCGAGGTTGAGGAATATCGCCATAAGAAAACCGGTGCCCGCCATCTTCACCTGGCGGCAGATAACGATGAAAACGTATTCTTCGTGGCACTGCGCACTTTCCCGATGGATTCTACCGGGGTTGCTCACATTCTGGAGCATACCGCACTTTGCGGCAGTGAGCGTTACCCGGTACGCGATCCGTTCTTCATGATGATTCATCGTTCATTGAATACGTTCATGAACGCCTTTACCAGCAGCGACTGGACGGCGTACCCCTTCGCCAGCATGAATCGCAAGGATTTTGACAACCTGTTGTCGGTCTATCTGGATTCGGTGTTTTTCTCGAAGCTTGATCCGCTGGATTTTGCCCAGGAAGGTCATCGCCTGGAGTTCGACAAGCCCGACGACCCTTCCAGTGATCTGGTTTATCGCGGTGTGGTCTACAACGAGATGAAGGGTGCCATGAGTGCCCCCACATCGCAGCTGTGGCAGAACCTTTCCAGCCATTTGTTCCCGACAACCACCTACCACTACAACAGTGGTGGCGAACCGGATCACATTGTTGATCTGAGTTACGACGATCTGGTGAATTTCTACAAACACCACTACCACCCCAGCAACGCCATATTTGCCACCTACGGCAATATTCCGGCGTACGAGCACCATGAAAAGTTCGAAGAGCTGGCGCTAAAGCGTTTTGATCGTCTGGAAATTGACCTGCCAGTACGGGACGAGAAGCGCATGTTCTCGCCCCTGCGGGTAGACCAGGCCTACGCCGTCAATGAAGGCGAGGGCACCGAGAAGAAAACCCACATGGTGATGGGATGGTTGCTGGGGCACAGTTTTGATTTTCTGGAAAACATGGAAGGCCAATTGTTGTCAGCGGTGTTGCTGGAAAACAGCGCGTCTGCGCTGATGAAGGCACTGGAGACCACCGACCTGGGCCACGCCCCGTCACCGATGATGGGGCTGGAAGATTCCAACCGCGAAATGACGTTTGTTTGCGGTATTGAAGGCTCTGAGCCTGAATGCCGGGCGGATTTTGAAGCCCTGGTGGAGTCCACCCTGCACCAAGTGGTGGAAGAGGGTGTCAGCCCGGAGCGGCTGGAAGCCATTCTGCACCAGTTGGAATTACATCAGCGCGAGATTGCCGGTGATCAGGGCCCCTATGGCCTTCAGCTGATCATGAACGCGATTTCGCCGATGGTGCACGGTGGTGACCCCGTGGATACGCTGGATCTCGAGCCGGCACTGACCACACTGCGTGAGAAGATCAAAGACCCGGCCTACGTGCCGGATCTGGTGCGCCGCAAGCTGCTGGACAATCCCCACCGCGTGACCCTGACGCTGCGCCCGGACGAAAAGCTCGAAAGCCGCCGTCAGCAAGCCATCAAGGACGCGCTGGCGGAACGCAAAGCCAGCCTGAGCGAAGCTGAAGCGCAGAGCATTGTTGACCAGGCAAAGGCGCTGGAAGAGCGCCAGCTGCGCAAAGACGACGATTCCATCCTGCCGAAAGTCGGTCTGGAAGATGTGCCGCTTCAGCGTCCTGAGCCGGAAGGTGAGTATGACGATGAAACCGGAGCCACCATCTATTCCAGCGGCACCAACGGCCTGATTTACCAGCAGGTGGTGCTGCCACTGCCGGAGTTGTCTGAAGAAGAGCTGCTAATGCTGCCGTACTACGCCACCCTGATTTCAGAAGTGGGCTGCGGTGAACTGGATTACCTGCAGATGCAGGACCGCATTTCTGCTGAATCCGGTGGGATTGGTGCCGCTTTGACCGCCAAGGGCCGCATTGACGATGTTCAGGCTCTGTCCGGTTATCTGATCTTCAGCGGCAAAGCGCTGGCGCGTAACCGGGCCGAGCTGACCCGGTTGCTCAAAGACGTATACACCGGTGCCCGGTTTGATGAGCAAGAGCGCATCCGGGAGATTATTGCCCAGATCCGCACCCGTCGTGAGCAGTCGGTGACCGGCAACGGCCATGCGCTGGCCATGAGTGCTGCGGCTCAGGGCCTGAGTGCGGGTTCCTGGCTGGCGTACCGGATTGGCGGCCTGGCGGCGATCAAGGCCACCAAAGATCTGGATGCGGTGCTGAATGATGAGCAGGGGCTCGCGGAGTTCTGCGGCAAGCTTCAGGCGCTGCACGATCGCATCCGCAATCAGAAGCGGGAATTCCTGTTGATTGGCGAAGACGAGCAGGCCGCGCCCATGCTTGATGAGCTGAAAACCTGCTGGCACGGCGAGCCAGCAGGTGGCGAAGGGCGCTGGCGCATGGACCCGGTGAACTACACCACTCGTGAAGCCTGGCTGACCTCAACCCAAGTGAATTTCTGTGCCAAGGCCTATCCCACGGTACCGGTGGATCATCCGGATGCGGCGGCGCTGACGGTGCTTGGCGGTTTTCTGCGTAACGGGTATCTGCACCGCGCGATTCGTGAAAAAGGTGGCGCCTATGGTGGCGGTGCCGGCCAGGACAGCGTAACCGGAGTGTTCCGCTTCTTCTCCTATCGTGATCCGCGTCTGGGCGAAACCCTGGACGACTTTGATGCCTCCCTGGACTGGCTGCGCACCGAAGAACATGACGAACAGGAGCTGGAAGAGGCCATTCTGGGTGTTATTGGTGGGCTGGATCGGCCCCGTTCACCGGCTGGCGCGGCCCGTCATGCCTATCATGACAAGCTGTTTGGCCGCACCCCGCAGCAGCGGGAACGGTTCCGTGAGCGGGTATTGTCCGTCACTCTGGACGATATGCGCCGGGCAGCCGATGTCTGGCTGAAGCCGGAAAACGCCAATGTTGCCGTGGTGACCAGCCCTGAAAACCGGGCCGCAGCCGAGGAGCTGGGTCTGAGCATTCAGGAGCTGTAAGCGCCGGCAGGTCCTTGAGGGCCGGACGGTATAACAAAAAAGGGGTGGAAGACGCATTATCTTCCACCCCTTTTTTGTGCCCTTTTATTGATTAGCGGTGCCGTTTCAGACCGGTGGACACCATGATGCGTGTGGAAATTTCTTCCACCGAGTAGGCGGTGGTATTCAGGTAGGGAATACGCTCGCGCTTGTACATCAGCTCGATTTCCTCAATTTCCAGCATGCACTGTTTCATGGAGGAATAGCGGGAATTGGGGCGTCGCTCGTTGCGGATAGTCGCCAGGCGCTCGGGCTCGATGGTCAGGCCGAACAGCTTTTCCCGGTGGGGGCGCAGGGCGGCTGGCATTTTCTGATCGTCCAGGTCTTCTTCGGTGATCGGGTAGTTGGCGGCCTTGATGCCATACTGAAGCGCCAGGTACAGGCAGGTTGGGGTTTTGCCGCTGCGTGAAGCGCCTACCAGGATTAGATCTGCGTCGGCATAATGCCGGGTGCGCGCGCCGTCGTCGTTGTCGAGGGCGAAGTTGACGGCCTCTATGCGCCGCTCATAGCTGCCTTCATTGTTGATGGAGTGAGATTTGCCCACCGTATAAGACGACGAGGACTCCAGCTCATGCTCCAGTGGGCTGAGGAAGGTGCCGAAGATATCGATCATGAAACCCTCGGAGGTGTCGATCAGCCGCCGGATATCTTTGTTGACGATGGTGTCGAACACCAGCGGCCGTACGCCGGATGCTTCTGCGGCTGTGTTGATGCGCTTTACCAGCTCCTGGGCCTTGTCTTCATCGTCTACGTAAGGCACGGTTATTTTTTCGAAATCTATTTTCTCGAATTGTGCGAGTAGCGCGTGCCCGAGCGCTTCCGCTGTCAGGCCGGTGCCGTCCGAGATAAAAAAAGCAGTTCTTTTCATGGCGATATCCGATCCGGTTCTGGCTGATTGCCGGGAGTCTTGATGTGGCTCCCTAGGTAAATTCCGCAGGTTACAGTATCATACACCGCATATTCGAGATGCTGCGCCACTCAGATTCAAGGGAGACACGCTTTGGAAGATTACATTATCTGGTTTGATCACCTGGGAATGAATGATGTCGACCGGGTTGGGGGCAAAAATGCCTCGCTTGGTGAAATGATCAGTAATCTCGCCAATGCCGGTGTCAGTGTCCCGGGTGGTTTTGCCACCACCGCTCATGCGTACCGCGAGTTCCTGGCCACTGATGGCCTGAAAGACCGTATCGACGAAGCATTGGATGCTCTTGATGTAAACGATGTTAATGAGCTGGCCCGGGTGGGTGCCCAGATTCGCCAATGGGTGGTCGACACCGCATTTCCCGAAGTGCTCGACAACGCTCTGAAAGAATCCTTTGCCAAATTGCAGAAGGGCAACGAAAACATGGCAGTGGCCGTGCGGTCCTCGGCGACGGCGGAAGATCTGCCGGATGCTTCCTTTGCCGGCCAGCAGGAAACCTTCCTGAACGTGGTCGGGCTGGAGCAGGTTCGTCACTCGGTGAAGGAAGTGTTTGCTTCCCTGTTTAACGACCGCGCGATTTCTTACCGGGTTCATCACGGTTTTGATCACAAACTGGTGGCGCTCTCGGCCGGCATCCAGGCCATGGTGCGCAGTGAAACGGCTTCCAGCGGCGTTATGTTTACTCTGGATACCGAATCCGGTTTCCGCGATGCCGTGTTTATTACCTCTTCTTACGGCCTTGGCGAAACCGTGGTGCAGGGGGCCGTTAACCCTGACGAATTCTACGTGCACAAACCGACTCTGGCAGCGGGTCGTCCGGCGGTGCTGCGGCGCAACCTGGGCAGCAAGGCCATTAAGATGGTCTACCATTCCGAGCCGGGTCACGGGCAGTATGTTGAAACGGTGAAGGTCGAGCAGGAAGACCGTAACCGATTCTCCATTACCGATGCCGAAGTAGAAGAGCTGGCCAGACAGGCCATGATTATCGAGAAACACTATGGCCGCCCGATGGATATCGAGTGGGCCAAAGATGGCGACGACGGTGGTATCTACATTGTTCAGGCCCGCCCGGAAACGGTCAAGAGCCGGATTGGCGCCAATGTGATGGAGCGTTACCTTTTGAAAGAAACCGGCAAGGTGCTGGTGGAAGGTCGCAGTATCGGCCACAAGATCGGTAGTGGCCCGGTGCGAGTGGTTGACAGCATTGGCGAGATGGATCGGGTACAGCCTGGCGATGTACTGGTTACCGACATGACTGACCCTGACTGGGAGCCGGTGATGAAGCGCGCATCAGCGATTGTCACCGACCGTGGTGGCCGTACCTGCCACGCCGCGATCATTGCCCGTGAACTGGGTATTCCGGCCGTTGTCGGTTGTGGTGAAGCCACAGACCTGTTGAAAGACGGCCAGCAAGTGACCGTGTCCTGCGCTGAAGGCGATACCGGCATGATTTATGACGGCGCGCTGGATTATGAGCTGCGCGAGAATACCGTTGATTCCATGCCGGAGATCCCGTTCAAGATCATGATGAACGTGGGCAACCCGGACCGAGCGTTTGATTTCCAGGCTCTGCCCAACGAAGGCGTGGGCCTGGCCCGACTGGAGTTCATGATCAACCGCATGATCGGCGTGCATCCCAAAGCCCTGCTCAATTTTGACGGCCTGCCGGCTGATATCAAACAGACTGTCGAAAAACGCATTGCCGGTTACGCCTCTCCGGTGGACTTCTATGTCGACAAGCTGGTGGAAGGTATTTCCACACTGGCCGCGGCGTTTTCCCCGAAAAAAGTGATTGTGCGGTTGTCGGATTTCAAATCCAATGAATATGCCAACCTGATCGGCGGCACTCTGTACGAGCCGGACGAAGAAAACCCGATGCTCGGCTTCCGCGGCGCTTCGCGCTATATCTCGGATACCTTCCAGGACTGTTTCGAGCTGGAATGCCGGGCGCTTAAGCGGGTGCGTGACGAGATGGGCCTGACCAACGTGGAAGTGATGGTGCCGTTTGTGCGCACCGTGGGTGAAGCCGCGCAGGTAATTGATCTGTTGGCCCAGAACGGCCTCAAGCGTGGTGAGAACGGCCTGCGTGTGATCATGATGTGCGAACTGCCGGCCAACGCCCTGTTGGCTGACGAGTTCCTGGAGCACTTTGACGGCTTCTCCATTGGTTCCAACGATCTGACCCAACTGACCCTGGGGCTGGACCGGGATTCCGGCATTATCGCGCACCTGTTCGACGAGCGCGACGAGGCGGTGAAAAAGCTGTTGGCCAATGCCATTCAGGCTTGTAACCGCGCCGGCAAATACGTGGGAATCTGTGGCCAGGGGCCGTCGGATCACCCGGATCTGGCCAAGTGGCTGATGGAGCACGGTATTGATTCCGTATCCCTGAACCCGGATTCGGTAATGGACACCTGGTTCTTCCTGGCGGACGAAAAAACCGATTAAACACGACCATTTCACGAAAAGGAGAGCAACAACGTGAGCAAGATTATTACTCCGGATCTGTGTGACGAGTTTCCGGAAGTGCAGGTGGTAGAGCCTGGCTTCAACAACTACGGCGGCATTCGTCAGTTTGGCGGCGAGATCGTGACTGTGAAATGCCACGAGGACAACTCGGTGGTCAAAGAGCAGGTTGGCTTGCCGGGAAATGGCCGGGTGATGGTGGTAGACGGCGGTGCCTCAAAGCGCAATGCGCTGCTGGGCGATATGCTGGCTGAAAAAGCCGCCCAGAATGGCTGGGCCGGGTTGATCATCTACGGCTGTATTCGCGATGTCGACGAAATTGGTGCGACCAGTCTTGGTGTGCAGGCATTGGGTACGGTGCCACGCAAAACGCCAAAACGTGGCATTGGTGACCTGGACGTGCCGGTCACTTTCCACGGGGTGACCTTCCATCCCGGCCATTACGTGTACGCCGACAACAACGGTATTGTCGTGTCTGAAAAGCCTCTGGTGTAGTGAGCCAGGCGCTGTGCAGCAGGTTGAACAAAAACGGCGGCTCCGGAAGAAGGAGCCGCCGTTTTTTATTGCGTGACCTGAGTGATGGTTACGCCTAACAAGTACCCGTCCTCAGTCGCTTCACAGCGAATCACCTCGCACTCTGTTTCCAGGGCAGAGGTTGGCCCACCTGCTGACTCCAGACGTGTGCTGAGGGTCTCTCCCATGGTAAAGGGGCGACTTACGGACAGTTGCATGCCCGTTGCGCTGAGGTCACGGCAGATGCCGGCCACGCTTTCACCCTGGCTGTCGGTAATGTGGATGTGGGCGTCTACCCGCATCCGGTGGAAATCCCGTTTTTCCGCATAGTCTTGCATGAGGTTTACGCCCAGTTGTCGTTTTTCCGGCTTGGCTTGAGCATCGGGATGAGCAGCGCGAGCAACACGCCGCCAAGCACCAGCCCGGCACCCAACAACATGAAGTCGGATTCTTTGCTGGCTTCCAGACGCTCGTTTTCAGCAGTGAGTACTTCCAGGTTGTCGCTCAGTTTCTGGTTTTCCTGCACCAGTTCTTTGTTGCGCCGCTCCAGGTTGAGGGAGTCTGCTGCAACATTCTTGATTCGTGTCAGTTCTTCCTGTAGCGCTTCGGCGCGGCTGGAGAGATTGTTCTCTGCATTTTGCAGGCCATCGCGTTGTTCAGTGACTTTTTCGAGCTTGCTGGTCAGTTCTGTGACCTGCTGACGGGCCGCTTCAAGTTGTCTGCGCACCTCCTTGAGCTGATCTGCGGCGATGGGCTGGTCGCTCAGGTACTGATTGGCCACCCAACCCTCGTTGCCGCTCGGCGATCTTACCCGAGTATAGTCGCTGCCGACCTCCAGGACTTCCAGCGCTGTACCGCTGGGCATGGCATTCTGGACGATTCGATACTGAGTGCCGGCGCCGGAGCGCAAAGGCAGGTACAGCTGATCATCTACCCAGACGGTGCGGGCCTGCGCAACCGAAATCGAACTGATAATGAGCACAAAGGTGAAGATCAAGCGGAGCGGAGTCACGGGTTACTTTCCTGATGTTGGCTGATGATGATGGATTCAGGCTGCAATTTTGTCACATGACTGAAACCATACAAGCGGAGCAGGGTTACGATCCGCTCATACTGCCGCTTATGTGATGCAGTCGGCGCCGGTTTTCAGGGCAGAACCACCTTATAAGGCTTCACGGTTACCGATTGATAAACCCCGGCTTTCATGTAAGGGTCGTCATCGGCCCATTGTTGTGCCTGCTCGAGGGATTCAAATTCAGCAATTACCAGGCTTCCGCTGAATCCGGCTTCGCCCGGGTCCGGTGAGTCGATGGCCGGGTGTGGTCCGGCAACCAGCAGGCGGCCATCCTCTTTCAGGGCTTCAAGGCGGGCAAGGTGGTCTGGCCGGGCCTCTTTGCGCAAGCGTAGGCTGTCGACGACATCTTCGCTGATAATGGCGTAATACATAGGTTCTCCTGAGCCAATGGTGTTTGCTGGTATGGTGGCGTTACCAGCACTGGTACACTGCTGGTCTTACCAGACACTTATCCGGGATGTTTGTGACTATACCTCAAGACCTGACACCATGCATTGACTTGCACTGCCACAGCACGGCCTCTGACGGTGAGTTGACGCCTGCCGCGCTGGTCGCTCGTGCAGCCGAGAAAGGCGTAACGCACCTGGCGTTGACTGACCATGACACCATTGATGGTCTGAGCTCTGCCAGAGAGGCCGCAGAAGCCGAAGGTCTGACCTTGGTGAACGGGATCGAGCTTTCCTGCGTTTGGCGGAGCAACACCATTCACGTGGTAGGGCTGGATTTCGATCATCATGATGAAGCTTTCCTGAAGGCGCTGGCGCAGCAGAACGAAAATCGCTGGCGGCGAGCCCGGCTGATCGCCGACAAGCTCGAGAAACTGAAAGTGGATGACCTGCTGGCCAGAGCCACGGAATACTC
>JAVLAV010000087.1:0-9799 GCA_031580735.1 Marinobacter sp.
GTTCATGAAGAATCAGTTTGTTGTCCCGGAAAAGGTAAAGATGCACTTCATCGAGCGAAGGATGCCCGACCTCCAGAAACCAGCTTGACGCTATCGCCTCGGCGGTCGAAAACTCAAGGGCCAGCCATATCTCATCTCTGGTCAGGCCGAAATTGGTATGCGACGCGTCATCGCCTGCCGGTTGTTGAAACTGGCCACTGCGATACAGCTCACTGGCTTCGTCAATGGTGATGTCCGACGTCTGGTTTCGATAGATTGACGTTTTCGCGGATACATCAAGTTGGCCATGGTGTTCAGTGAGCACGGGCGAGGGTGCCTGCCCACCAGCGCCATGGGGCGACCAGAGAACGAGCACAGCCGTCATCAAAAAAATGGAAAGAACAGTGTTCATTACAGTTTTGCGTTACGGATGGAGATTTGCTCGTTCATAGTCCAGAAGTCATACAGTACACCGATCAGGAACAGGCCACCGGTAAACAGATAGAGGATGCCGGTAACCCACTTGCCCATGTACATGCGGTGCAGTCCGAATATGCCCAGGAAGGTCAGCAGCAACCAGGCAAGGTTATAGCTGGTATCGCCACCGCGAAAGCGGAAATCGGCTTCCCGGTCCATGGCGGGAATCAGAAACAGGTCGATCATCCAGCCAATAAAAAACAGCCCCAGCGTGAAGAACCAGATGGTACCGGTTACCGGCTTACCGTAGTAGAAACGGTGCGATCCCAGAAAGCCGAAAATCCAGAGCAGGTAACCAAACAGTTTGCTGTGGGTGTCTGTTCTTCCGATCATGGGGCGCCCTGAACAGTCGTCGATGAGTGAGTCTGGGCAAAGCCGGACAGTACAACTTCACCCTTGCGCCAGAGCCGCCATTCGCCAGGCTGATAGATATCCCAGGTTTCGTCGGTCGTTAGCGGCTCGGTCACGATCACGCTGACGATGTCATCGGGGGTGGTTTCAGATTCAAAGTCCACAGTCACATCGGCATCTTTTAATCTGGCCGGCCGGAAGGGCGCACGGCGGGTAATGCAGGCCATTTTAGTGGTGCAGTAAGTAAACAACCAGTCGCCATTACTCAGCAATAAGTTGAACACGCCCTCGCTGGCGTAGGCCCGGGACAGCCGCACCAGCAGTTCAACAACCTTTTCCACGGGGTCGTCCCGCCGGCACTGACGGCGCAGATGGTTGAGCATGTCGCAGAACAGGGCTTCACTGTCGGTACTGCCCACCGGCTCGTAAAACCCCTCGGCCGCCCTGAAACCGGACAGCTGGCCATTATGGGCGAACACCCAGTAGCGCCCCCAGAGTTCCCGGATAAACGGGTGGGTATTGGCCAGGCAGATCTGACCAACATTGGCTTGGCGGATATGACAGATAGCCACTTCGCTCTTGATGGGATGGGTCTGCACCATTTCCGCGATGCGGGAATTGGCGCTGGCACCGGCGTCGTGAAAGCTGCGCACACCCTTGCCTTCATAGAAGGTCACGCCCCAGCCGTCCTTGTGCGGCCCGGTTTCACCGCCTCGCCGGGTCAGCCCGGTGAAGCTGAAGCACAGATCGGTCGGGGTGTTGGCGCTCATCGCCAGCAGTTCACACATACGACAGGATGTCCATGGTTGTTGTGGGGTCAGCCCAGCAGGTTATCCAATGGCTGGTCATACCCGGGAGCGAAAACGTCCATAAAATACGTCACTTCCCGCAGATCCTCTGCCTCAAGACGGCTACGAATCTGTGACTCCGCGGGCCCGAACTCCGGGTTGCCGGCGCGCAATTCCGCCCGGCATTTGAGCCAGGCCGACAGCCGGTCAGCCGCTTTGATCAATTGTTTTTCATCCGCCGCCAGCTGCGACTCCCGCACATAGGGGGCAAAATCCGCCTGCAGTTCTTCCGGCAACAATGCCAGTAACTCGCCCTCGGCCTTGTGTTCGATATCACCAAAGGCCTCACGCATCACCCGGGAATGATACTTCACCGGCGTTGGCATATCGCCGGTAATCACCTCTGTGGCGTCGTGATAAAGCGCCGCTGCGGCCACTCTGTCGGCATTGATCCGGCCACCAAAATGGCGGTTACGAATCAATGCCAGGGCATGGGCAATGGTGGCCACCTCCCAGGAATGGGTGGCCACGTTTTCGTCGATGGCATTGCGCATCAACCCCCAACGCTTGATCCAGCGCAGGCGGGAGATGTAAGCAAAAAAGTGACTGGTTGCCCGATTTACTGCTTTCGACATAATACTTCCTGTTCAGGGTGTCAGCGGACATCCAGCGTGAAAGGCACAATAACCTGCCCCTTGTCATCCAGCTGAGCCTGCCGGGATGTGTCCATCAGGAACAGCTGACTGCCAGATACTTCATGGGTTTCTTCCAGAATGCGCCGGACTTCCAGCGCGCGCCGGTTGGCCAATTGGCCCAGGGTCTCTGGCGGCAACGACCGTTCACCATCCAGATAGGCCTGGCGCGCCTGCTCCCAGGCCTCACCCGTCACGTCTTCACCATCAGCGGCCATCTGCTCTTTGAGAAGCGCAAGGCCATCGGCTTCCGGCGCTACCGCGCCGCGAATTTCCAGCAGCAGTGCCGGGCGCTCTTTAAGAGCGTCAGCCAACGCAGACAGTTTTTCAGCATCTTCAGAACCCAATGCCACGCTGCCAGGCTCGAATCCAACCTGTCCCAGCTCTTCACTGCTGAATCCCGCAAGGTCGGCAATAGAGCCCAGCATGGAGAACGGCGAAGCCGCCGCTTTGGCCAGCAGGTTTACGAAAGTCCGCATAACAACCTGGCCCACACTGAACTGCGGGTCTGTCATATCGCCTTCAATGGGCAGGTCGACTTTGATAATACCTTGTCGGTCTGTTAAAAGCGCCAGACCGAGCTTTACCGGAGCATTGACCGCCTGCTCACTGCTCACTGCCTGCCCCAGCTGCATCTGGTCAAGAACAATGGAATTGGAGGCATCCAGCCGCGTACCAGTAATGGTGTAGTCCAGATCCAACCTCAACTTCCCACTATCCACTCCGTAACCAAGATAGCGGCCAAAATAGGGAGAAAGCACAGGTAGCGACAGATTTTCCATGGTCAGTTCCAGCTCGCTGGGGTCTTCGGTGCCAAGGGCCCCCAGGGTGCCACGGAAGTCCACCGGCGCAACGCCGGCAAGCTGCCCCTGCAAATTCACCCGGCCTTGCTGGGGCGGCACATTACTGATGCCGGTAACTGAGCCATTCAGTGAATCAAAGGTCGTACTGAAAGGTGGTTCAAGCGTTCTGTCCGTGTAGGCAAGAGCACCCTTGTCCAGCTGCAATTCATTGATGCGGAAAATAAACGCCGGCTTTTCATCGTCGACATTCCGGGTTGCTTGCGGGCTGGCCGGTTGCTCGTCGCTTGCCGGCGCTGACTCAACTTTGGTGACTGTCTCAAAATTATGCCGGCCACTAGCTGCGCGTATGATATTGAAAGCGGGCTCTACCAACGACACCGTACCAATTTCCAGTCGTGCCGGATTAACATTGAACTCGATTGGCCTCATTTGCATGGTCTGCCAGGACACGAACCGTTGATCGGCTTCAAGAAGGCGCACATCCAACTCGCGCACTTCCGCTGTTCCACTGAAAGTGCCTGTCATCGGATCGGTCTGGTCATCCAGATCCAGGTTGCCATCAAATGACAAAAGGCCATCGGCCAGTGCCAGATTGGCAGCCGTCTGGACATAGGGCTCGGCCACCGCCAATGCAATCTCCGACCCTGACAACGCTGCCTCAAGGGTGAACGGTTGCGGAGTTGCCTGCCCGTTGGCAGAGAACTGCCCGCCACTGGCAAGCGATGACGACAACCGATAGGACACCGGCTCGTCCATACGATGAGAGAGTCCGCCAACAGAAAAGTCCAGCCCGGTAAGTTCGATGCTGGCCGGGGTTTCGGGCACATTGTCGCGCCACTGCACCCGGCTATTGGTCAGTTCCACGCCCTGTACCGACCACCGGAATGGTGTTCCCGACTGCCCGGAGTTCCGGTCTGACTCGCCGCTTTCGTCAGCTGCCGGCAACGATTCCACCCAATCGATCACGCCGGCACTGTTCCGGCTGGCGGCAATGGAGAACTCATCCAGCGAGACCATCCCCACCTGCGCTTCTTTTGCGGCCAGATTAAAGCCGACGCCCTCAACCCTGATGGTGTTGGCTGTCATCGCCGGCTCATCCCGGGATGCTGGCAGCGCCATGGCCAGATCGCTGACCGTTAACCGGCCCTCGGAAGTGCTCAGGCGCAATTCATCGCCGGCAGACAACCGGTAACGGGATTCCAGTGTTACTGAGCCATCCTGCAACTGCCATGGCAACACGGGCGCCAGGAAATGGCCCAGAGTCTCGTGGGTAACATCGGAGAGCTTGACCCGGCCATTGGAATACAACGGAGCCACACTCAACTCGCCGTCCCACTCAATGATCTGGTCGCCGGCGGCAGCCAGAAGTGAGTAGTGGCTGTCGCCTTCGTCATCCGGCCAGGTAGCCAGATCATTGACCGTCAGATCCAGCGGCGTAATGCGGAACTCCGCCATTTCGTCCTGTGTGAAGTCCCGGAACAGTAACTCGCCACCGTCCACAGAAATATGACTGAAGTAGAGATTCAATGGCTCGGATGACTGGTCATCAGGCTGCTGATCAGGATCAGACGATTCTGCCGGAGGATTGGCATTGCGCCAGTCCCGGGCATAATTCACCGAGTAGTCCTCCAGAAGATCCACCCGTATATCCGGTTCGGTCAGGCGGATATCCTGAAATCCGATAACGCCAGTCAGCAACTGCAGAAAGCTCACATTCACCTGCAAACGCTCGAAACCGACCACCGGTTCCCCGCTGTCGTCTCTGGCCTCGAAGCCTTTGGCATCCAGTGTCAGAGTGAAGGGGTTGATCTTGATTTCCTCTACCCCGGCCTGCCAGCCCATGATCTGATCGAGCTGTTCCGGCAGTTGTTTCTGCAACCACCAGGGCAACAGCAGGAATCCGGCCAATGCGTAAATGGCCAGAAGCACACCCAGGCCGATCACAGTATTTCTTGCCAGGTGACTACGTTTTACCTTCTGTTCGCCCACGGGTCACTCCCTATCCGGTGCTGCCAGTTGATATCCTGCCTTCAAGCATAGCGCCGGAGCGCCCTGCTTGTCAGCCAGACCTGACAGAAACCGGCGAACCCGATATGCTCCTCTGTCGTATCAGTCCCTGTAGCCATCAACGGAGAGCGACAGTATGGATATCGGCGATATGCGTCGGGATTTTGAGAGTGAAGGCCTGGATCGTGAGCATCTGAATGATGACCCGGTGATTCAGTTCGAAACCTGGTTCGAAGATGCCCGCAAAGCCGGCATCCTGGAACCCAATGCCATGTCCCTGGCCACCACTGGCTCTGATGGTCTGCCTGACCTGCGCACCGTTCTCCTGAAATACTTCGACGACCGGGGCTTCGTGTTCTACACCAACTACGGCAGCCGCAAAGCCCGGGAAATCGACGAGAACCCGCAAGCGGCCTTGCTGTTCCCCTGGATCGGTCTGAACCGGCAGGTGCGTATTCAGGGCGCGGTGGAGAAAGTGAGCAAGGCCGAGTCTCTGCGTTATTTCTCATCGCGCCCCAGAGGCAGCCAGATTGGCGCCTGGGTGTCCGAACAAAGCCAGGTGATTACGTCCCGGGGGCTTCTGGAGCAGAAGATCAACGAAATGAAACAGAAATTCAGTTCCGGAGAAGTGCCTCTGCCCGACTTCTGGGGCGGCTACCGGGTAGTTCCTGAGCGCATTGAATTCTGGCAGGGCCGGCCGAGCCGACTGCACGACCGTTTCGAATACATAAGGGAAGGCAATGCCTGGACCATCCACCGACTCCAGCCCTGATCGCAGACCGCAGGTCTGGCTGTGCCACCGGCTGGACAACACCACCGCCGCGCCAGACTGGCTTTTGCCCGGCGAGCAGCAACGGCTGGCGCAACGATCCGACGAGCAGGCCAGCGAGTTTCTCGCCAGCCGCTGGCTGATCCGCCAGGCACTGGCTCACGCCAGTGGTGAGCCGGCCGGCTACTGCCGCCCCGTCAACGGCCGGCCAGTGGCCTCCGAGCAGCCGCCGGGGGTCCGGTTATCGCTCAGCCACAGCCAGAGGCTCGTTGCCTGCGCCACCCATCAATACGGGGTAGGTATTGATATTGAGCCCGGCGGACGACATTCACAATGGACCCGGGTCGCCAAACGCTGGTTTTCCCCGGTCGAGCAGGAGTGGTTGTTCCGGGCCGACGACCCGTTCCTGTTCCTACAGGTGTGGACCTTGAAAGAAGCCTGGCTTAAAGCCACCGGAAGGGGCATCGCCGGCAACCTGAAAACCCTAGAAGTCAGGAAGAATTTCGAGCTCTACGGCGACCAGCCCGACCGCGAATGGGCTACCTGCTGTTGCTACGTGGAAGGCTTTCTGGTCACGGTTGTCTATCAGGTGCCGGAGACACAGGATCCGGGGGTATGGCCGGCCATTACGCTGCTTGAGCCGCCACCGGACAATTACGGCCTGATTCATACACAAGCTCTGGATGTCGACTGGGAACCGCTGTTTCATCGAGTTATCCGGAGTAAACGCTAAATCAAACGCCAGAGAGACGATCGATGAGTACACCTGAGTCACAGCGATGTCCATGGTGCGGTACCGATCCCCTGTATGTGCATTACCACGACACGGTCTGGGGACGCCCGGAATACAACGATCTCGCCCTGTTCGAAAAGCTCTGCCTGGATGGCCAGCAGGCCGGATTGAGCTGGCTCACCATCCTGCGCAAACAGGAAAACTACCGGGCCGCTTACGCCGGCTTTGATCCCGAGCGTATTGCCCGCTTTGATGACGACGATATCGCCCGATTACTCGAAAACCCCGGCATTATCCGCAACCGCCTGAAAGTAAAATCCATCATTAAAAACGCCCGGGCCTATCTGACGCTCCAGGAGCAAGGTACCAACTTTTCGTCGTTTCTCTGGTCATTTGTCGGCGGCAAGCCGATTCAGAACCACTGGCGCACCTTCGAAGAGGTACCCGTTACCACCCCCGAGTCCGTCGCCATGTCCCACGCCCTGAAAAAAGCCGGATTCAATTTTGTCGGGCCGACCATCGTTTACGCGTTCATGCAGGCCACCGGCATGGTCAATGACCATCTGATAACCTGTCCGGCGCATCAGGAATGCTTCGAACTCTCGCACTGATCCTGTCTGCACTGTCAAGCGTAAGTTCCCTGTAACGCAACAACGGGAGCTCTGACGTGCGCATAACCCTCGATGAACTGAGAAAGCTGGAACATCCGGTTATTGATCTGCTGGAGATCATTTCACTGGAAGGACAACAATACATGGCCCGACTTGACGGGCCAGAAGGCCTGAAGCTGCTTTCGGATAAAAATGGCCAGACCCGCCTCTTCCGGAGTGCCTGGGAGATTCAGGACACGCTGGCCACGTTTGATATCAAGGCAACCCAGGTGGTGCATCCTTCGGCTTACCACGAAATGGTCGGTATGGAACCGGCAGACATTGAGCCCATGCGCATACAAATACAGAGGCAACCGTCGTGATTGCTATCGCCCGCCTGGCTGTATTGTTTGGTCTCGCCGGTCTGGTGCCTTTCATTGCCGGCACCGCAGCCCTGTTTTTGATGCCATCCCGCAGCGTGGCCATTCTGGCCTGGTTCTATATCTACAGCGCAGGCATCCTGGCCTTTATGGGCGGCATTTACTGGACGATCGCCCTGCAACTGGAAAACCGGTCCTATCCACAGTCACCTTTGGTGTGCATGCTGCTCAGCCAGGCCTTTTTCGTTACCGCAGGTGTTGGCCTGCTGTTGCAGACGCCTCACAAAATTGTGGTTTATTCAGTCGGGTACTTAATGCTGTATCTGGTGGATGCGCGCTGGATGCGGCATTACTGGCCGGGCTGGTATCTGAAATTGCGTCTGGGGCTGACGCTAACCGTACTGACCTGTCAACTGGCGGCGGGAGCGTGGTTTTATCTGATTCACAACGCCTGAGGAAAGCGCGAAAAGGCGGGGCAACCCGGGCCTGATAAAGCCCGGATTGCCTTTCCGGCGAGATCAACTGGTTTCGGAAGCCGCCACAATGGCATATTCGTGATTGTGCGGTTCAATCAAGGCACCGTGCAGAGCAACAACGGTCTTGTTGTAATCGTCTTCGTCAATCACAAATTGAATGTCCACCTGGCGCATGCACTGGTGAATGGCCAGCACACTGATATCTTCGTCAGCCAGCGCTTTCACTGACCGCGCCAGAATACCCGGCACCTTCATGTCGCTGCCACAGGCCGACACCAGGGCCACCTTGCGAGTGCTCACTTCCCCGTTCGGGAACTCTTCTTCCAGCGCTTTTACCACACGCTTCACATGCTTGAGTGTGGTATCCACATAGTGGGTGATGGTGTTGGCGTTGGTGTCCTTGCCCATAAACCGGACCTTGAAGCGGGTCAGCACATCCAGGATCTTTCGATCGGATCCTGGCTCGCCCTGCATGTCCTGGTCAAACACTTCGATAGCGAAGACCCCTTTGGCACCGGCGATAATTTCCACCTGCGGCTTCTCACTGACGTAATCCGCCGTGATCAGCGTGCCCGTGTGTTCCGGTTCAAAGGTATTCATTACCCGCAGCGGGATCTCATCCTGACGCAGGCCCTTGCCGGCACGGGGGTGAATAGCCTCCATACCCAGGTTGGACAGCTGGTCCGCTATGTCGTAGTTGGTGCGGCCCAGCGGCACCACCTTGTCTTCGCCAACCACTTTCGGGTCTGCCGAGCTCAGGTGATATTCCTTGTGGATAATCGCTTCGCGTGCGTTAGTGATCACCGCCACACGGCTGAACGTCATCTCACTGTAGCCACGGTCGAAGGTGCGCATCAGCCCTTCCCGGCACTGAGCATAGCCGGTCACAATCGGCAGCTCGCGGGTCAGATCCACGCTGTCGAAGGCTTGTTGCAGCTTTTCATCCAGCGGCAGAAGTTCAGCATCGCGCCAGCCAGTCAGATCCACGAAACGGGCATTGATGCCTTCCTGCTGGAGCTTGAGCGCGGTGTTAAAGGCGCTGTGCGCCTCACCAATACCCGCCAGCATTTCACGGACGGTCAGCAGGTGCTCTTCGAGCTGGAACTGGCCATAGGAGCACAGACGCTGCAAATCGATCAGGCAGCCCCGAACGCCTTCAATGCGGTCGGTGATGAACTGGTCGGCCTGCTGCTTGAGCATGGGATCTTCAAACAGATTGCCGTTGAGGTCGGTCAGAAACTTCACCAGTTTGGTGAGATCGTCGCCCCAGGCCCAGTCTGATTCGGCATCGGCAAACAGGGCATAAACGCCAGGCTCACCGGTTTTCTTGTGTTCCAGCAATTCATCGGTAACGCCGCCATAGGCCGACACTACGAAAATCCGCTGGTAGAGGTCGCTTTTCTCGCGATTGCCAACAATGATGTTGTCGCGAACGGCCTCGTAGTTACTCATGGAAGTACCGCCGATTTTCTCGACAGTATGTTGTGCCGTAGTCATGTTTTTGCCTTTGCTGTCCTGCAGAATGAATATCCAGTCATCAGTATAGGCGTCTTACGACGCCTCGCTGACACCTTCCTGCATGATTTCGTCGACACATTCGCCCAGGATTTTCGCCCCCAGGCGCAGATCGTCTTCGCTGGTGGTCAGCGGCATCAGGCACTTGATCACTTCATCGTTCGGACCACTGGTCTCGATGATCAGGCCTTTTTCGAAAGCACGCTTGGTAATCGGATCGGTCAGATCGGCGTGGGTAG
>JAVLAV010000088.1:0-9797 GCA_031580735.1 Marinobacter sp.
ATTGCTCCTGCGTCGCGCTGAGGGTCCTGGGCAGGCCATCCATGGCCAGCCCGTGAAGAGCTATTCGCTCTTCACCCCTGGCTCCGCAAATTTTTGGAAGGCTCTCCCTGACAGCGTCTGAGCTACAGAGTCCGCAAAAGCCCTTGGGAAGGCCTTTCCAAAAATTTCGAAGGCCAGGGATGGCCTGAGAGAAGCGCACATGGATGTGCTTGTAGCGGTTTTTGGAAAGGCCTTCCCAAGGGCTGACACCACCCAAGTTAAAAAGACGGCCTACTCCGAGCCGCGACGCTTCTCTACAGCGGTCGCCATTTTTTCGATAATCGGGTTAATACTGCCATGCTTCATCTTCATGGAAGCACGGTTCACCACCAGCCGACTGCTGATGTAATCAATTAACTCTCTGGGTTCGAGACCGTTCGCTTTCAAGGTATTGCCAGTGTCGACAATATCCACAATCTCATCAGCCAGATCCAGAATCGGCGCCAGCTCCATCGCCCCATAAAGCTTGATGATATCCGCTTGCCGGCCCTGAGCGGCATAGTACCTTCGAGCCAGATTTACGAACTTTGTGGCCACACGGATCCTGCCGGCAGGCGGTTGTTCGCCCTTCTTGCCGGCAGTCATCAGCTTACAGCGGGAAATGTTCAGGTCCAGCGGCTCATACAGGCCTTCACCGCCATGCTCCATCAACACATCCTTGCCGGTTACGCCCAGATCGGCGCCACCGTACTGAACGTAAGTCGGCACATCCGTTGCGCGGATGATCAGAATACGCACGTTCGGATCGGTGGTCGGGAACACCAGCTTGCGGGACTTTTTCACGTCGTCGACCAGCTCGATGCCGGCTTCCGCCAGCAACGGCAGGGTTTCTTCCAGAATGCGTCCCTTCGACAAGGCGATGGTGATGGAATCTGTCATGAGTCTTTCCGGGTTCCCTTGATTTGATTATGCCGGCAGGCGACGAATGCTCGCGCCCAGCAACTGCAATTTCTCTTCAATACACTCGTAGCCGCGATCAATATGATAAATGCGATCTACAATGGTATCGCCTTCAGCAACCAGCCCCGCGATAACCAGGCTGGCCGAGGCGCGAAGGTCGGTGGCCATAACCGGAGCGCCGGTCAGATGATCCACACCTTTTATGATGGCCGCGTTACCTTCCAGAGAAATGTCCGCGCCCATGCGGATCAGTTCCTGCAGGTGCATGAAGCGGTTTTCGAACACCGTTTCCACGATGGTGCCGGTACCTTCGGCCACTGTGTTCATGGCGGCGAACTGGGCCTGCATGTCCGTGGGAAAGGCCGGATAAGGCGCGGTGCGCAGGCTGACGGCTTTGGGCCGTTTGCCTTTCATGTCCAGTTCGATCCAGTCCGGGCCGGTGGTGATGTGGGCGCCGGCTTCTTCAAGCTTCAGTAGTACTGCTTCCAGAATATCCTCACGGGTATCCTTCAGCTTCACCCGGCCACCGGTGGCGGCAGCTGCTACCAGGTAGGTGCCAGTCTCAATGCGGTCCGGCAGTACGTCGTAATGGCAGCCGTGCAGGCGTTCGACGCCGTTGATTTCGATGGTCGCAGTGCCGTGGCCCTTGATGTCCGCGCCCATGGCGATCAGGCATTCGGCCAGGTCGACAACTTCCGGTTCCCGAGCGGCGTTTTCCAGAATGGTTTTACCTTCGGCCAGGGTGGCGGCCATCAACAGGTTTTCAGTGCCGGTAACCGTTACCGTGTCCAGAAAGATGTGCGCACCTTTCAGGCGACCATTGGTTTTCGCCTTGATGTAGCCGTTCTCGACCGAGATCTCGGCACCCATCATTTCCAGGCCGTGAATGTGCAGGTTGACCGGGCGGGTGCCGATCGCACAGCCACCAGGCAGGGAAACCTGCGCTTCGCCAAAGTGTGCCACCAGGGGGCCCAGCACCAGAATGGAGGCGCGCATGGTTTTCACCAGCTCATAGGGGGCATGGAAGTGCTGGATGGTGTTGGCGTGCACTTCCACCGACATTTTCTCGTCCACCATGAGCTCTACGCCCATGCGACCGAGCAGTTCGATCATGGTGGTTACGTCGTGCAGGTGCGGCAGGTTGCCGATGCTCACCGGTTCGTCGGCCAGCAGCGTGGCCGCCAGTATCGGCAAAGCCGCGTTCTTGGCGCCGGAAATACGGATTTCGCCATTCAGAGGCTCGCGGCCTCTGATCAGAAGTTTGTCCACAATGTCTGTCCTGTTCGGTTCAGGTGTTCGACTGGCGTTCGGCCCACTCACTCGGGGTGAAGGCTTTCGGGTGAAGAGCGTGAATAGTGCCGTCCATTACGTACTGGAACAGCGCCTTATTGATCAGTTGCTGCCGTTTGATGGTGGGCAAGCCTTCAAATACGTCACCCACAACAACCACCATGTAGTGGGTGCCATCGACCTGTACCTGAACCTCGCAATCGGGCAAGGCTTCTTTCACCAGTTCGGTAACCTGGGCGGCGTCCATAGAAATTCCTCAAATGTCTCGAAATCAGGGGCCGGATTGTACCCAATTCCCGGGCGTCGGTCAGCCGTGTGGTGCAAATCCGGGTATCTCCTTTTGCAGATTGCTCAAGGCAGCCAGGGAGAGAAGCTCACTGCTGGCACCCCGGAAGGTCAGCGGGCGCTCTATCTGTTGCGCCTGGCGCTGCCAGCACAGCAGCATGGAAAGCACGACACTGTGGGCTGAGGCCAGTTCGGAGAGGTCAACGGTCAGCGGCCCGGTCGCCTGGCGAATCAGCTGTTCGCCCCGGGCGCGCAGGGCGATCACTGAGTCAGCATCTATCTCACCGGCTACTGCCAGGCTCGGCCCGCTCAGTGTCACCGTAGGCGCCGGATGGATCATGACTGGTCCATTTCCTCTTCCAGCTTCAGGGATTCAACCGCACTGCCCCAGCCGTCGATAACCGCCTGAATCTGGCCACGATTCTGCTCCATTTCCTGAGCAAAACGATCGCGGAACGCCAGGCCGATGTTTACGCCCTCAACAATGACGTTCTCCATCAACCAGCGATTTTCCTTGTTTTTATACATGGAATAGGTGATGGAATACCGGCTGCCGTCCGAGGAGGTCAGCTCCATCTGTACCGACGCGCGATCTTCGTTGTTGGGAAGGATTTCAGCATCCTGGACTTTCATCTGGAAGTCATCTGCGTCAACCAGAGCCTGGGCGTAGGCATCAAACAGGCTGCGCTTGAAACGCTCAACAAAGTCATCACGCTGTTCCGGCGTAGTCTGGCGGGCGTAACGGCCCATCACCCGGGCGGCAATGCGGCGGAAGTCGACAAACTGGTCAAGGGTCTCGTCCATGGCGCTGTAGAACGCTTCGGAATCTTCCTTGTACAGATCCTTTTCATTATTAAGCTTCTCTACCAGCTTCTGCGTATTTTCATCAACATACAGCCTCAGCTCTTCTTCCGGACCGGCCCAGACCTGGCCGGCTGCCAGTGTCAGCATGGCAAGAACCAGCAAAAAACGTTTTTTCAGGGCGAGCATTACAGTCTCCTTTGCACTTTGCAGTTAACCCTTCGGCCATTCAACGGCCAGAGGCGAAGTTGCCGATCAGTCGCTCCAGGTTCATGGCCGACTGGGTTGAATAAAAGGTATCGCCCGGCTGGAGCGATTCCATATCGCCGCCGACCGAAATATCAATGTACTGGTCGCCCAGTAATCCGGATGTACGTATTACCGCAGCGCTGTCGGAGGGGATATTATCAACATCCGCATCAATAGCCAGAGACACCCGGGCCTGAAAGGTTTCTTTATCCAGGCTGACCGACTCAATGGTGCCAACGGTGACGCCCGCCATGGAGACTCGCCCCCTGGGGGACAGACCGCCGGAGTCATTAAAGTTGGCGTACAGGGTGTAACGGTCACCGCCCGATTGGGGCGACAGGCCGCTTACCTGCAGTGCCAAAAACAAGACTGCGGCCAGCCCTGCAATCATGAACAGGCCAACAACGATTTCTATAGTTCTGTTGCCCATGACAGGCTCCCTGCAAATTCTGTCAGAAATCACCGAACATAACGGCGGTCAGCGCAAAGTCCAGACCGAGCACCGCCAGCGATGAGTAAACCACGGTTTTGGTGGTGGCGGAGCTGATGCCAGCGGAAGTGGGCACGCAGTCATAACCCTGATACACCGCGATCCAGGCACAAACAAAGCCAAACACCACGCTTTTGATAACGCCATTGAGAACATCATCGACAAAATTCACCGCTGACTGCATGTTGCCCCAGTAGGCGCCATCGAACACACCCAGCCATTCTACCCCAACCAGCATGCCACCCCAGATACCAACAACGGTAAAGATCACCGCCAGCACCGGCATGGCAATAAATCCGGCCCACAATCTGGGGGCGATCACCCGGCGCAATGGGTCAACGCCCATCATTTCCATACTCGAAAGCTGTTCTGTGGCCTTCATCAGGCCGATTTCCGCCGTCAGCGCCGAACCTGCCCTGCCGGCAAACAGCAGCGCCGTTACTACCGGGCCGAGTTCACGCACGAGAGTGAGGGCAATCATCTGCCCGATAGCCGCTTCTGAGCCGAAATCACTGAGAATGGTGTAGCCCTGAAGCGCAAGCACCATGCCGATAAACAGGCCCGAAACCAGCACAATCGGCAGCGACAGCACTCCAACCGAATACAGCTGCTGCACCAGCAACGGAAAACCCGAAACCGGCCGGGGGATACCAGCCAGCACACCAGCGAGAAATCGCCCCGATCGCCCCAGAGAGGCAATAATATCCAGCCCGCGGCGACCCAGAGCGGCAATCCTGTCGGTCATGCCCGGCCTCCTGTGACGCCAAAATCGGAAGCGGCGCTGCTGGCCGGATAGTGAAACGGTACCGGCCCGTCCGGCTCGCCATTGAGAAACTGTTGTACCCGCTCCGACGGATGTGCGCGCAACTGCTCCGGCGTACCTTCACCAATCACCTTGCCGTCGGCGATGATGCAGGCATAGTGACAAATGCTTAAAGATTCCTTCACATCATGGGACACCATCACGCTGGTCAGCCCCATGGAACTATTGAGATCCCGTATCAGCTTCACCAACACGCCCATGGCGATAGGATCCTGGCCGGTAAAAGGCTCGTCGTACATGACCAGCTCCGGGTCCAGCGCGATGCTGCGCGCCAGGGCTACCCGGCGAGTCATGCCGCCTGACAGTTCCGCAGGCATCAGGCCGCGGGCACCCCGAAGACCGACGGCTTCAAGCTTCATCAGAACAATGTCGCGGATCATGTCTTCCGGCAAACGGGTATGTACACGCAGGGGGAAGGCCACGTTTTCGTAGACGTTCAGGTCGGTAAACAGCGCGCCACTCTGGAACAGCATGCCCATCTTTTCACGCAGGGTGTACAGTGCCTTGCGCTTCAGGCGAGGCACCTCATGCCCGGCAACATTCACCTGCCCTGAGTCAGGCTTGAGCTGGCCGCCGATCAATCGCAACAGGGTGGTTTTGCCGGTGCCGCTGGGGCCCATGATGGCAGTAATTCTGCCCTTTGGAATCGTAAGGGACACGCCATCGAATATTCGCCGGCCTGACCGGGAAAACACCACATCCTTCAGCGTTATGTAAGCAGAAGACTCCATAATCCATCCTTTGCGCGGAGCCGATACATTATGACAACCACCGCTCATGCTCAATTGCCGGAATGTAAAATGTCGGTATTGCAATGCGGATTCGGCCCGGACAAAGGCAGCCCGGCGCGATAGAAGTGGTATACTGCCGGCGCAATAGCCAACCCGGAACCGTTCCGGGCCAACAGACCAGAGAAGCGGACAGTCGGCCAAGATGACAGATTCAAACTCTCCGGGAAAACAGGACTTTCACACCTCGGCCCTGCGAGCCATCCGTATCGAACGGGCAGCGATAGAAGAGCTGGAAGGTCGCATCAACGGCGATTTCAGCCGCGCCTGTGAGGTCATCATGGCCTGCAAAGGCCGTGTGGTGGTGACGGGCATGGGCAAATCCGGCCATATCGGGAACAAGATTGCCGCCACCCTGGCCAGCACCGGCACCCCTGCGTTTTTCGTGCATCCGGGCGAAGCCAGCCACGGCGATATGGGCATGATCACACCGCAGGATGTGGTAATTGCCATTTCCAACAGCGGCAACACCAGTGAGGTGATCACCATTCTGCCGTTGATCAAACGCATGGGCGCGCCGCTGATCAGCATGACCGGCAACGCCGATTCGGTGCTGGCCCGGGAGGCCGTGGCCAATCTGGATGTGAGCGTGACCACCGAAGCCTGCCCTCTGGGCCTGGCTCCTACCTCCAGCACAACCGCAACTCTGGTTATGGGTGACGCCCTCGCCGTTGCTTTGCTAGAAGCCCGCGGCTTCAGTGCCGAAGACTTTGCCTTTTCCCATCCCGGCGGCAGCCTGGGACGACGGCTTCTGCTGCGGGTGTCTGACATCATGCACACGGGCGATCAGATTCCCACGGTTCCGGAAGACACTACGCTTAGCGGCGCACTGCTTGAAATCAGCCGCAAAGGCCTGGGCATGACGACCGTGCTGGATGCCCGGGGCGACCTGGCAGGCGTGTTTACCGATGGCGACCTTCGCCGGACGCTGGACAAATCGCTGGACGTGCACACCACGCCCATCCGGGATGTGATGACCCGCCATGGCAAGACCATTCAGGCAGATCATCTCGCGGCCGAAGCGCTGAACATGATGGAAGAGCTCAAGATCAACGCCCTGCCGGTCACTGATAACGCCGGTAAACTTGTCGGAGCCATAAACATGCACGACCTGCTGCGCGCAGGCGTTATCTAGAACGTTACTGTAAAGGTTCTTTGAGGAGTCATCCGATGGGCGATCTCACACCACCGCTGGCAAGCCAGTGGAACAGCTCTCTACAGGAGAAAGCCGCCAATATCCGACTGATCGCGCTGGATGTAGACGGCATCATGAGCGATGGTCGCCTGTACTTCAGTGCCAGTGGCGACGAACTCAAAGCTTTCAATATTCTGGACGGCCTGGGGCTGAAACAACTGATGAAAGCGGGTATCACCGTGGCCGTGATTACCGGCAGGCGTTCTCCGCTGACCGAAAAGCGCATGACAGACCTGGGCATCACCCACCTGATGCAGGGCCGGGAAGACAAGAAAGCCGCCCTGCTGGAACTGATTGCCGACAAGAATCTGCAGCCGGAACACATTGCCTACATGGGCGACGACCTGCCGGACCTGCCAGCACTGATGTTTGCCGGCCTGGGCATTACCGTGCCCAACGGTTACTGGCTGGTTCGCCAGCAAGCCGACTATTGCACGCAGACCGCCGGCGGCTCCGGCGCTGTGCGCGAAGCCTGCGACCTGATCCTTTGGGCACAGGGCCGGCTTGAACAGACACTGGCGCCCTATACAGAGACAGGACACAGCTCATGATTCGCGAGTTTCTGACGCCGCGCTCCGGCACAGATGCCTGGCTCCGGACACTGGCCCTGATAGCCGTTATCGCGGCCACCCTGCACCTGATGTGGCGAAGCGATGAACGGGAGATGACCAACCCCGAAGCGGAGCAGCTACGCGGGCCTTCAGAACCGGACAGCTTCGTGGTCGACAGTGTCTACCGCACCTGGGATGATCAGGGCAATCTGGATCTCCGGCTCGTCAGTCCCCGCATTGAACAATTTGAAGACAATAACCAGGCAATGCTTGAGCAACCGAAAGCCCGGGTATACGGGGAGGCAGGCTCCCCACCATGGATAATTGAAGCAGATCACGGTAGCCTGCGTCAGACAAAAGGATTGCTTCATCTCAGCGGAAGCGTTGTGGTAACGCAACGTTCGGAAGATTCCGAAGTAACCCTGACGACAGAAGTTCTCACCCTCAACAATCGTGAGAACACCGTGTACACCGATCAACCGGTTACCATTACCGAGCCATTCGGCATTACCCGGGCGACCGGCATGAAGGCCTGGATTGATCAACGCATACTGGAACTCAACTCGCGGGTGGAAGGGCAATATGAAACCTTCAGGTAAGCAACTACTTTTCTGGTCGGCATTGCTGGCAGGCTCTTTCCTTGCTGGCCCGGCTGCCGCCTTTGACCTCGATTCAGACCAGCCCATCAAGGTAACTGCAGACTCAGCCAGGCTGGATGACGGCCAGGGGATCGCCACCTATACCGGCGATGTAGAGCTGGTTCAGGGCAATGCCTTTCTGACGGCCGACCGGGTGATACTGCACCGCAATGAGCAGGGCGTCAGTAACATCGAATCCTGGGGTTCTCCGGCTCATTACTTCCAGCCCGCCCGTGATGGTGAGCAGGCAACCGACGCCTGGGCAATGGAGATCACCTGGTCTGCCGACAACAGTGTCGTCACCCTTGAAAAGCAGGCGCGGATTGAACAGGGTGACAATGAGTTCCGGGGTGAAATCATCCACTACGATACCGCCAGGCGTGTGGTTACCGCTGAAGGTGGTGACAGGAACACTGATGAATCATCGGGTCGCGTGGAAATGGTGATCCAGCCTCGCAACTCCAGCCAATCCGACAACGAGACAGGTTCTGATGGCAGTTCTCAGGGCCAGTAATCTGGCGAAAAGCTACAAGCAAAAGAAAGTGGTACTGGACGTCTCCCTGGAAATCCGGTCCGGGGAAATTGTCGGCCTGCTGGGGCCCAATGGTGCCGGGAAAACAACGTGCTTCTACATGATTGTCGGGCTGGTGCCGTCGGACCATGGCCGGGTGAGCATCGACAATCAGGACATCACCCCTTTACCCATGCATGGGCGGGCACGCAAGGGCATTGGTTACCTGCCCCAGGAAGCGTCAGTCTTCCGTAAGCTGACTGTACGCGACAACATAATGGCCATCCTGGAGACCCGCAAGGGCATGAAGCGAGCCGACAGGGACGCCAAGCTTGAGGAGCTGCTGGAAGAATTCCACATTACTCATCTCCGCAACAGCCTGGGCATGGCCCTGTCCGGTGGCGAGCGTCGCCGGGTGGAAATCGCCCGCGCCCTGGCCATGGAGCCGGCCTTCATTCTGTTGGACGAGCCCTTTGCCGGCGTAGACCCCATCTCTGTCAGCGATATCAAGCACATCATCCGTCATCTGCGCGACAAGGGCATCGGTGTACTGATCACCGATCACAACGTGCGGGAAACCCTGGATATCTGCGAGAATGCCTACATCGTTTCCGGTGGCCACATTATTGCCTCGGGGAATGCCGAAGCCATACTCGCCAACCAGCAGGTCAAGGAGGTGTATCTTGGCGACGAATTCCGCCTGTAACCCAGGCCACCGGATCTTTAGTCGAGGTCCGATTGTTTTGCGGATCAGCAGCAAGTAAACTCGGCAGAAAATTTGCTTGTATTTGTTCCGGGCAGAGTCTCGACGATACTTCCAATAAAGAGTTTCATTCGGAATGCCAATGAGTTACGGATCATAAGCCATGGTTATGAAAGCGTCTTTACAGCTCAAAATGGGCCAGAGCCTGACCATGACGCCTCAGTTGCAACAGGCCATCCGGCTGCTGCAACTTTCCACCCTCGACCTTCAGCAGGAGATTCAGCAGGCGCTGGAATCCAATCCCATGCTGGAAACGTCCGAGGATGACGAGCAGAACGAGGCCGCTGAAAACTCCGAACAGAACTCTGAAGAAAACAAAGACACCGAACAGCCCGCAGAAGAAGCCAGCGCTGACTGGGACGAATCCGAAAACGGCCCCGACTGGGCTTCAGAGAACGACACAGAAAGACTGGACCATGGACGAGCTGATGGAGCGAGGCGAGAGTGTCTATGCCTCGGCGTGTGTTTCCTGTC
>JAVLAV010000089.1:0-9702 GCA_031580735.1 Marinobacter sp.
AAAAGAACTGGCAAACGGCAACGTTGATACTGACGCTGTACAGGTGATCTGGGAAACGCCTCCCTACCCGGATTATCAATGGACCATTCGCGGTGACGTAAACGAACGTTTCGGTGATGGCTTCAAGGAAAAAGTGACGGAAGCCCTGCTGGCGATGGACGACCCCGAGTTGCTGGAAAGCTTCCCCCGCTCCAGCTTTATCCCGGCTTCCAACGACGATTACGAGCCCATTCGTGAAACAGCTGAAAGCATCGGAATCCTCGATTAATGCCAGGGCTGGAATTTAAAAGCTTGACCGCCAGTTTTGGTGGGGAGCGGGTCGTTGGCCCGCTCTCTTTGACCATCAAAGAGGGCGAACACGTTGCTCTGGTGGGTAAAAGCGGTGCCGGCAAATCCACGCTCATCCGGTTGATGTACGAGCAGGTTGAGCATCAAGCCTCGTTGATCCCTCAGGAACTGGGGCTGGTGAACGCCCTTCCGGTTTTTCACAACGTGTTTATGGGCCAGTTGCACCAGCATAGCGTCTGGTACAACACCTGGACGTTGGTACGGCCCTTTCAGAAGGATCGGGCGGCCATTTCAGCGCTGTTGGAAGAACTGGGCATGCTGGAGAAACAGTGGACGCCGGCGGCCTCCTTATCCGGTGGCCAGCGGCAGCGTGTGGCGATTGCCCGGGCTTTTTACCGTGAGTCACCGACATTGCTTGCCGATGAGCCGATTTCCGCTCTGGATGGTCTGCTGGCCCACCATGTGATGGATTTGCTCACCCGCCACTTCACCACCAGTGTGATTGCCCTGCACGATGTTGATGTAGCGCTGAAGTACTGTGATCGTATCGTCGGCATTCAGGATGGTCGAATTGCACTGGATGCGCCGGCCAATGAGCTGGAACTTACCGACATCACGGCCCTGTACTGACCCATGTTTTCCTACCCGACCGTCAGAACCAGCTTTATATTTCTTGCCGTTGCCCTGGCTGGCCTGTTGGTGGCCGATATTGCCATTACCACAGCCAATCCCTGGCGGGATCTGGGGCAGTTCTTTCTCGGGGTAGCCACACCCAACTTCTTCAGCACGGAAGGCCTGGCGACTGCCCTGCTGCGCACCGTGGCTTTTGCCTTTGTCGGTGTTGCTCTGGGCAGCTTCTTTGGCTTTTTGCTGGCACTGGTTTATCGGCGTTTGCCGGTGCGTATTTTCTGCGCCTTTATCCGCGCCATTCATGAGCTCTTCTGGGCGCTGATTTTCCTTCAGTTCTTCGGCTTTCACCCGCTCACCGGTGTTCTGGCTATCGCCATTCCCTACGCTGGCATTTTCGCCAAGGTGTATTCCGAAATTCTTGAAGAAGCGGATCAGGAGCCTGGTCGCCTGCTGCCGCCCGGCACCGGCTCAATTGCAGCTTTCCTGTACGCCAAGGTTCCCGACTGCTGGGTGCAGCTTCGCACTTACACGGCTTATCGCCTGGAATGCGGCCTGCGGTCTTCCGCCATTCTTGGCTTTGTGGGTTTGCCAACGCTGGGATTTTACCTGGAATCGTCGTTCTCCATGGGCCTGTATTCCGATGCCGGCGCCATGCTGATCCTGTTCTATGTGTTAATCGCCACCATGCCGCTGTGGGTTCGGCCAAAGCTGCTGCCAATCTATATTCTGGCGGCGCCTTTTTTCCTCGGCGAGGGGCTGCCGATTGTCTGGGGTAACGTAGAGCGGTTTTTCACCGAAGACATCGTGCCGGCGCCCCTGCGAAATGGAGAAGGGCTGACCGGCCTTATGCCATGGCTGAGTGATGTAATGGTAACGGAGGCCCTGCCAGGCATCTGGAACACGGTGGTGCTTACCCAGATAGCCCTGGTGGCTACCGGCATCCTGTCCTTGTTGGCGTTTCCCCTGATTTCGAGGCACTTTGGCGGGCCGGTCCGGCGCACATCCGGTCATGTTTTCCTGGTGATCGCCCGGTCAACGCCCGAATACATCCTGGCTTATATTCTTCTGCAGCTGTGGGGGCCGTCCATGCTTCCGGCGGTGGTGGCTCTGGCACTCCACAACGGCGGCATCATCGGCCATCTTATCGGCCGTCAGAGCAACACCATCCATTTGAGGCCGGACGCACCAGAAGGGTTTACCCGATACAGCTGGGAGCTGGTACCAAGGCTCTACCGTCCGTTTCTGGCGTTCCTGTTCTATCGGTGGGAAATCATCATGCGGGAAACAGCGATACTGGGTATTCTGGGCATTTACACCCTTGGCTTCTACATAGACAGCGCCATTCAGAACATCCGCTTTGACCGGGCCATGTTGCTGATCCTGATCACAGCGGCCCTGAACATCGGTGTAGACGCACTGGGGCGTTATATCCGGCGCAGGCTGGCACTTCAGACCATGCCAACCTGCTGACACCGGTTTATTTGACGGCGTTAAAGGTGAGCCTTTCCTCTCCGGTATCCAGCGGCTGCTGGCCGCTGCGCAACTCGACACGCCAGATCATCTCGGTACCGGTTGCACAGAAAGGGGCGGTGAAGGTCGCGGAGTACTGCCCGTCTTCTTCTTTTGTCAGCGGTACCGGGTATTCGCCCATATACATGGACTCGCCACGTAGCACTGCCAGAAAGCGCTCCGGTTCAACTGGCGCGGTGAGTTCAAAGTGATATTCCACGCCTTGCTCGCCAGCTTCTCCTGCTTCCAGAGCTGCACTCCATTGCCCTTCGCGGGTAGACCAGGTGCAGGCTTCGGTGAGCAGATCACAGGAGGAACGACCTGACGACTCGCCGCCGCCAAACCACGGGGTGTCGTCATCGGAATTGAAAACGGTGATTGCGATAACGCCGATAAGTAAACCTATGGCGAGGTAAGCTCGTAACATGATGCGCCTCGTAATGAATGTGAAGCCGGGCATTATGAGGGTATTTGTCGTCAGGGCAAAGGTTTCTAAATACCAGTCAGCGTGAGAAAATAACCGGCTTTCTCAATCCAGTGGATTCAACAGACAGGATGGCGCCGTGCAACCGGATATCTCCGTCAAGCACCTGAACAAAGTCTATGAAGACGGTTTCCAGGCCCTCAAAGACGTAAATCTGGACATCTACCCGGGCGAGATCTTCGCCCTGCTCGGGCCCAATGGCGCCGGCAAAACCACGCTGATCTCCATAATTTGTGGCATCGTCAATAAAGGCGATGGCGAAGTAACGGCAGCCGGCAATGATATCGTGCGGCAATATCGCCAGGCCCGGGAAGCCATTGGCCTGGTACCCCAGGAGCTGAATACCGACGCCTTCGAGAAAGTCTGGGACGCGGTCTCTTTCAGCCGGGGTCTGTTTGGCAAGCCCCCCAACCCCACGCATATCGAGAAGGTGCTCAAAGACCTGTCCCTGTGGGACAAACGCAACAACCGCATTATGTCTCTCTCCGGCGGTATGAAGCGCCGGGTAATGATCGCCAAGGCGCTGTCGCACGAGCCCCGCATTCTGTTTCTGGATGAGCCCACCGCAGGTGTCGATGTGGAGCTGCGCCGGGATATGTGGGAGATGGTGCGCAAACTGCGGGAAAATGGCACTACCATCATTCTCACCACCCATTACATCGAAGAAGCCGAGGAAATGGCGGACCGCATCGGGGTGATTCGTGACGGGCAGATCATCCTGGTGGAAGACAAAGACCAACTGATGTCCAAACTGGGCAAAAAAGAATTGCGCCTGCACCTGCAGCATAAGCTGGAAAAAATACCGGGTGAATTGCTTCTTGAGCCGGTTGAATTGTCAGACGATGGCTACGAGCTGATCTACACCTTCGATGCCCAGAAACAGCAGGCTGGCGTAGCACGACTGCTGCGAACACTGGGAGAACTGGGCATCGAGTACCGGGATCTGCAAACGCGTGAAAGTTCGCTGGAAGAAATTTTTGTTGGCCTAGTGCACGAATAACCGCTCGCCCGAACGGAGAACGTAATGAATCTTTATGGTGTGAAGGCAATCTACAAGTTCGAGATGGCGCGCATGCGGCGAACGGTGATGCAAAGCGTGCTGGCGCCGGTGATCTCCACCTGCCTGTATTTTGTGGTGTTCGGGTCTGCGATCGGTTCCCGCATGGGCGATATCGATAACATCAGCTATGGCGCCTACATCATCCCGGGGCTGGTAATGCTGTCTCTGCTGATGCAGAGCATCTCCAACGCTTCTTTCGGCATTTACATGCCCAAGTTCTCCGGCACCATTTACGAGGTGCTGTCCGCGCCGGTGTCTTACGCCGAAATCGTGCTGGGCTATGTCGGCGCGGCGGCCACCAAATCGGTGATCCTGGGGCTGATCATTCTGGCCACGGCGCGCCTGTTTGTGGACTATTCCGTGCTGCATCCGCTGTGGATGCTGTCGTTCCTGGCGTTGACTGCCGTCACCTTCAGCCTTTTCGGCTTTATTATCGGTATCTGGGCAGACGGATTCGAAAAACTCCAGATTGTGCCCATGATGATAGTCACACCACTGGTATTTCTCGGTGGCACCTTTTATTCCATCGATATGCTGCCGGACATCTGGCAGACCGTCAGCCTGTTCAACCCCGTGGTCTACCTGATCAGCGGCTTCCGCTGGGCGTTCTACGGCGTCTCTGATGTGCATGTGGGCATCAGCGTGGGCATGACCCTGGTGTTCCTGAGCCTTTGCATGACGGTCGTCTGGTGGATCTTTAAAACCGGCTACCGGCTGCGCTCATGAAAGCAGCGGCAGCCATCCTCGGCAGCCTTATCTGGCTCAGTGGTTGTGGTGCCGCCGATGCTCGCGAGCCACAAACCCTGCGTTCGGTGAAAGCCTGCTTTGTCGCAGCAGGCGAACAGCATCCTGTGGTTCTGGAAATTGCAAAAACCGCGTCGGAACGCCGTACCGGGCTGATGGGGCGGACCCGTTTGCCGGAAAATGCCGGCATGCTGTTCAGCTACCCAAGCGAACGCTCTCCAGAGAGCGGCTTCTGGATGCACAACACACTCATTCCGCTGGATATCGCTTTTCTCGACAGTGAAGGCGTAATCGTGAATATCCGCCACATGCTGCCGTGTACATCCACTAACCCGGGCAATTGCCCCACCTACCCGGCCGGCAAATTCTTCTGGCACGCGGTAGAGATGAACGCCGCTTATTTCTCGGAAAAAGGCATCGAAACCGGCGACAGGCTGGTATGGCCCGCCACCAGAGAAAACTGCAGCAGGTAGGAGGACTTACTCGTCTCGCCACTCCGGCTGACGTTTGTCCAGAAACGCGGAAATGCCTTCCTGGGCATCGCTGGCTCCCATGTTCGAGGCCATCACTTCCGCCGTGTACTCGTAGGCCTTATCCAGCGGCATTTCCAACTGGCGGTAGAAAGCCTCCTTGCCGGTTTTAACAATGTGGGCAGATTTGCCAGCAATATTGGCCGCCATTCCATAAACCGTTTCATCCAGAGTTTCTGAATCCACCACCCGGTTAATCAGGCCAATCTGTTCGGCCCGCTCGGCGCTGACCATTTCGCCGGTGAGCAGCATTTCCATGGCATGCTTGCGCGAAACGTTGCGCGACAGCGCCACCATTGGTGTGGAGCAGAACAAACCGATATTCACCCCGGGCGTGGCAAACCGGGAGCCGGAAGCGGCCACCGCCAGATCACAACTGGCCACCAGCTGGCAGCCTGCGGCTGTTGCTACGCCAGCCACTCGGGCAATCACCGGCTTCGGCAGGTTCACAATTTGTTGCATCACTTTTGCACACTGTTTGAAAACAGCCAGTTGCGCCTCGTGCTGATTAAACTGGCCCTTCAGCTCTTTCAGGTCGTGGCCGGCACAGAACACATGGCCGGCGGCGGCCAATACCACCACACGACAATCGGCGTTGGTTTCAAGCTCTGAAAGCACCTCGGACAGGGCTTCCATCATGGGCATGGACAGGCTGTTGCGCCAATCCGGCTGATTGAGGGTAACCGTGGTAATGCCGTTCTCGGTATGCACGCGAACCAGGTTGTCTGGCGAGTCTGACATCTCTGCACCTCCTTTTTTGTTTTATCGTTATGAGATTTGAGTATCAACAAGAAAAAACGTGCTGTCGAATCGACCTTAAGCGAACACTGTTGTAATTCCTTCATCAGCCCTCAAACTAGGTAACAGGCCATTCTTTAATAGAAGGAGATTGCATGTTCCGTTCTTATCTTCTGAGAGCCATTGTTGCCATTGCCATTATCGGTGGAGGCATTTATGTGATCATTAAAGACGACCCCGCCACCCCGACCGGCAACATCAACGAAATTCGGCCCCTGCCAGAGCAGCAAATGGCTCCCGACAGTTAACACCTGTCGGCAAAACAGCCCAAGCACCCGGCCTTATTGCGTTTTCTTAGGCTTTGCTCTACCTTGTTGATATTCATGCTAATAATTAGCTGAAACAAAGCACAAGCCGGTTCCCTGAATAAAAGAACCGTGGATGGGCTACCAGAAAGGACGCGCCGGGGTGAACGACGAATTCCCACTACTAGAACTTCAGCAGCACATACACGAGAGGATCGCCAGGCGCGCCCCATTGCAGCAAACCATGGGCGCCATTGCTGACTGGATGGGAATGCTCTTTCCTTGTGCGTCGTTTTCCCTGATGTCTCACGATGCACAAAATAATACCTTAAGCTCCATATCCGGAAACCTCCTCTCCCCGAAAATCTCCCCTCCCATTCAGAATGTCCCGGTAGAGCCCGGTAACACGCCCTGCGCGGACGCTGCCTATTTCCACGCTTTTTCCGGAACTGAAGATATTGGCCGGGATGATTTCCGGGAAACGTCACTGGAAGGGGGCTTCCAGGCATGCTGGTCTTACCCCGTACTGTCTCCCGACGATGAACTGCTGGGGGTTGTATCCGTTCATTACCGCAACCCCAACCGCCCTACCCAACAAGACAAACGCAAACTCAAGCAAGCCGCCGCCCTTATTGCCCTCACCCTGGTTCGTGATCGTGATACCCAAGATCACAAAAAGTTGTACGAATGGCACAGCGCCCTTTTCAACAACCATGCTGACAGTGTTTACGAGCTGGATATGGAGGGCCGCTTCCAGAGAGGCAACGCGGCCCTTGAAGCGCTCAGTGGGCACTCAGAGTCTGAACTGATCGGTATCCATTTCAGGGGGTTGATAGATGCCGATTCTCTGGCACAAACAGAAGCGGCATTTGATGCATCCCGAAACGGCGAAACCATCACTTTCGAGACCAAAGGGGTAGATGCACGGGGTAAGCGTGTATCTCTGGAAATCACCAACTTTCCGGTCGTCATCGACAACACCATTGTTGGTGTGTGGGGCATATGCCGGGATATTACCGAACGGAAGCGTCAGATAGATGAATTGCATCTGCTTGAACGCGGCATCGAAGCCAGCCCGAACGGGCTTACCATGGTGGATGCCCGGCAGCCGGACAGGCCGCTGGTATTTGTAAACCCGGCCTTCACGGAAATTACCGGTTACCCCGCCGATGAAGTTCTTGGACGGAACTGCAGATTCCTTCACGGCAAGAACACTGATCCGGAGATTATCCGGGAAATCGATGAAAATCTGGCAGCGCAGAAGCAGGTTGATGTCGTTGTCATTCACTACCGGAAAGACGGCACCCCTTTCTGGAACCACCTGACCGTCAGCCCGGTACTGGATGACGCTGGTGTGTGCACTCATTTCATTGGCACCCAACAGGACGTTACCCACCAGCGGGAACAAGAGGAAAAAATTTCCTACCAGGCTACCCACGACCTCTTAACCGGCTTGCCCAACCGGAGTGCTTTTTCTGACCGTATGGCAAAGCTGTTCCGCGCCTGCCAGCTCCGGAGCGTACCCTTGGCTTTCCTGTACCTGGATCTTGATGGCTTCAAAAGCATCAACGACGGCCTTGGTCATCCCGTGGGCAACCAGTTGCTGGGTGAAGTCGCCAATCGCATTAAAACGTCCATAGAGCACCAGCAAAGCCTGATAGGTCGGCTGGCAGGTGATGAATTCGGTATTCTTTTGTACGGCTATCGGGATTCCGGCCAGGTCATCAAGGTGGCGGAACACATCCTCGAGGAATTGGTGCGTCCATTCGAAGTGAATGACCTGGTGCTGCACCTGAGTGGCAGCATTGGCATTGCCGCCAACGACACAGAGCTGGAACAACCCCACGAATTAATGCAGCACGCAGACCTGGCACTGACACATGCCAAACGCAAAGGCAGAAATACCTGGCAGTGGTACCAGGGGGGCGGCGTAAAAAGCACACTGGACAGCGTCATTCTTCGTAATGAGCTGCAGAAAGCACTGAAAAACGACGAGTTCACCCTGCACTACCAGCCCCTTGTAGACGCCGTAACCGGCGAAATTCGCAGCGTGGAAGCTCTGGTACGGTGGCACCACCCTGTCCGGGGCATGGTATCTCCCGGGGACTTCATCCCTCTGGCTGAAAAAACCGGCCAGATCATCCCCCTCGGCAAATGGGTGTTACAGCAGGCTTGCTATGAAATCGCTCAGCTCAACATATCCAGTGAACGCAAACTGGCTGTTGCGGTAAACATCTCTTCATTACAGTTTCTGCGGGAGAACTTCCTCAGCAATGTTGATGAAGCCCTGAAAGAGTCTGGCCTGCCTCCGGAATTTCTCGAACTGGAAGTCACCGAAAGCGTTTTGCTGGACGGCGCAGAGCCCGTTATCGCGCTGATGAATTCACTAAACAAACGCGGTATCCGGGTAGCCATTGATGATTTCGGCACCGGCTTTTCCAGTCTCAGCTACCTCCGCGACCTGCCAACCCACAAAGTTAAACTGGACCGAAGCTTCATCAGCAAAATACTCACCGACCGGAGAACCGCCGCCATTGTTCAGGGTGTAATCACCATGGCCCACCATATGGACATGGCGGTGGTTGCCGAAGGCATCGAAGAACTTGAAGAACAGAACGACCTGATTCGCCGCAACTGCGATTTACTGCAGGGTTATCGCTTTTCCAGGCCAGTGCCGCTGGATGTTCTGGCGGAGTTGCCGGACAAGTTGCCGGCTGGCAACGTTAAGTAGGCATTTATGTGATCATCAAGGATGAATCTGTTCACGCCAATGGTCGGCCATCTCGGCGTTCGCGTTTGTGCCAATCCCCTCGGAATACGCCTTTACGACCTCGTCCATGCTGAGACGATCACCGGCCTCTGCCGCTTTCAGATACCATTCAAAAGCCTTCGAGTTGCTCTGCTCAACGCCAAGACCGGCCGCATACATGTTTGCCAGGTTGTACATGCCTTGAAGACTGCCCGCTTCTGCCAGTGCCTGATAACGTTCAAACGCCAAATCGTACTGGCCCATTTTATAGACCGCATAAGCTTCAAGAACATGGACCATCTCTCGGGCAACGCCCAACTGCTGACCTGATTCTGAGCTTTGAGCGGCCGACATACCGCCGGTCAGCATCATCAGCATGAACACGAGCGCCCTGACGGAAAGCTGTACACCCGACATAATCACCTCAACAATCTGGGAGTGTTAACTGTTCACGCTAGCAGCGCCCAGTGATGGTTGTATCTGACCGGAAGGTACTGGATTGGCAGCACTTTAGTGTCGCACTGTGGTGAGGATGTGGCGTGGGACTTCATATTGATTGAAAAGTGGATGGCTTTCGAAAAAAGCTGGATGGTGCCCGGAGCCGGACTTGAACCGGCACGATCCGAAGATCGAGAGATTTTAAGTCTCTTGTGTCTACCAATTCC
>JAVLAV010000008.1:0-55486 GCA_031580735.1 Marinobacter sp.
ATATGGAAGCAGCGCCCACTGCTCGGAACCGGCGATAATCACCAGGAAGCCCTTGATCAACTACTGGACCTCAAATCAGCCAACCCAGAGCTCCGGGGATATAACCCTCCCCATTACCACAGCCAGTACTTCGATCTATTAGCGAAGAAAGGCGCGCTCGGGCTTATTATTTTTGCTACCCTTGCTACTGCGATAGTGTTATTTATTCTACGCCGGGAAGACACACCAACCAAATGGGCCAGCTTGTCCGCGATGGTGCTCTACTTATTGGCGGGAATAACTGATGTTCCATTCAGGCACCCCGAAACCGTGTTCCTGCTTTTAACTGCCATCGTCATTTTACTTCAGCCCAAAACATCCATACGTATTATAAAACCATGCCCAGAACCCAAACCTCCCTCAATGACATTAAATTTAAAGCCAAACAGGTAAAACGAAATGTCGCCAGATTGGCTCGCACTGGATGGTACAAACTTGTAAGACGACACTTTGAGGTTATCGCTTGGCACGCATGGAACCAATTCCATTGGCTTGACGACAAACTCATATCGCGACGAAATGCTATTAATCGCTTGGATTCTTTAACCCTGATTGAAGTAGAACCAG
This sequence comes from Marinobacter sp., assembly GCA_031580735.1. GTDB lineage: Bacteria > Pseudomonadota > Gammaproteobacteria > Pseudomonadales > Oleiphilaceae > Marinobacter. The sequence continues at coordinate 607 of JAVLAV010000008.1, forward strand.
GAACAATCACGTCGTATGTCCAGGCGCAGGATGTTGACCGAAAACACTTCTTCTGGCATGGCGATTGGGATCTTCGTAGCCTGAAGATGATGGATCATCAGCGCTACCAACTCATGAATGACTTATGGGAACATCGCACCACGCTGCAACAGAGTCGCACCTACAGGCAGATGCTTGGAAACATCAGGCAGGGCATCTACCACAACCACTTTAATCGTGGCATAACAGTTGATTCTCCAGAGTCGGCACTCAAACTACTGAAAAGCCAGTGCCAGATTTACGACTCCCTGATCAGCAAAGGATATCGAGCTGATCTAGCAACAGATGAAATCAAGGTCGCGGTCGACCGCTATGGCAACCTGATCAAGGCAAATGGCGGAAGGAAAAGGCTATCCGCCGCAATCATCTGTGGCCTGCCCAGCATCCCTGTACGAATTGCCTATGTCCACGAGCAGTGGCTGAAAAAACACCATGGCGCGGGGAAGAAAAAACAACAGGCCCTCAGGAAAGCATTACAGGCTATACACCAGAAACATTCGGTGGCCTCTTTCCAGAGGGATCCACCCCCCCCTCTTAATTGATTAGACAAGAGCCCCGTAAAGGGCCTGGTAGCGTTTTGATATTGCTTGAGGACTGTAAATTGCCAAGCCGCTTGTAGCGCACTCCACCAATGCCGAGCGCTTGCCAGCATTAGTGACCAAACCTTCAATGGCATCCCTCAGTGCATCCGGATCACCTGGCTCAACAAGAATGCCGTTCTCACCGTCCGTTATCAGGTCCGGTATGCCGCCTGCTCGAGCACCAATAACGGGAACCTTATGCTGCATGGCTTCCAGAATCGTGGAGCCCAGCCCCTCGGATAATGACGGAAAAACGAAAACATCCAGTGCCGCCAACCAGTTGCCCACATCCTGCTGAAAGCCAGTAAATTCGATGTTTGGGACTCCGGTTGCCAGTTCCCTGAGCCAGTCCTCATCCGGCCCTTCACCAATAAACAGGAACTGGATTTCCGGATTGTAATTAGCCAGCTGCCGCGCCGCTTCTATGGTTACGTGATAGCCTTTGTGCTGCAGAAGGCGGCCAACCTGGCCCACCAACACTTTGCCAGAGAAACGTTGGCGAATGGCAGAAACACACTCCGCGGATGCAGGGTAGCCGGAAAAACTGGACGGTATCAAAATGGTTTCTGCCTCAGGCACTCGCTGCTCAACGGCCTGAAGGATGGCTGAACTCAAGCACGCCACACGGCCGGCCCTGCTATAAGCCAACTTAGTGGCTAGCCCTTTGCCTAAGGGGTTATCCACCCGCCTGGTAATGACATAAGGCGTCCTTCGCCGGAGCCACTCAAGCAGCCCCCAGTAGACTCCCTTCCCATCGTGACAATGAATCAAGTCCCACGAACCGGCCGGCCCGCCATGCCCCCTCAAAAAGTGCCGGCACTCACGCCCTGCAAAAAGCGGGGTGCCCTCAAGTTCTTCAAAAAGGCGACTGCCGGGGCGGGCTACCAATGTCTGTTGGATTCCCGAGTCCGCCAGTTGCTCAATAAGATTGACCGTTTGCCTCTCGCCACCGGAAAAGCCCTTGGCCAGATTCACGTGGCAAATGTGCATTTGATGCAGGATCCCTTCAAAAGTGCCGATTACTGGCCTGGTTTTACCGCCCTAGCGGTTCGTCTTTATCCAGAGCGCAGCGTATTTGTTAAAGACGTAGATCGCCGTGGTCACCGCCAGAAGAAAACCATGCTGACCATCGAGGAATCCCTTCTGTAACAGATATTTCCGAATAAACGCACCGCCACTGTGGGTACAGGCTGAAAACAGTGATGCGGTTTTGCCTTGGGCAACGCGAGCCTCTGCCCAGTCATCGGCGTATCGAAGGGACTTCGCCATGTAGCCCGCGAAGTTGGTAGCGGTGTAGTGCAGAAGGTCACCCTCAAGGGTCTCGACTACAGCACCCGGGCAACGAACTTTTTCATGGACAGGAGCATCATCATACGCATACTCATCCCGCCTGTAGAGCCGAACAACCTTGTCTGGGTACCAGCCAGAGTGATGGATAAAGCGTCCAAAAAACCAGGACAGTCGTTTTACCTGAAATACCGTGTTTTTCTGCCCAGAGGCAACAGCGCTTTGGATGGATTCCGCCAGTTCGTCCGTGACCACTTCGTCCGTATCCACCCAAAAAAGCCATTCACCGCGCGCGCACTCCTGAGCGTGTTGGCGCTGAGGTCCGAAACCCGGCCAGTCATCCGATTTGAAAACTCTCGCGCCCGATCGTTCAGCCATGGCCACAGTGGAGTCCGTTGAACCGGAGTCCAAAACCACGATTTCATCAGCAAACGACAGGCTGTCCAGGCATTGCTGGAAATCCGACCCAGCATTCTTTGTGATCAATACCGCACTTATCTTCACAGACACGCCTGAAGCACCTCATCCACGGAAATTTGAGTCAGGCACTTGTAATGCCCAAAGCGACAAGTGCGATCAAAACACGGGCTGCACTCTATGGGATGGCGCATGATGGCTGCTTTATCAGTCAGCGGAGGGGTAAAATCGGGGCTGGAAGAGCCATAAATGGCAACCACCCGCGCTCCGGCTGCAGCAGCTACGTGCATCAGCCCCGAATCATGACTGACCACCGAATGGCAACGGCTGAACAAGTCAACCGTGTCTTCAAGCCGGGTTTTGCCACAGAGGTTAAAGACGCCGCTCTGTCCACCTGCGATGGTCTCTCCCGCTTCGTCATCTTTCGGGCCGCCAATCACCCAGACCTGATAACCACGCTCGACAAGCTTTGCCGCCAATTCACGATGATATTCCAGAGGCCACTGCTTTGCCGGCCCGTATTCAGCCCCGGGGCAAATCGCGACAGCCGGCTTCCCGGGATCAAGCCCGAGATCTGCCATAACGTTGTCGGCGTTCTTTTCATCCAGTGCCAGCGAAGGCGAGGGAACGTCAAACTCATAGCGGTCGTATTCCGCGCTGGAGACACCCAGCCCCAGATAACGCCAGACGGTTTTATCGGTAATCACGGCGCCTTCGCGGGTCGGGCGGCGTTTGCGAGCATCGGTCAGCAGCACAGAGCGCCCTTCACCACTGAAACCAACCCGCTCCGGAACCCAGGCGAGGAAAGGAACTAATGCCGATTTGAAAGACCGCGGAAGAATAATCGCTTTGTCATAGCCCTTCAGGGTGCGGGCCAGTTGCCACTGCTCCTTCAGAGCCAGCTTGCCACTCTTCCAGGGGGCGGCAATTCCACGACTGACTTCGGGCATACGAGCAATGATCGGCAATGACCAGCCGGGAGCCAGTACATCGATTTCCGCGTCCGGGTCGCGCTGAGCCAGCAACTTGAACAGGCTCTGGGCCATCACCATGTCTCCGACCCAGGATGGCCCCACAACCAGATATTTCATTGGTCCAGCCAGGCCAGATAGCGGGCCACACCACCAGCTACATCGGTAAATTCTTCGGTGTAACCCGCATCACGTAACTCGGTCATATCGGCCTGTGTAAAGCTCTGATAACGGCCCTTGAGTTCGTCCGGGAAGGGAATAAATTCCACACTCCCCTTCTGGTGATAATCGATCACAGCGTTTGCCACTTCCAGAAACGACTGGGCACGCCCCGTACCCAGGTTAAAGATGCCGGACTTCTCTGGATTGTCAAAGAACCAGAGATTTACTTTGCACACGTCATCCACATACACAAAGTCGCGCTGCTGACCGCCATCGGAATAGCCATCCCAGCCTTCGAACAGCTTCGGATTCTGGCCCACTTTGATCTGCTCATGCAGATGATAGGCAACCGAAGCCATTTTACCTTTGTGTTGCTCACGGGGACCGTACACATTGAAGTAACGGAAGCCGACAATCTGACTGTCAGCGGTCGGCAGAATCTTTCGAACGTACTGATCAAACTGCCACTTTGAATAGCCGTAAACGTTCAGCGGTTTTTCGCAGCTCCGCTCTTCACGGAATTCATCACTGGCACCGTATACGGCCGCACTGGAGGCATAGAGAAACGGTACCTTATGGCTCATGCACCAGTGCAGAAGCTCTTTGGAGTAGGTGTAGTTATTCTCCATCATGAACCGGCCATCCCACTCCGTGGTATCGGAGCAGGCGCCTTCGTGAAAAACGGCGCGAACACCTCCCGGCAGTTCGTCCCGCTTCACTTTGTCCAGAAACTCGTGTTTATCCATGTAGTCAGTGATATCGAGCTCGGCCAGGTTGCGAAACCTGGTGCCGTCGGTCAGGTCATCAACCACCAGAATGTCCGTTTCACCGCGCTGATTCAGCGCATGAACTATGTTGGCTCCGATGAAACCGGCACCGCCAGTAACGACTATCATGGTAACGCTCCTGAAGACTCTCTAGGGGAAGGCCTGCTTGTCGGCCTGCATCATGCCGTAATACTAACCGCTTTTGCAGGCGCCTAAAACATCCCCTTCCCGGGTCCGTGGAAAAGCATATGGGAGGAGTTTTTCGGCCATGGTACACTTTGCGTTTTGGATCAGTGTCGCGTGCAGGCCGCTGCCACTGTCGTCACTTCACTCGGAGGCTCAGATGTCCCAGCAAAGCAGCTACCTCGCCACCCTGGAACGCCATCGTAAAACGTTTTCCGTGCTCGAAGAGCATCAGGAATCCGCCGGGCAGTTGCTTGAGCATGCCAGACAGTGTCTCAGGAACGGCGGCAAGATCATCTTTATGGGTAACGGCGGCAGTGCAGCGGATTCGCAGCACCTGGCGGCTGAATTCATGGTTCGCTACAAGCAGGAGCGCGGCCCCCTGGCTTCTATCGCGCTGACCACCGACACTTCTATTCTCACCGCCCACCCGAACGATTACGAGTTCGAAACCGTTTTCGAACGCCAGGTTCAGGGGCTGGGCAAACCCGAAGACCTGGTAATCGGCCTGACAACCTCTGGCCAGAGCGAAAACATCAACCTGGCTCTCAAGGCGGCCAACAACATGGGCGCAACAACGGTCGCGCTTACTGGCAAAGACGGCGGCAAAGTGAAAGACATTGCTCAGCTTTCCATCATCATCGGCTCCGAGGAAACCGCCCGCATCCAGGAAGCTCATATGTTCATTGGTCACTGGCTGTGCGAAGCCATGGATGAAGTCGTACTGAGCGGAGGCCTGGACTGATGTTTGATCCGGCCCGGCTGGACCAGCTGCAAAATGCTTCGGTACTGGTGGTAGGCGACGTCATGCTGGACCGCTATTTCATTGGCGATACCAACCGGATCTCTCCCGAGGCGCCGGTGCCGGTTGTTCGTATTGGTCACACCGAAGACCGGGCCGGGGGCGCCGCCAACGTCGCCAGAAACATTGCCCATCTCGATGGCAAAGCCACGTTACTGGGCATCATAGGCAAGGATTCCGACGGCCGTCTGCTGGAAGACCTGCTTGTTCAGGAGAAAGTCCACTCCGAGCTTTTGTCTCTGAACGATGCCCGCACCATCTCCAAAACCCGCATCCTGTCCCGGCATCAGCAAATGGTCCGCCTGGACATGGAGGACACTTTTACTGAAGACCAATCCTCGCAGGTAAGTCATCACTTTGCCGGGCTGGTTAACAAGTACGACACAGTGATCATCAGCGATTACGCGAAAGGCACTCTGGCGAGCGTGGGTAAACTCATCAAAACAGCGCAGGCCGCAGGCAAACGCGTTCTGGTTGACCCGAAAACCAAAGATTTCTCCAGGTATCGTGGTGCCACCGTCATCACCCCCAACCTGACCGAGTTTCGGGCCGCCGGTGGTGACGTCAGCTCAGAAGAGGCAATGCTCGCCTCTGCGCGAGCCATGCTCACCCAAGCCGGCATAGAAACCATGCTACTCACCCGTAGCGAACAGGGCATGAGCCTGATCACTCAGAACGAGCATCACCACTTCCCGGCCGAAGTGCTGGAAGTCAGCGACGTAACCGGCGCCGGCGATACGGTGATTGCGACCCTGGGCACGCTGCTGAGCGCCGGCTTTGATCTGAAAGACGCTGCCTGGCTGTCGAACCTGGCTGCAGGCATTGTTGTGGCCAAACTCGGGGCGGCGACTGTGTCTCCCGAAGAACTTGCGGCAAAGGCAAGCCATCAGCTTTCATCCAAAAACAGCGGTTATCATCCCGGCACCGAACAAAGCCTGCTGCACATTGATTACGCCCGCCAGCAGGGTGAGCGCATTGTATTCACCAACGGCTGTTTCGACATTCTGCATGCAGGCCATGTTCGCTACCTGGCTCAGGCCCGGGCACTGGGTGACCGTCTGGTGGTAGGCCTGAATTCAGACGCATCGGTTCGCCGCCTGAAGGGCGAAGCACGGCCAGTGAACAGTCAGGAAGACCGCATGGAAGTGCTTGCGGCCCTGGCCTGTGTAGACTGGGTGATTCCATTTGGCGACAAGCCGGAGGAAAACGACACTCCGGAGCTGCTGATCCAGCGCGTTCGCCCCCAAGTCCTGGCCAAAGGCGGTGATTACACTGTGGATACCATTGTTGGTGCCGGCTTCGTTCAGGAGAACGGCGGCGAAGTGGCCGTCCTCCCCACTCTGGACGGTCGCTCAACCACCGGGCTGATTAAAAAAGTTCGAGGCTGATTTGTCTGCTCCCCGTTCAATCTGCCTGCTGCGTCTGTCTGCCATTGGCGACACCTGCAACGCCGCTGCCGTGGTACAGGCCATTCGCGCGTATTATCCGGAAACGGAAATTACCTGGGTAATCGGCAAAGCGGAAGCTTCCCTAATGGCCGGCATGCCCGGGGTAAAGCTGATTGTTTTCGATAAAGCTCAGGGATTGAAAGCCTACAAGAACCTGAGAAAACAGCTTGAAGGACAGCGGTTCGATGCCCTGCTGCTTATGCAGGTGGCATTGCGAGCAAACCTGGCCAGCCTGTGCATTTCAGCCAAACGCCGCATTGGCTACGACAAGGCCAAAAGCAAAGAATTTCACAGCCTGTTTATCAACGAGCGGATTGAGCCAACCAGCAAGCCCCATGTTCTGGATACCTTCCGTCAATTCCAGAAAGCGCTGGGCATCTCTCTGCAGCCACCCGAATGGCAGGTACCTGTAAGCGAAGAAGAACAGAATTGGGCCAACACCCGGCTGGACCCATCAAAACAGAATCACCTGGTCATAACCCCCGCCGCATCCAATAAAGAACGAAACTGGTTACCGGAGCGCTACGCGGAAGTGGCGGATTATGCGACTTCTCTGGGGTTTGCGGTTTACCTTTGTGGCGGCCCTAGTGAGACAGAAAAAAACCTGGCCCGGGACATTCAGCAACACACCCTGAGCCCCATCCATAATCTGGTGGGCGATTCTTCTCTCAAACAACTCTTTGCCTTCATCAAAGCGGGGGATGTTGTGATCGCCCCCGATACCGGGCCTGCGCATATGGCCGTCGCAGCTGGCACACCGGTTATCGGCCTCTATGCCCATAGCAATCCACAGCGCACAGGCCCCTACCTATGGCAGAGATATGTAGTAGATGCGTACACTCAGCCCCTGCAGGAAATTCGGGGTGAAACGCGGGAGCAGGCCAAATGGGGGCAGCGGCTCAAGGGCGACCACCTGATGAAACTAATAACCACTGATCAGGTATGCCGAATGCTGGACCGTTGTATTCAGGAACAGAAGTTATGACCAACAAAGCCGTTTTTCTGGACCGGGATGGCGTGATCAATGTTGATCACGGCTATGTATACCGCAAAAAAGATTTCGAATTTGTCGACGGTATTTTCGAAGCCTGCCGGCATTTCCAGGATCAGGGCTACCTGCTGATTGTGGTGACCAACCAGTCAGGCATTGCCCGGGGCATGTACACCGAAGACGATTTTCAGGCACTGACGGAGTGGATGGTCGAACGCTTCCGGGAAGAGGGTGTTGAGATCGCCCGGGTGTACCATTGCCCTCATCATCCGAAGTTTGGGCCGGAGGAAACGCGGGACTGTGAGTGTCGGAAGCCGAAGCCGGAGATGATTAATCGCGGACTGAAAGAATTCGAGCTTGATCCAGCTCGGTGCATCATGATCGGTGATAAGCCGAGTGATCGTGAGGCGGCAGATCGTGCCGGGATTGGTGAGACGATACTAGTTGACTACCGAAAAACGGTCGCTGGCCTTTTTGATGAAAGGTAACCTGCCGCCGGTTATAGTCTGGCGGTGCAACACTACCGGGAAATCAAGGCTTCACAGATTTTAAAGTCAATGCCTTCATCAATATCAAAAGATCGCTCCCTGGGCATTACCGATGCCCGCAGCCGGTCAGTGAGCAATGCCTGCCTATCCATTAAAACTTCGGCTTGGGCCACATAAACTGCCCCATTCAACCGATACTCTTTTTGGTAATCCTGAGACCGCTTGCCCGACAAATCTATACCGCTGAATCTTGAGTCATCGTCGATCATTCCAACCCAGGCTGTCGGGTGATCAACCTCACACACACTCACAACCGTGTCGCTGCAACCGGTTGTTTCAAAAACCTGCACCGCCGCCAAGATGTCATCGGCATTGCGAAGCGGAGACGTCGGCTGTAAAAGAATCAGTGTATCCGGTGGAGAACCGGCTATGCTCTCAGCTCTCACCGCATCAATCAGCGCATCGGCAGTGGTCGCCGTATCGGAGGCCAGCTCATCAGGGCGATGGTGGGCGATAACACCCTGCTCGGCGTATTTCTGCGCGAGATTTAAAATCTCGTCATCATCACTGGTCACCACAATGCGGGCGTCCAGGCGTGTAGCCAATGCCGCTTCGATGGTCCAGCAAATCAGAGGCTTACCTGCCAGAGGCAATACGTTTTTCCTGGGTAGCCGCTTGCTCCCTCCCCTGGCCGGGATTACGATCAAAGCCCTGCCCAAGTCAGCCATTGAGGCCACTCTCCGCCTCACTCTGGGCACGCTGAAAGTCATCCATCCGCCCGATGTCCAGCCAATACTCGTGGATCGGAAACATGTTAACCGGCTTGTTTGCGTCGATCTGTTGCTCAAGCAGAGTGGGCATATCAATCCTCGTGTCAGGCCGCACACTTTTTACCAGTTCAGGATTGAGCAGATAGATACCTGCATTCACGAAAAACTTCTGTATCGGCTTCTCAACCATTGACTTGATCTGCGTGCCATCGCTGGTGATCACACCATAAGGGACCTGGTGTTCATATTCACGCACACACATAGTTGCGACGCTGCCATGATTTTCGTGAAATTCCAGGAAGCTGTGAATATTTAACGACGTCAGTAGATCCCCGTTCATCATAAACAGCGGTAGGTTGATTTCATCGTGCGGCAAAAGGCCCAAAGCACCGCCTGTACCCAGAGGCTCGTCTTCGTAAACGTACTGAATACTGACGCCCCATTTTTCACCATTGCCAAAGTGTTCGCGAATCACTTCCGGCATGTAGTGGGTCGAGATATAAAAGCGGTGAAAGCCAGCGTCCACGAAATTAAGGAGAATTTGTTCCAGGATCGGTTTATCACCCACTTTCAACATCGGCTTGGGGCAATCGTTCGTCAGTGGTCGCAAGCGCGTCCCAAAACCTCCCGCCATAAGGAACACGGGGTTATCATGGCGGTGTTTGTTCAGTAGGTCATGTAAGTTTGCGAGGCCAACAACTTTCCGTTCACTATCCACCAGCGGTAGCTGAAGCACCTCGTACTGCTCCATGAGCGCCAGTATACGGCTATTCGTCCAACCTTGTTCTGCGATCTTGGGATTGGCATTCATCACTTGGTTAACCGGCGTGTCCAGCGATAAGTGATTCAGCAAAGCCCGCCGGACGTCCCCGTCTGTGAGGGTGCCCAGTAAGGTTCCGGCTTCATCCACAACCAGCGCAATACGGAGGGCTGCTTTGTCCAGAGCCCCAATGGCTTGCTCCAGGCTTACATCCGGGTTTACTAACGCATTACGCCACTGCTTCATTGCTGCTCCGTTGCTTCGTAAATACTCGAAACCGACAAATTGTAAAAGGACTTTTTTAAAAGGTTCTCGAGCGGGTATTCGGCAAGTATCCGCACAATCGTTTTACTCGCACCGCCATTACCATAGGGATTGTCGACGGTATCAAGCGAGCCCTTAAACGTTGGCGAATACAATCTCTCAATAGCCTCAAGGATAGCGATCTTAGTGGGTTCGCAATCAATGACGCTCTCAGCTTTCAGGCGTCCTTTTTGCCGATCACCAATGTTAACAGTGCCTATCTGAAAAGCAGGTGCCTCCAATAAACCACTTGAAGAATTACCAATGACCCCATCTACCTGGGCCAGGCAGGAGAAATACCGAAGCTGGCCAAGAGAGGTGTACATGCTGGCATTGTCATGAGAGTTGACGAATTCACGAACCATCCTGGTCAGTTCACGCCCGCCAGTGTCAGCGTTGGGCATCGTGAAGATGAGATGGGTCTGGTCCAGTTGGGCCAAAGCACTTAGCAAAGCACTCATTTGCTCGGTGGAATTCCACTCTTTCTCAAGGGTCACCGGATGGAATGTGATCAGCAGGTTTTTGTCGCCCAAACCGAAGTCGATCGACTTTTCCAACTCTTCCCGACTCAGCAACTCAATTCGCTTGATGGCATCAATGCCCATTCCCCCGACATTGAAGACACGTTCCGGGAGTTCACCCAATTGAATGACGCGGTTTCGATACTCCTCCGCTGCCACAAAATGCAGGTGAGACATTTTTGTAATCGAGTGCCGGATAGCCTCATCAAACGCACCCTCTGTTGTTTCTCCACCATGAAGATGCGCGACCGGAATCCCTGCAATCAGGGCTGCAGACGTCGCGGCAAATATCTCAAAGCGATCGCCCAGCACCACAACTACATCAGGCTTCAAGCGTTCATAGGCATCTGCAAAGCCAATAACGCCCAACCCCATCGATTTCGTAACGGCCGTGTTCGTGTCGGCACTCAGCAGCATTTCCACTTTTGCATCAATGGTGAAACCACCCGACTCTATTTCCTGATAGGTGGAGCCGAACTCAGGTGACAGATGCATCCCAGTTGCCGCAACCTGAAGCTCAAGCGCTGGGTGCTGTTGAATTTCTTCCATCAACCAGCGTAAAAGACCAAACTCGGCTCTGGTACCCGTGACAACACAGATCTTTCGAGTCATAACTCTATCAACTCATCTTCGCCAAAGTCCCGGGGAGCTTTACGGCCAATAACCTCATCCCAGCGCATGGGAGAAACGCCTGTGCCGGGCCGCTTGGCAACAAGGTTTTCTGCGGTGAAGGGTTCGCCCACTCTGATTGGCTGAGCCGCCACCAGCGACTTACGAGCAACAGGTTTGTTTTTCAGTTCACTGGGCCCCGGGCGCTTAATGCCATCTCCCATCGCTTTTTCGATGTTACGGATACCCGAGACCATGGCTTTAAGCTCGTCTGGCTCAAGGCTTGCGCGGTGGTCAGGCCCAGGCATGGAGCGATCCAGAGTGAAATGCTTTTCAATCACTGACGCGCCCAGAGCAACCGCCGCAATGGGGACTTCGATGCCTTGCGTATGGTCAGAGTATCCGATGGCCACACCAAAGGCCTTGCCCATATTCGCCATAGCGCTTAGATTCACCTCGTCCATGGGCGTTGGGTACTCTGTGGTGCAATGCAATACAGTAATACGGTCTCTGGGCGTGCCAGCTTGTTCAACGACGCCTATGGCAGCTTCAATCTCACCCAGCGTGGCCATACCGGTGGAGAGGAACACTGGCTTCCCGCGCCGAGTCAGATATCTGAGATACGGCAGGTTGGTGAGCTCTCCGGAGGGAACTTTCACATAATCCAGCGCGCCGAGATCTTCGAGTAAGTCGATACTGTCATGGTCAAAAGCTGTTGAGAAAAATCCAATCCCGTATTTCTTACATTCATTGATTAACTCGACATGATTCTCTCGGGACAGCTCAAGCTGTCGGATCATATCCTGCTGAGATTCCCCAGGATCGGTTGTATTCTTCTGGTAGTCCGCTTTCGGGGCCGTTTTGGAAACGATGTTATTTGCAATAAACGTCTGGAATTTAACCAGGTCTGCACCGGCTTCAGCCGCTGCGGCAATCAGTTTTTGCGCCAGCGCCATGTCACCATTATGGTTGACGCCCGCTTCTGCTATGACCAGAGTTTTCATTTAATCCTCTTTGCTGGTACGCCGGCATAAACGCCATTGGGTTCGCAGTCTTTTGTCACCACAGCGCCGGAACCGATCATCGAATTTATGCCCACCGTCAGCCTGTGACTCTCGTTGCCCTGATTAACAACCGCACCGGCACCAACCCAAACGCTTTCCTTCAAGTGAACATTGCCTGATATGTTCGCTCCAGGAGCGACATGGACAAAGTGTTCAATCACGCAGTCATGCGCGATGGTAGCGTTCTGATTAAATAGCACAAAGTTTCCAACTAAGATGCTACTGGTGAATCGAACACCCGCAGCGACGATGACTCCCTGAGCTTCATCGATGATTTTCCGCTGTCCAAAACCAAACGTAGCGCTGGTATGAATAAGGTTTGTAAACTGCAATTTATCCTCAAATCGCAGGGCTACTTTACGTCGAATATCATTGTCACCAATTCCAATCACAAAGGGATAGCGGGAATAGGCTTCAACGTCTTTTTCGAGAATGACTTCCCCGGCACCTGACCAACCGGCCACCTCTGTTTCATCTCGCGCAACATAGAAGGGTTCGATTCCACAAGCCCAGGCAACATCGCCCGCTTCCCGAGCCATGCCCGATGTTCCGAAAATACCAATACGGTTTGTCATGGGCGCTCAAGCACAACACTACTGGGCAGATTCACAACCCGCTCTTCCAACCACTGGGCGTTTGTCAGATCACCACGACGGCAGTTCTGGTACATGGTCAGGTGATTCATCAGCGCCCAGACCGGACGGGTCATCACGCCTTCTTTATTGGTGCTATCGAGCAGATCATCCCTGTGCTGCTTGCTTTCACAAACAACTGCGTTAAGCCAATAGTTCGAACGGCAATCGGCGGGCTCTTTGACAAACTGCAGCGCACCACCTCTGAAAAAGGTTTCGTAGGCAGCGGCAAGCGTCCGTTTGGCTTCGATAAACGCCTCCAACTGCTCCAACTGGGCGCAGCCGAGAGCTGCATTCAGGTTAGGTAGTCGATAGTTGTAACCCACTTCATCATGAATATATTCGTAGGTGTGGGGCTTTTTGGCCGTGGTTGTGAGGTGTTTCGCCTTATCTGCCACAGCCTCGCCCGCCAAAACCATGCCGCCGCCGCCGGTGGTCATGATTTTGTTGCCGTTAAAGCTCAAGGTGCCAATAGTGCCAAACGTTCCGGTGTGCTGGCCTTTATAGAAGCTGCCAAGAGATTCCGCGGCATCCTCAACCATGTGGAGATTCCAGCGCTGAGTCACGTCGCATAGACCATCCAAATCGGCAGGATGACCAAACGTGTGCATGGGGACACACGCTCGTATGGCTTTACCATCCAGTTTCGTGCGGCACACTCCCTCGGCATCGACTTGAGCGTTTTCGTCCAGCCAGGCTTCCAGCGCGACCGCTGACAAACCCAGAGTATCGCGATCGACATCCACGAATACCGGTTCCGCGCCGCAATAGGCGATCGCATTGCAGGTGGCTACGAACGTCAGAGGCTGAGTGATCACCAAATCCCCGGGCTCGACTCCAGCGAGGCGTAAGCCGACATGCAGTGCCGCTGTGCCATTTACAGTGGCCACCGCCCTGGGTGAACCTGTGTAACTCGCCATGTCCTTTTCAAACCGGTCGACATAGGCGCCGACACTGGACACGAAGGTGGACTCTATGGTGTCGACCACATACTCTTTCGCCCGGCCGGGGAAAACGGGCGCGTGAAGTGGAATAAATTCGCTGGAGCCAAAATAATCCCGAACGAACTGGATCAGGTGCTTACTCAAAATGGTCTCACATCTTGCTGTCAAGGTATTTGCCGGTTTCCTTATGGCCGAAATCCGGAATCATGCGGAAAAATAGCTGCACGAGGTCTTCTTTGCTCCAGGCACGCTCGTCCTTCATGGCCGCGATGCGCTCCTCGAATTCACTCAGCAGCGCCTCATCAAATATAGCGTCATTCTTGATGATCCCCAGATTGTCAAAGCGTTCCATGTCCAGAACTTCCTGGTCCGTAAAGAACTCTTCGAAATTCTTTTCTCCCGTGGTATCACTATCGGTAAACAGGCACGGCCACTTCCCTTGCTCCGGCAGGGTTTTTGCCAACTCTCTGGCCTCCTCCTCATCGTGACACAGTAACGGCTCCAAACCCTTCTGCTCAAGGTACTTCACGGCGATATCAGCAAAAGAGATCAAGTGCAGCTTTTCGCTCAGCTTCGGGAAGAAAATATCCCTGTTCTCACCAAAAATGCAGGACATCAGGCAGAGCTCACCAGACTCTTTTGGTGTAACGAAGTAACGCCGGACATCCTTGGGTGCGACAATGGGTTGGCGCTTTTCCAGGCGTTGATTAAAGCCATGGAGCAATGAGCCATCCGAAAATGCCACGTTGGCAAATCGCGCGGTGGAGATTTTCATGTCCTGGCTACGGCGCATCAGGAACATTTCCATTATGCGCTTGGAGGCGCCCATCATGTTGACCGGGTTCGCCGCCTTGTCGGTAGACACGCAGAAATACTTGGTGGCGCCTGCCTCACTGGCCTGCCGCACAGTTTTGTCTGTGTTGAAGACATTCACATCCACCATGCGCATGAGGGTGTAGGGGTCTTTCTCACTGCGCACGTGCTTGAGTGCTGACAGGTTAAGAACGTAGTCGTAGTCACCATCAGCCTTGAAGAAGGCGTCGTATTCAACGGAACCAATATCCAGCGCGAAGGTACGAAAATCGCCCGGAATATAACCAAAACTGCTTCGAATATCGCGAACCAGCTCCACCAGATTGTTTTCGCTGATATCGACAACATGGAGCTTGGCGGGGTCGCGCTTGAAAATTTCTTTGGTGACGGCCTGGCCTATAGAGCCGGCGCCACCCAGAACCAGGAAGCGAGAGCTTTCAACTGCCTCAGCAAGCTTTGACTCCCAAGCATTGATATCAGACACAAATAACTCTTTCTTCCGTCCAATAAGCTGCAACGTTTTATCCATGAATCATCTCACTGCTTAATCAATTTTCTGGCGCGACAGACCTGCCACTCAAGTCCAGGTTGGCCCCCACAATAACTCCACCCGGTTTCACATCCTTTGTGACCACCGCGTTCGCACCAATAACACTATTCTCGCCTATACTAACCCCGCCGATCAGCTTGGCTCCTGCACTTATGCAGGTATTTTTACCAACGGTAGCCATTTCGTTAGCTCTAGAAAAGTTGCTACCTATCGTAACTTGCTGGTAAACCCTGCATCCTTCATTAACTACAGCTTTCGACCCGATAATCACACCGCTGGGATGAGGAAAGATAACGGTCGGGTGGATCCTGGACTGGTGGCTGATATCGCAGTTGTATTTATAAAAGATCCTGCGCTGGAACCACTTTCTGATTAACCTGGAGCGCCTGCGCCCCCAATACATAAGATCTATTTCTGCCCGGAACTTTCTCGAAGGGTCTGTAGTTCCGATCCAGGCCCATAACAGATTCAAAATACTGCGGGTTCTATCGGGTGGATTCTTGAAAACGTACAGCTTTCTTGAAAATGCACTAACCAGAGAACTGATCTCCCGGGTAAATTTATTGGATTTCTTCTTCTTATTAACCTCACCAATACTTGAATCGAAGCCCGTTTCATTCTTCACAATACCAGGCATCAATCCACGACAGGGCACGTCATGCACCCAGAACTGATCCATGTGATCATCAACAGGCAGACAAAACTCGCGAGCTGAATGCAGAAATTTCTTGGCAGAACCAGGAGTCAAAAAGTAGGCTCTTGCTGCCGACGGGCCTCTAAGATATTGGACAATATCGTATTTTCCGAAACGATCAATTATTTTGTAGGGCCGGTATCTACCATTGACGAATAACCGGACGTAACCAAAAGGCGAAAGCGCCTCAATCTCCTTGACCGCTTCTTTAAACCCGGGCTCCAGCTCCGCATCATCCTCAATAACAACAATCGGCTCATTGAGTTCAACACACTTCTGCCAAAGCGAGTAGTGGCTGGTAAAACAGCCCAGTTCGCCGGCCGTCAGGCTGTAGCCTTTTCGGCGCAGGCCTTTCTTTTCGTCATACTGTTCAAAGACCGGATGCTGATCAACACGACCATCAACCGCGTCAAAAAAGCGAAAAGGAACCCCAATGGTATCAAACTGTTGCTGGATATGATTGCGGCGCTCAAGCGCTGACTTCAGACTGACAACAAATATTTTAACCAACGTTATGCACCGTCTTCCTGTCAGACCGGATCCTTCTCTCAGAAAGATCATAGGTATTGTTTTGCCTTCGAAGAAACGCCTCAATCACCTTTAACCGGCCTTTCATACCGTCAGGCATATGCTCGATTCTGGACACCGGATAAAACCAGATAGGCAGGTCTGGAAACAAGGCATGAAGGTTGAAGAGCGCCGTTGATGTTATTCCGCAAACCGATTTAAACGAGGCCAGGTTTTTCCCTACCACATACTCTACTGGCTCTGCATAGTCACTGAATCTCACGTTCAAGCCAAGCTTCCCAATGGTCTCCCGATAATTCTCTGAGCGATGAGGAAAATACAGGCATTCGGAGAGCCTTTCAGCTTCAATGTATGAGCGGACAATCTCGCCATACTCATCAATATCAGCTTGCCCATCATCAACAAAAGGCTGACCGATAAAAGCTCCCACATTCTGGCCCAATGGATGCTGCGAAACCAGCGACTCGATATCTTTCTTCAGGTTTTCCAGTTTGTTCGGAACAATCTCGACATATTGGTTCGACGACAGAGGAAAAACGGAGAACACCTGCAAAGGCCAGGGATGTTCAAGCTTTGTCCTGGCCCCCAGGGCTTTCAGAACAAGGTTCTTGATCCCTTTCTTTTTCTGGTAACTGCTTCCCGACGCCATGTATTGTTGGTAATCGAATAGCGTCATTGTGCCATCGTCCAGCAAGACCCGCGTTTCATAATCGAGGTTGGATAGCACCACGTTCTGCCACCAGGCTGTAAGCTCGCCACCGATCACCAGCCGCCACTGATGTCCCCTTAGTCTCCTGATCAGCCCTACAAGGTGAAGAAACTTGTTTCGGTGGTGGAAAGTAACAATACTCCCCCATTCAGACCGATCACGATCAACCTCTTTTCCCAGGGCTCGGCTACTGGAAGCTTTTTTTGAAAACTTCAAAACAACCGTCACAGAGCTTTTGGCCACACCCTGGCTGGCGCAGAATTCCCGGAGATTGATCAGTTGCAAGGGCGAGGTAATGAACGCCAGATTTGTGAGTAGCATCGTCAATCAGGCTCTTCGTTCATGTCGAAATTTCTGCAGCAACGCCTGCTTCGCTTTGCGAAGACGCTGTGATGCTCTCTGGGTCCACCAGGCCAGCCTGACTGTCAGTGGCTGATAACCCGCCCTTCGGCCAATATCCATAGCTAGCTGTTGCGACCCTGCCAATTGGCAAAATTCCATCGCGCACCTCAAGCTACCGAACAAAATAGGGCGCTTGATGCGGAAATCAATCAGATAGACGGAATTACCATTCAGAATATGATTGCCTACTTTCGGATCGGCGCGACAGTACCGTTTTTCATACAGTGGCAGCAAAGCGTTGATAATGGCAGGCCGGTCCTTCACCTCCCCCTCCCTGCCTTCAACAAAACTGTACACATAAAAGCTATCTACCACGACGCCATTTTGTCGTTTTTCGGCCGCCAGCACCGGTGTCGGTCCCTGAAGCCCCAACTCCAGTAGCATCTCCATGTTTTTGAATTGGCGGATAGCTTCGCCCGCGCGGAACAGTGTGAGAAAACGCTCCCACCGACGGCCACTGCGAGCCCTGGGGACCTTGAGCACACACGGACCTAGTTCCGGGTGATCAAAGCGGGCCACCAGACATTTCGGTGTATCCTTGAACACCGAGTCAAATTCCATCTCGCCCGCCAACACGCTTTCCACCCATTTTTCTGCCATGTCCTCAGGCAACCGGGTGAGCACGCGATACCCTGTGCTGGCGTGGTCAAATTCACTGAAAATTTGCTTGGATGCAGTCATTACAAGGTATGTCTTTAAGTGAAGGCATGTATCGCGAAGAAGATTAAACAGAGTAATAGCCTTGCTTCAGGGCATTCCATCCTCGATGCAGGCAAGACTCATCACCGGGAGAACTTGCCTGCCGGCTTAACGAACGGTGCAGCCGTTCCAGATTTGCTTTCTTCCAAGCCTGACCTTTACTCGAATCACGATCAATCCAACCCTTATCGAAATCGATCAGGTAAACCTCCGTTCCCTGGAGGAGGATGTTGAAGCAATTCAAGTCCGCGTGAAAAACACCGGAATCATGAAAACGACGGATTACAGCTCCAATCTCTTTCCATACGGCTTCCGTAACTGCTCGCCACTGTGAACCAAAAGTCACCGAATCCGGAATCTTTGCAATTATAATGGCCGCTTTGTAGAACAGCCCGATACGCTGATACCAGGCAGCCACTGGTCGAGGAACGGGCAAACCCAGCCCCTGCAATTGAGTCAAGAGGCTAAACTCTGCGACCGAGCGCACCCGTTTCTCGCCTGCAAAGAGATAGAGGCTCGTCGAGAGCCGTGCTACCACACCACCTCTTCGATACTGCCTTAACACCAGGCTTGATTCATCTGCCTCTATGAACCAAGCAGCGCCACGACCACCCGCATCAACAGGTCTCGCCCGCCTCCCCCAATAAGCAGGATCAAACCATGCTTCTGTCACCTCCGGGAAGGCGGGATCTACTAACAGCACACCATTGCCCTTTGGATCCTTCGCTTCGCGAACTGGCCAATCACCCGTTAACCAACGTCAACCACTCAGAATGCTTCGCCAATTTGCCCTTCACCGCATCAAAATACATGCTCTGCAGTTTCTCGGTGATCGGTCCGCGCTTGCCTTCACCAATGGCGCGGCCATCCAGTTCGCGGATGGGCAGCACTTCGGCGGCGGTGCCGGTGAAGAAGGCTTCTTCAGCCACGTAGACTTCGTCGCGGGTGATGCGGCGTTCTTTCACTTCCAGGCCGATATCGCGGGCAAAATCCAGGATGGTGGCCCGGGTGATACCTTCCAGGCAGGACGTCAGTTCCGGGGTGTGCAACACGCCATCGCGGACGATGAAGATGTTCTCACCGGAACCTTCGGCCACATAGCCTTCGTTGTCGAGCAGCAGGGCTTCTTCCGCACCGCCGGAGATGGCTTCGTTCAGGGCCAGCATGGAGTTGATATAGTTGCCGTTGGCCTTCGCCTTACACATGGTGATGTTTACATGGTGGCGGGTATAGGAAGAGGTGCGCACCTTGATGCCCAGCTCTTTGGCTTCCGGCGACATGTACGACGGCCAGTGCCAGGCGGCAACCATTGCGTGTACGTTCAGGTTATCGGCGCGCAGGCCCATGCCTTCTGAACCCAGGAAGGCCATGGGGCGAAGGTAAGCCTCTTCCAGATTGTTTTCACGAACCGCCGCACACTGGGCTTCGTTCAGCTCTTCTTTGGTGAACGGCAGTTTCATGTTCAGAATATGAGCGGAGCGGAACAGGCGGTCGGTGTGCTCTTTCAGGCGGAAAATGGCCGGGCCGTTCTCGGTATTGTAAGCGCGCACCCCTTCAAAACAGCCAAGGCCGTAATGCAGGGTGTGGGTAAGAACGTGAACTTTGGCGTCCCGCCAGGGAACCATTTCACCGTCCAGCCAGATAACGCCATCGCGGTCAGCCATCGACATTCTATTTTGCTCCTGAATAAGCGGTTTTCGGGGATCGGGCATTCTAGCAGGAAATGCCCGGAGAATTAATTCAGCTTGCCATTGGCCAGGTGAAAAAGATTGCTTCTGTTACTTCTCAATCAAGCATCACTTTTTGCCACATCTTTTGGATGTAGGCTCGCTCGTCCGGGAAGGCGTCGCCTTCTACCTGGCTGTTGAGATTCTGCAAGGCCCTACGGTGGATGGTAGAGCGCAGCGTAATGAAGGTTTCACGTAGCTTTTCGGTATCTTCCACCTCCAATACGCCGACGCGGCCCAGCTCTTCCATCTGGCGGATGTTATCGGAATAGCCGGTCAGCTCCGGATGCTCTGCGCTCCACGCCAGCATCAGGTATTGCACCAGGAACTCGATATCGATGATGCCGCCGTTGTCGTGCTTGATGTGGAACACTTCCGCCCGCTTGGTTTCCGGCGTACCGAGCGTCTCTCGCATTTTTTCCCGCATTTTCACGACTTCTTCACGCAGGGCGGCTTTGTCCCGGGGCTGGCACAGAATGTCGTGACGAATCTTTTCAAAACCTTCCAGGGTGTCTTTGCACCCCGCGACGCCCCGGGCCCGCGCCAGTGCCTGGTGTTCCCACGTCCAGGCATCGTTGTTCTGATATTTCTCGAACGCTTGCAAGGTACTGACCAGCAAACCGGAACTGCCGGAGGGACGCAGGCGCATATCCACTTCATACAACTGCCCGGACGGTGTCTGGGTATTGAGGATATGCACAATCCGCTGACCCAGGCGGGTATAGAACACGGCGTTGTCGATGGGCTTGTCGCCGTCGGTAGCCTGTTGCGGGTCGGCCTTGTGCACAAACACCAGATCCAGATCCGAGGTATAGCCCAGCTCGATACCGCCCAGCTTGCCGTAACCGATAATGGCGAAATCGGTATCACAGGCCGAACCATCGCCCCTGCGCGGGTAGCCGTGTCGACTAACGAGGTTAGAGAAGGCTACATCCACCACGTGATCCAGCACCACTTCGGCAATCCAGGTGAGATAATCGCTCACTTTCATGAGCGGCAGCGTGCCTTTCAGTTCAGAAGCCGCCACCCTCAGGATGTGGGCTTTCTTGAAATGCCGCAGGGATTCCATCTGGTCTTCCAGATCTTCATAGGGAATGCGCAGCATTTGCTGGCGCAGGTCATCCTGCAACTCTTCCTTGGCGGGTGGGCTGTACAGGTTCTCCGCATTCAGCAGCTCGTCCAGCAGCAACGGCGTTTCCGCCAGCAGGCTGGCGATCCAGGGGCTTTCATTGCACAGGCGGACCAGTTGGCTCAGGGCACCCGGGTTTTCCAGCAGCAGCACCATATAGGCGGTCCGGCGCAGTATAGCCTCCACCAACTGCAGTACCCGCTCCAGAGTTTGCGAGCTGCTTTCCACTTCCGTGAGTGCGCTCAGCAACATGGGCATGAACTGGTTCAGGCGTTTACGCCCCTGGGTCTGCAAGGTCTGTACCGTGCGGTTCTCGCGCAGGTCGGTCAGGCGCCTGTAGCTGCCCTCCGGGTCTTCGAACCCTCGCTCGGCCAGGTACTCCAGCGCCGCCGGCTCTTCCATTTCATCGAGCCAGAGTTCAAACCAGCCATCCTCGACCATGGATTCCTGCTCCTCGTCATCATCTTCGGTAGCGATGATGTTGGCAAAGTGCCTGGAAACTTTCTGCCGATGATCTTCCAACGCCTGCTGGCAGGCATCCCAGTCATCAAAGCCCATAATCCGGGCCACCCGCGCCTGAGCCAACGCATTGTCCGGCAGCACCTGGGTTTGCTTGTCTTCCATGCCCTGCAGGGCATGCTCAAGATTGCGGAGGAAGATGTAAGCCTCGCGCAGCTCCTTCACAACTGGAGAGGGCAGCAGTTCCAGCTCTTCGAGTTCTTTCAGAATAGTCAGCAATTCCCGCTGCTGCAGCTCCCGGTCACGTCCGCCACGAATCAGTTGAAATGCCTGCACCACAAATTCGATTTCACGAATGCCACCGCTACCGAGTTTGATGTTGTTCTCCAACCCCTTGCGCCGAACTTCACGGCTGATCATCGCCTTCATCGCCCGCAGAGACTCAAAGGCACTGAAGTCGATGTACTTGCGGTACACAAACGGACGCAGGGTTTCCATCAGAACCTGTCCGGCCCGCTGATCACCGGCAACCACCCTTGCTTTCACCATGGCGTAACGTTCCCAGTCCCGCCCCTGATCCTGATAGTAGGCTTCAAGCGCCGCAAAACTCAGCGCCAGGGCGCCGCTCTGGCCATAGGGGCGCAGGCGCATGTCTGTGCGAAACACAAAACCATCGGCGGTGATCTGGTCCAGAGCCTGAATCAATCGCTGGCCAAGCGAACAAAAAACTGCTGGTTATCCAGTGCCCGGCGACCACCACGGGTCTCACCCTTGGAGGGAAAACCAAAAATAAGGTCGATATCGGAAGACACATTCAGTTCCCGGCCGCCCAGCTTACCCATACCAAGCACGACCATCTTCTGGGGCGCGTCTTCACCGGTAACCGGGTCCGCCCCCCAAGGCGTCCCGAACTCTTCGCAGGCCTGGTCGTAAAGCCAGCTGAGGGCGCCATCAATACAGGTGTCCGCCAGCATGCTGGCTGCGGCCATGGTTTCGTGCAGGTCCGCCCAGCGCATCAGGTCGCGCCAGATGATGCGGAACTGCGCCTCCCGACGGAATTGTCGCAGGGCGGCGTGCAAAGCTGGCTCGCCATCGACATCAGCCAGGAACTGAGCCCAGCGCTCTGCCAGCCACTGCTCCGTGGTCGGCTCCGTTAATGGCAGGGCCTCCACAGCTGCCTGAATCTGTCCGGAGTGACGTTCCAGCGCCTCACGCAGGAACAGGCTTCGCGCCATGGCTTCCGCAATGTCGGTTTCCGACATGCCGCTGCTCAGCAACCAGTCAGGCGCGTACCCGGAAAATACCGCAGACCAGCAACCCGATGCATCCTCGGCCAGTACCGCCGGCATTTCACTCCAAGGCTCAGACATAATGCACTCCCCTGTCTCTCTGTTATATTTCTGATACTGCCGGTACTGTATAACGAACGACTCACGGACTGAACAGGCCAATCACCCATGATGCGAAATCGTCGCGCCCTGAACCCGGAACACGCGCAAGCTCACCTGCCCATGGGCGACTTGATTCGCAGCCGTATGACCCGGCTGTTCATCATCCTTGGCGCTCTGCTCGCTACACAAATCCTGATTATCTGGGCCGCCGAGCCGTTGTCACTGTTCGAAGCAACCTGGATGACCATGACAACCCTGGTGACCGTTGGCTACGGTGACTTTGCACCGGTAACCGCGGTTGGACGAATCAGCACCATCGTACTGATGTTCGTAACAGCCATAACCCTGCTGACACTCATCGTCAGCGACTATATTGAATACCGCTTCTACCGCCGTGAACGAATGCTAACCGGACGCTGGATCTACAAAATGAAAGATCATATTGTCATCATCAACACACCCCGCAGCGGCGGGGAGCAATACTTCATGCGGTTTGCCTCGCAGATTCGCGCAGTACCGGAATATCATTCGGTGCCAATCATGCTGCTTACCCGGCAATTCCCCGGTGGGCTGCCGACCGAACTGAGAGATTGCGGCATAGTTCACTTCCACGGCTCAGGCAATGACCCGGAAGCCCTGAAAGCGGTGCATGCCGGCAGCGCGAAACACATTGTGGTGCTGGCCGGGGATGAGACAGATCCATCCTCAGACAGCCTCACGTTCGACATCGCCCACCGATTGTCCGAATCCAACCTTGGCCACCATACAACCGTAGAATGCGTAAGTGACCACAACCGGGGGCGCTTCAAAGCTCTGGGTGTGCGTACCATTATCCGGCCCGTGCGCACCTACCCGGAAATCATGGTTCGGGCGGTGGTGGCCCCCGGCTCCGAAAAGGTGCTGGAAGATATGTTCAATTACGAACGCGACCACCCACACCGCTACGACCTGGAACTGGATGACCTGATCTGGGCCGATATTGTCAGCGCACTGGTGCGCCACGGCATAGGTACCGCACTGGCCTATATTGACCACGACAACGAAGTGATTTGCCACCCCGACACCAACAAAGAAGTGGAAGGCAAAGGGCTTATTGTGCTCGTGCGCTCAAATGAAACCCCGGATGTGTCAGTAGTGGAAGAAGCGCTTGAACGTTACCGGGTGTTTCTGGCCCAGTGGCGCGCCATGCATGATGAGAACGAAGTAGCAAGAAAAGAGCAGGAAGAAGAGGCAAAGCCCCCGGCCTGAAAGGGCTTGCTTTCAATGGATGGCTGGCTGCTACCCCTGAGCTGCCAGCGCCAGCTGCAACCGACCAAGGCCGGGCACCTGTTTAATCATTTTTGCGACTGAAGCGCCATTGGTCAGCGGCCCACTAACCTGGTGCCAGAGCGACATCACATCCGCTTGCCGGGCGCAGGCTTCCACA
The DNA here is from genome assembly GCA_031580735.1 of Marinobacter sp. GTDB lineage: Bacteria > Pseudomonadota > Gammaproteobacteria > Pseudomonadales > Oleiphilaceae > Marinobacter. The sequence continues at coordinate 24,873 of JAVLAV010000008.1, forward strand.
TTAACCAGAACCGACTCCGGCAATCGCACAGGCTTGCCGGTGAGCCAGCCAACACTGAGCAGATGAAGAAATTCAGTGACCGAAAGCGAGTTCTGTGGCGCCGTTAAATCCGGCTGATAGATATCCGCCAGGTAATAGCCCTGCTCAGCCTTGCTGACCAGATTCAGAAATACCGGAACGTCTGCCGCCAATGCTGCGGCTTGCTCCATCAGGCATTCTGGCGCGCCGGCTTTGAGCTCGAACTCCACCTCATGCAATGGCATGGAGCGGCCTCCGCTGAGAATTTCGCCGGCGTCCACCGCGACTTCTATTTCGTTATCGCCCTCGCTCAGCATCACAATCTGGCGTTCGAAGTTGGTCTCAAAGGCCAGCTCCAAGTCGCTCAGATCCACCTGATTATGAAGCGGTGTCTGCTCAAGCAACGACAAATCCAGTTCCGGCCCGCTCAGATCCCACTCCCATTCCTGGCGCTGGTGAGCACCATTCACAAACTCCCCGCGGGTTTTTAGGGTCTGGATATAACGGTCACCCGCCTGGCGCACCCGCAGAGCAGCTTTTGCCTGATTCAGCAAGGCGTTCGGCGTGTCGTAATAACGGTTAACCAGCGTTTTCCGAGCGCCTTTTTGCGCGTCTGGCAACGCCAGCAGCCAGTCCAGTGCCTGACGTTGGGCCGGTTCCGAGAGAGTGAGTTTGATTTCAAGCTCTGTTGCCATGGGAGATCTCCGGAGCAGAAAGGGGTGAACTATAAACGACAAAAGCCGGTGACCTGAGTCACCGGCTTTTGTTACTACGATACTACGTGATTAGCCGATTGGCTGATCAGAAGTAGTATACGGCGCCAACGGCTGCGATTGATTTCTCATCGCTAAACGTATCATTCACGTCATCACCGGTGGTGTCGTATCCGTACACATCATCACCGCCGTAGAAGTAGCCTTCAGCGTAGATGTACATGTTGTCAGACAGGTTATGCAGTGCCTGAAGAGCTACTACACTCGATTGCAGATCCTCAGCAGAATCTTCTTCAGTCAACTGATAGGCAAGAGAGAACTGGTTCGCGCCCAGAGTATAAACACCGATCACGCCATACTCGTCGTTAACGTCTTTGCGAGTCTGGTATTCGCCAGTCAGGCTGAAATCGCCCATGGTATAGGTACCACGAACGCCATAGGTGTTCTCGTTGTTGAGATCAGCGTCAGAGCTGGAGTACTGAGTGCCGCCATCATTGGAGTCCATTGCAAACGCAACTTCAAGTGCGTCTACAGTGTAGATAGCCGCCACCTGGTACGGATAGGACTTCTCAGCGTTATCGCCATCGCCATTTACCTGAACCGCAGCGCCCAGAGTCAGACCACCGAACGACGGAGTTTCATACTGAAGCAGATCGCCTTCGCCGGTTGAGTAGCTGCCATCGATACCAGTTCCAACTTCGTGGAAGTTGGCAATCTTCGCAATAGCGCGCTCGTAGGTGGAGTCATCAGAACCGATCCAGACCTTACCAAAGCTGTCGCTGTTCACACCGATGTAGGCTTCGTCAAACGCGTCGAGACCATTGTTGCCATCTTTATCATCCGCATCATACTCGAGCTCGGCTTTGAAGAAGCCACTCAGGCCCGGCATGATTTCATGATCATGCTGAATGCCGATGGTAGAGCCGTTGTCTGCATGTTCAACTTCAGACGGGCCACCGTCGATATCGCTGTGCGTAACAACGTACTGGATGTTGCCGTAAACAGACGGCATGGAATCCATTTTTGCAGCCAGGTCAGAAACGTTCATAGTGTCCGTTCCCTGCGCCATGGCAGCACCAGAGAAGCTTACGGCTGCGATAGCAGAAGCAAGAATTGTCTTTTTCATGTTGCGTCTTCCTATTTGTGTTAACTCAGATTTGCGACGGGCTCAGATCCCGATTTTTCATGGCAGCTCCAGCATCGCTGGCACCACCGAATTCGTGATCGGCATGACATGCAGCAGCAAGGCCGATATTTTTTCTTCTTGGTCCGACTGGGCAGCGCCGAGTCTTGCGTGTCAAACACTTACAAAGCTTTTTTAAAGCTTTAAGTGATGAAAACGTTTTAATACATTAGCAGTGTTTTTGCAAATTTTTAATGGCGATTTTTTAGGCCTTTTTGCACCTGCCCAAAACCCTGTTATGACACCCTAACCTTTCAGTTTTATGACACCTGCGGAGACTTTCAGAAGTCTTATCCAACAAATTCAGGGCCAACACCAAAAAAAACCATAAATTTCAGAAGAATACAGAGACTCTACTCTGCCACACCCTCGCCTGCTCGAAATTGAGCCATAATATACGCACTCTTGTGAGGCACAGTCGCCACCCATGTCACTTTTTTGCGCATTATTTGTTCTTTCCTGCGGTTTCGAGCATGAAGGTTACGGGCCCGTCATTGACAAGAGACACCTTCATGTCTGCACCAAACTCGCCCTCACCTACACGGCCAGCACCCAGCTCGCTTTCTGCCAGCGCAACAAATTCCCGATACAGGTTATTTGCCAGATCCGGAGCAGCCGCCCGCGAAAATCCCGGGCGTGTGCCGGAACCGGTATCAGCGGCAAGGGTAAATTGAGGAACAACGAGGAGTGAGCCACCGGAGCTCTGAACGTTAACGTTCATCCGGCCTTGCTCGTCTGGAAAAATACGGTAAGAGAGAATCTTTCGGCATAGTTCCTTTGCCTCTTTCAATGAATCGTCCTTTTCAACACCAAGCAACAACAGAAGCCCTGGGCCGGTAGCGGAAATCTGCTGGCCATCAACCACAACACTGGCTTGCGATACGCGCTGGATCAGTCCTTTCATTCAGTTCCTGACAAGTTCTACACGGCGTTGCGAATTCAAATCGTTTCGGAGTGTATAACTAGCCAAGCCCAGACGCAACACTTGTTTTTTAGTCACGGAGTCCATGGACTCCGTGACTAAAACGTCTTTAGTTTTTCTTGGCGCGCTTACGCTCGTTCTCGGTCAGCAACTTCTTGCGCAGGCGGATGGACTTGGGTGTTACTTCCACCAGCTCGTCATCGTCGATGAATTCGAGCGCCTGCTCCAGGGTGTGCTTGATGGGCGGAACGAGTGCGATCACTTCCTCTTTACCGGAAGCACGCATGTTGTCCAGCTTCTTGGCTTTCGTGGGGTTGATCACGATGTCGTTGTCGCGACTGTGAATACCACACAGCTGCCCTTCATAAACTTCGTCACCCGGTGCCAGGAAAAGCTTGCCACGGCTCTGCAGGGTTTCCAGCGAGTAGGTCATGGCCGTACCTTTGGCCATGGAGATCAGCACGCCATTCTGACGGCTGCCCATGGCACCCTCTTTCACCGGACCGTAATGACTGAACGTCGAGGTCAGGATGCCGCTGCCAGAGGTCATGGTCAGGAAGGTGTTACGGAAGCCAATCAGACCACGGGCCGGGATCACATATTCCACGCGCATGCGGCCTTTGCCATCCGGGATCATGTTGGTCATGTCGCCTTTGCGCAGACCCAGTTGCTCCATTACCGGCCCCTGGTGCTGCTCTTCGATGTCGACAATCACGTTTTCGTACGGCTCTTGCTTCTTGCCGTCGATTTCGCGAATGACCACTTCCGGGCGACCTACAGCCAGCTCGAAGTTTTCACGACGCATGTTTTCAATCAGCACCGACAGGTGCAGCTCGCCACGACCGGAGACTTTGAACTTGTCTGCCGATTCGCCGTCTTCCACGCGCAGTGCCACGTTGTGCAGCAGTTCTTTTTCCAGACGCTCTTTGATGTTCCGGCTGGTCACGTACTTGCCTTCTTTACCAGCGAACGGTGAATCGTTCACCTGGAAGGTCATGGATACGGTCGGCTCATCAACGGTCAGAGGCGGCAGCGCTTCTACGTTGTTCTGGTCACACAGGGTGTCGGAGATGAACAGTTCGTCCAGGCCACTGATACAAATAATGTCGCCAGCCTGGGCTTCGTCCACTTCCACACGCTGAAGGCCGGAGTGGCCCATAATCTTGAGGATACGGCCGTTACGTTTCTTGCCGTCAGTATCGATGGCAGTAACCGGGGTATTGGTTTTCACCTTACCGCGTGCGATACGGCCAATGCCGATCACACCCAGGAAGCTGTTGTAGTCCAGCTGGGAAATCTGCATCTGGAACGGGCCGTCCGGGTCTACTTCCGGCGCGGGAACGTGATCAACAATCGCCTGGAATACGGCGTCCATGTTGTCGTCCAGCTCTTCGTGCTCCATACCGGCAATGCCGTTCAGGGCACTGGCGAAAACAATCGGGAAGTCCAGTTGCTCTTCTGTGGCGCCGAGGTTGTCGAACAGGTCAAACACCTGATCTACCACCCAATCCGGACGTGCGCCCGGGCGGTCAATCTTGTTCACAACCAGAATCGGTCGCAGGCCGGCATCAAACGCTTTCTGGGTAACAAAGCGTGTCTGCGGCATGGGGCCATCGATGGAATCCACCACCAGCAGCACACTGTCTACCATGCTCATTACCCGCTCAACCTCACCACCGAAATCGGCGTGACCCGGGGTGTCGACGATGTTGATGTCGTAGTCGTGCCATTTCAGCGCCGTATTCTTGGCGAGAATGGTAATACCACGTTCCTTTTCCTGGTCGTTGGAGTCCATCACCCGCTCGCTTTCGAGCTCTTTGCGCTCGAGGGTGCCGGACTGGCGCAACAACTGATCGACAAGAGTGGTCTTGCCGTGGTCTACGTGGGCGATAATGGCTACGTTTCTGAGCTTGCTGATATCATTCGACATATATGAGATTTCACTTCATTAAAAATAGAGTGCTGTACGCGATCGGGCACAGAACTCAAAATGTGCTCTCAGCCTGCGGAGGCTTTAGCTTGAAAATAGAGGGTGCGAGATTGTACATGGTTTAATCTTTCAGTTATATGAATTTCTTTACGCGAGGCGAAGCAGACCAGCCAAGGATCACCACGCACCGTTATCATGCAATAAACCGCAAAACGCACCACGCTGGTGCGCCATACTTGTGCAAAACCGACCTGAATCAAAAGCAGGACAATCCATCGCCCGCACCAAAGCCTTGCAGTTGCGCCGTTGTGGCGCAATCCGGTAAAACTGGCAAGCGCCTTGCAGTACGTCAATTAGCCGCATATGACAGGTAAGAGCGAAAAGCTTCTGGTAAGCTGCTCAAACCAGTAAAAAGATCGGGCCTCAGCATTATTCTGAACGATCCGGCACAACGAACATGCAAATACAAACGGAGCATGCACAATGTCCAAGACAATTGATCTGATCAACGAACACGAAGTTAAGTGGGTAGACCTGCGCTTCACCGACAGCCGCGGTAAAGAGCAGCACGTGACACTGCCTGCCACCGAGGTAGACGACGATTTCTTCGCTGACGGCAAGATGTTTGACGGTTCTTCCATCTCTGGCTGGAAAGGCATCAACGAATCCGACATGATCCTGATGCCGGTCGACGAAACTTCCGTGCTGGATCCGTTCACCGAAGAAACCACCATTAACATCACCTGCGATATCGTAGAACCGACTACCATGCAGGGTTATGAGCGTGACCCGCGCTCGGTTGCCAAGCGTGCCGAGGAATACCTGAAGTCCACCGGCATCGCCAACGGCGCCCTGTTCGGCCCGGAGCCGGAATTCTTCGTATTCGATTCCGTGAAATGGAACGTGGACATGCAGGGTGCGATGTACCACATCCACTCTGAAGAAGCCGCCTGGGTTTCCGGCGAAGACTTCGACCGCAACAACATCGGCCACCGCCCGGGCGTTAAAGGCGGCTACTTCCCGGTTCCTCCGGTAGACAGCCTGCATGACCTGCGTGGCGCCATGTGTGCCGCCATGGAATCCATGGGCCTGGAAATTGAAGTACACCACCACGAAGTGGGCACCGCCGGCCAGTGTGAAATCGGCGTTGGCGCCAACACCCTGACCCGCAAGGCTGACGAAGTCCAGATCCTGAAGTACTGCGTGCACAACGTGGCTCATGCCTACGGCAAGACTGCCACCTTTATGCCCAAGCCGGTTGTTGGCGATAACGGCTCTGGCATGCACGTACACATGTCACTGAACAAAGACGGCAACAACCTGTTTGCTGGTGACGGCTATGCCGGCCTGAGCGAAATGGCGCTGCACTACATCGGCGGCATCATCAAGCACTCCAAGGCTATCAACGCCTTCACCAACGCTTCAACCAACAGCTACAAGCGTCTGGTTCCGGGCTTTGAAGCTCCGGTTATGCTGGCCTACTCCGCCCGCAACCGTTCCGCTTCCATCCGTATTCCGTACGTGAACAGCCCGAAAGGCCGTCGCGTGGAAGTACGCTTCCCGGATGCCTCCGCCAACCCGTACCTGGCGTTCGCGGCACTGATGATGGCCGGCCTTGACGGCATCCAGAACAAGATCCACCCGGGCGATGCCATGGACAAGGATCTGTACGACCTGCCGAAGGAAGAGGCCCTGAACATTCCTCAGGTAGCCACCACCCTGCAGGAAGCACTGGAAGCACTGAAGGACGACCACGAGTTCCTGACTCGCGGCGGCGTGTTCACCGAGGACATGATTGCCGGCTACATCGAACTCAAGGAAGGCGAAGTAGAGCAGCTGAACATGACCACCCACCCGGTGGAATTCGAGCTGTACTACTCCTGCTAAGATTGTCTTACCGAGACAATCCTGCAGAGTACTGCCCTGCAAATGCCCACGCACCAAACCGGTGCAAGGCATTTGCAATTCAAGAGCCCCGCCCCGTGCGGGGCTTTTTTGTTCTTAACGAGATGTAACCACCTCGCCCCTGCCAGCCGTTGCAATGCCATCCCACGGCACCGATAATCCGGTAGAAAGGACTGCAACACAGGTTACCGGAATGAAAACATCCCTCGCACTCGCAACTGGTTTACTGGTTTTGGCCACCACCGCTCATGCCGAGGTTTACCGCCATGTGGATCAATACGGCAACGTCACCTACTCCGATGAACCTATTGATGGCGGCGAAACGGTCAAGGTAAAGCCCGTCACCACCATTACCCTGCCCAAGCCTGAAGCGGTGCAGGAAACCGACGCTTTAAGACAGCAGGTAGCGGAACAGGGCGCAGCCTATGACAGCGTTTCGTTCACCTACCCCCAAAACAATCAGGCCTTTCATAGCGGAAACGGCAACGTAACCTTTGAAGTGCAGAGCTCCCCCGGGCTCCAGAATGACCACAAATACGAAGTGACTCTCGACGGCCAACCCGTGGGCCAGACCCGCTCCAACCAGCTCACCGTGGAAAATATCTACCGGGGCACTCACGAAGCCCGCGTTCACATCGTGGACAATAACGGTGTCCAGGTGAAGACGGGCTCGCCAATCAGCTTTACCGTGCATCGTCCCTCGGTACAGAACTAACCCTCACCCCAAAATGCACTGCTATAGTGCATTTGCACCAGCATAAAGCCATACTCTGGGCAGCTAAGGGGCAGTCCCCGGCTGTCTGTAGCGCCTGAATACGCGTCCTGCACCAACCTACAGCACCAGCCTGCCCTGCCAGGCGACGTTTGCCCGCCCTTGGCTCATTGCTTCCTTCCAGGTTCGAAAGCTGGTTCGCTTTTTGCAGCCTGTTGCACAATCGGGAAGTTACACATGCATCCAAACCGGAAATCAGCTATGTCGCCTCATTCACCCGCCCTGACCAACCATGGCTATAAAAGCATTCTGGACGGCCTGACCACGGCGGTACTGGTGCTGGGCGAAGACCTGAGCATCCGCTACCTGAACCCGGCAGCAGAAAGTCTGTTCAAAACCAGCCTGACCCGCAGCCAGGGCCTGCCACTGAATGATGTTCTGGTGGATTCCGAAGGCGCCCTGGAGATCCTTTACGAAGCTGCCCGGAATGGGCGGACCTACACCCGGCGTGAAGCCGAACTCTTCCTGCTCTTCGGCTCACGACTGGTGGTGGACTATTCGGTTACACCTCTGAACGCAGGCAACGCCGAACTATTGATGGAAATCCAGCCCCGGGAACGGCTGATGCGAATCAGCCGGGAAGAAGACATCATCTCCCAGCAGGAAACCAGCCGCATTCTGGTTCGGGGCATGGCCCATGAGATTAAAAACCCGCTGGGTGGCATACGCGGTGCTGCTCAACTGCTCGACCGGGAGCTGACCGAAGAAGGCCAGCGCGAATATACCAAGGTGATCATTAATGAAGCCGACCGCCTGCGCAGCCTGGTCGACCGTATGCTGGGGCCGAACAAAGCACTCACCAAAGCGGCCACCAACATCCACGAAGTGCTGGAGCGCGTACGCACGCTGATTGAAGCCGAAAGCAAGGGCCGCATCCAGCTCAAACGCGATTACGACCCCAGCATCCCTGAATTTTCCGGCGACAAAGAGCAACTGATCCAGGCTTTCCTGAACATTTCCCGCAACGCTATGGAAGCGGCTTTTGAGAACAACACCGCGCAACCAGCCACCCTCTGTTTTCGAACCCGCGCATTGCGCCAGTTCACCATCGGTCACCGGCGCCATCGCCTGGTGTGCCGCGTAGATATTATCGACAACGGCCCTGGCATTCCCGCCGACCTGCTGCAGAACATCTTCTACCCGATGATCAGCGGTCGCGCCTCGGGCACCGGCCTGGGCCTTTCCATTACCCAAAGCATCATCGGCCAGCATAATGGCCTGGTGGAATGCGAGAGTGAGCCTGGAAGAACCGACTTCATCATCTTCCTGCCTCTGGAGGAGCACCAATGACCCAACCGGCAAACGTCTGGATTATTGACGACGACCAAAGCATTCGCTGGGTGCTGGACCGCGCCCTCACCCAGGCCGGTATGCAAACCCGGGTGTTCGAGAACGGCGAAAACATTATGATGCGCCTGGAACACGAACGCCCGGACGCCATCATCAGCGATATCCGCATGCCCGGAGTGGATGGCATTACCCTGCTATCGCAAATTGTGGAAAAACACCGGGATGTGCCGGTGATTATCATGACCGCCCACTCCGATCTGGACAGCGCGGTAACCAGCTACCAGACCGGTGCCTTTGAATACCTGCCCAAACCGTTCGACGTCGACGAAGCCGTGGCACTGGCCAAACGCGCCGTGGCTCACGCCCACGAAAAACGCGCCACCAGTGAACCCAAGGCCGAGAACACCCAACGCAACGCCGAGATTATTGGCGAAGCGCCAGCCATGCAGGAAGTATTTCGCGCCATTGGCCGGCTTTCCCATTCCAACATCACGGTGTTGATCAACGGCGAAAGCGGCACGGGTAAAGAGCTGGTGGCCCAGGCCCTGCACAACCACAGCCCCCGGGTCGGGGGGCCGTTCATTGCCCTGAACATGGCCGCCATCCCCAAAGACCTGATTGAATCAGAACTGTTCGGCCACGAAAAAGGCGCCTTCACCGGCGCCGCAGCTGCCCGCCAGGGGCGCTTTGAACAAGCCAACAGCGGCACCCTGTTTCTGGACGAGATCGGCGACATGCCCGCCGACACCCAGACCCGCCTGCTGCGCGTGCTGGCCGATGGCGAGTTTTACCGCGTGGGTGGCACCACGCCGATCAAAGTGGATGTGCGCATTATTGCCGCCACACACCAGGATCTGGAAAAACAGGTAGAAGACGGAAAATTCCGGGAAGACCTGTTCCACCGCCTGAACGTAATTCGCGTGCACCTGCCCAAACTGGCCGAACGCCGCGAAGACATCCCCCGCCTGATGCAGCACTTCCTCAAACGTGCCGCCAAGGAACTGGCCGTGGAACCCAAGGTACTGCGCCCGGAAGCCGAAGAATACCTGACCACCCTGCCCTGGCCCGGCAACGTCCGCCAGCTGGAAAACATCTGCCGCTGGCTGACGGTGATGGCCAGTGGCCGGGAAATTCTGGTAGACGACCTGCCCCCCGAACTGCGCCACCAGGCCGACAACGAAACCAGCGCCATCGGCCAGACCTGGCAGGAAGGCCTGAGAAAGTGGGCCGAGCAGGAACTGAAACGCGGCAAGAAAGGCATCCTGGACACCGCCGTGCCCGAGTTCGAGAAGATCATGATCGAGACCGCCCTGAAACACACCGGCGGCCGCCGGCGCGATGCTTCAATACTGCTGGGCTGGGGGCGGAATACGCTGACGCGGAAGATTAATGAGTTGGGGTTGGATCATCCGGAGGGGGAGGAGGACTGAGGCCTCGCGGGCCTCAGTTGAGTACTTCCTGCCAGTAGATGATGCGGTCGTTGCCTCTGTAGACGCCGAAGGTGGCCCAGGCGTATGGGTTAACCCGCACATTGGGATTGTCCGCATCCCAATAGTCTCTAAGCCAGTCATTGCCGGCATCCAGCCCCACGTAAATGCCTTGCTCATCTGCGCTCTCAGCTTGCTCCGGTGCCGACAACCGCAATCGGTAATCGTAGTTGCTTGGAGAAACCCGAGGGCGAGCACCACTCAAAGTAAGCTCAGTATCGGTTACCTCAACCACCTCAGTCTGAGTGCTATCAAGCACCGAATTGTCGTAGTTGACCGTGGTATTTTCCGCCAAATTATAGAACCAGCAGCTTTCCTCCAGATGAGGCTCAAACCCTCCGCTGCCGTACACCTCCGCGGTCATGGGTATCGTCAACTCTTTATCTTCTGGCCCATAGCTGTTTTCCAGTGTTATGCGACCATAACGGATCTCAAATGTCGCTGTCGGCGTGAAATCTCTTGGCAAGTCTGTTGCCGGATCCGCCACCGTGACACTGTCGTCATCGGTGATGTCCTCCATGGTCATCACCGGCTGGGGGGCAAAGCCGGGCACACGAGTATTCAGTGACTTCGGGTAACGAAACTCGTCCCCCGTCGCGAAAGTATAAAGCAGGGTGCCGCCAGTACCTGCCCCCAGAGAAGCCGCGGACAGTGAAGCCTCAAGTTGCAATGGCGTCCCGTCCACCCCGTTGGTACCGATATCAGATGCCGGGAACGCACCGAAACGGAGATCATTCTGATCCATCAGCTGGAAGGGGGTACCAGCATAATTCTCAACGGTCGAAGCGTTCAGGTTTTTCGGGGTAATACTAATTTCCGCAGGCACTTCCCAACCGAACGGTTCACCCGTGTATACCCAGTTGCGGGCTGTTGCACAGGTGGTCCTGTCCGTTGACAACGGGACACTGCTGAACGTGCCCGGGTCAATTGAGACTTCAAACCAGGCTGGCCTGAATCGGCCAACGGGCCTGCGGGCACCGCGGATTCGATCCGTTCTTGTGCCCCCCGCCCCGAGGTAGTTGCCATCTTTAATCGCTCCGGAGAGATCGATAATACCCACCTCATCGAACTGGAAGCCTGCCTTCTCTGCCAACCCATTGCTGAAGTCGGCCGCCTGGAGCTCGGGGCCAGATAACTGGCCCGGCGCATTGGCCGGATCTGGTGCTATAAGTTGATGACTAAGAACGACCGTCTCTCCCTCAATACCAAAAGACGCAGCAAGGCCATTATCCAGAGGGTTGGCGCCAGCATCCACAATGCCATTGCCATCACCGTCGTCATTGCTGTCGTAGACTCGGCCACCAACTCGGAGGGTGAAGTCCTCCCCGGCAATCCGGTAAACGGGCCCGGAAGCATCCGTCGCACCTGGATTGCCCATCGCTTCCACAGAAATGGCAAAAGGGCGAGCCGTCCAGGGTGCGTTGGCAGAAGCAGAAATAATGGGGAGGGGATCACCGTTAAGGTCCTGAGCGAACCCACTGGTATCATCCAGCAGATTCAGCGTATAACGACCTACATCCGGCGGGGTTAACGTGAAACCTCCGGTGCCTGCATCAAAATTTACCGTGAAATTGTTATTCGCAGGTTGTGTGCTGGGCGTTGTTAATGAAGCTTCCGACGAGTCCAGTTTTGGGGCTTGCCCGCCGGGGTCTTCCGCCGAGCGCTCCAACCAGGCTTTTAAGCCGTGGATACCATCATAGTCAGTGGCAACCCCGCATTCCTGGCTATCGGCGTCGCGTTTCAACATGCTGACCTGATAGGAGTGGGTGCGGCCGGCGATCAAGTCGTCGCCTAGAGTATCGTTGTTTTCAATAAAGAGAGCGTTCTCGACGAATTCAACAGGATTACTGGTTACACTGACCCCGGCGGCCTGATCCCAGGCTGTAATGGTTAGCTGGTCCGCGTGGGTATTGGAAAACACCAGATCCACCTCCCCAGCGTCGGCTTGATCAAATTGGTAGGAAGCCGCGCCATCATCAGACGTATCCGGCGCTGGGCTGAGTACTCCGGCTCCAGTGCCGTTATTCCAGCGGCCGTGACCGGATGACGTAGATAAATTCACTTCGCCTTCATAACCGGTCATCACGCTGTCAGTTGTATCGTATGCAGTAAGGGTTGCAGTGATCGGTGTACAAACACTGGCAGAAGCGGGGATCTCCAACTGGAAATAGCTTAATACCGGCGTTTGGCCACAGGGGTATGTTAGACCGTAGATGCGGGAAATGGCTGCCTGAGACAGAGCATCGCCATAGATATGCAGTTCGTCTATGGCGCCATCAAAACGGCTGCTTGTACCCCATACATCCCCGAAAGATTCACGCCCGACGGTCAGATCATCCGTATTGACAGTGAGTGATCCCGTGTACGTTCCTGTATCCTCTACTTGGCCATTGATGTAGAGAATCTGTTCCCCACTCCGATAAGTCACGGCAACATGGACCCACTGTCCACGCGCCAGGGTGTCAGGAGCGGTTACCAGACTGCCTCCATCCCAACTCCAGAACAAACGGCCATCGCTATCAGCAATCCACTGATAGTTGCCACCTTTAGACAATACATAGCCGCTTCCACTCTCATCCCTGCGCACCCAGGCTGTCACGGTGAGGGCTTCTGACAAATCAAGGAGGTCATTGTCGGCAACACTGAACCGGCCATATTCGAAAATGTCATTTGGTAGCTCACCGTAGAAGCATGTCCCGGGATTCCCGCCACGAGCAGGATCACGATCTTCGTAACCAAACCATAGGCTCACATCCCCATCAAGGCCATTGCCAGAACTGTCGGTGGCATCCTGCTCAAAACGCCACAAGCCCAATGCATTCGGCCAGATCTCACCAATCGCAACGCCCTCAGCGATGTAGCCTTCACTGCTGGAACTGAGTTCCAAAAACATCCGCTCCACATTGCGATCACCATCTTCAACGGTCGCAATACTCACTGTCGCGGTGGTGGAGTTTGCAGGAATAGTTAGCGTTTGATCGGTGTATGGTTGGTAATCCCCCGGCGCTTCAGCGGTATCATTACGCGTCGAGAATGTAATCGAAGTATCCGAATTGAGGGGTTCCGACAGCGAAATCTCAAACGTTAATGCGTTCCCTGCAAACACACCATCGCCATCAACTGTTATTTCCGGTCCCGTTGAATCGCCATCGTTGGTTTCGCTATCAGTGCTTTTCCCATCGGATGCGCCCGTACTCATTGACCAGTCACCCGTTCCGTCAGGCATCCGACGGGCAAATTGGCCCGCCTGGCCACCGACGAGAGGCAAATAGTTGTCGTACGGCAGATCCCCGCTGTCACAGCCTGGATCCGGCACACGAGGATCTCCAGCACCAGGGCCTACCCGGACATAATCTATGGTGCGCCCCTCGTCATCCTTTAACCTGACATCCAGACCCGCCAGGTCGATTTCAGCGTCCCCGAGCCCCCTGCGAACCAGCCATGGCTCGCCGTCGGTATCAATACCCGCCCCGGAAAGCGGTAAATCAAAAGCGCACTCCACGGTCGGATTGTTCTTCCCATCGGTCGAGCAAAAGTCCAGCGACCAGTCGGAGTAGATAGAATCCTCTATGGTTGCGCTGAGAATCTTTACCTCAATAAACTGCTCCTTGTCAGAGAGCTCATTGATTGTTGCCAACCCCACGTACTCAGCCGAACATTCCGCCAACACTTTTATTGGAAGCAGAGCCATGGCCAGCCCAAAAAAGAGCCAGGTTCCTGCCCTTGGCAACTTTGTGGAATTAATCATCGGACAACAACCTCCACAATCCGTTCAGCCTGCTCCAACCCACTGCCACACTGGCCGGCACTGGTAACCAGAAGCAACGGCGAGCTGGCTGCCCCGGAAGGCGGGGTTGGTAATGGGGCACAACTCAATTCAGCAGAACACGCGGACAATCCAGATACTGAAAAATTAATATCGGACGAGACAGTACTGCAACTATCGCTGGCAAGTACCTGTGAAACCGCGACCTGTGCGCCGCTCTCTGCCGCAAAAAACGCCCTCTGGGATTGAATCTGCAAACTGATGGCATTCCCAGAGCTCTCCTGAAGCTGACTCATGCCCAGTACGATCAGTGATAACACAGTGACGATAAACAGTGCTATCGGCAGGCCAGCGCCAGTTTGTTTTTTGGGAGAGCGTTCAAGGTACATTGCGGATGTGCACCTCCTGATTGACGTGGGTCGTTTCGTCGCTGCCCGAAGCAAAGAGTTCGAACTCGAAATTCACCACTGCAGAACGCTGCAATGAGGCGGGGACAACTTTCCAAATCAGGCTGTTCTTCACCATATTGGCACTCATAACACCGGAATCGTCAGCGTTGGCAGAAAGCCAGTCAAATGACCGTGGGCCTGAAGTGTCCGGTTTGTAGTCTGTAAACCGGTACAATCTGGTTGAATTGTTATCCTGCTTTTGGCAAACGCTGATAGCGTTGCCTACCGCATAAATTCGTTTCTGAGGCGAGCGCTCGCGAAAACGGTGTGTTTCGCTGTCAGCAAAGGCAATTTCAACGTCTCCAGGATCCACCTGCTCAATTGGAGGAGAAACCGGCCCCGGATTTGGCACTGAGGCACCAGACTCATACAAGCTGCCCTGAGAAGAACCATACCCATAAACAATCAAACGAGAGCCAGCACTTATTTCCCGGCCGAAAGGCAGAATCTCTACCTTATTACCGCCTGAGCCCGCCGGAAGGGATTGGTAGGTTGTGCCCCCCCGAATCGGCAACCATTCCAGACATTCGCCGCTTTCCCTGACCGACAAAGGGAAGGCATTGCGAACTTCACGCGTAACCTGTTCACTGATTACCACGCCCTGCAATGCCCGTTGCTGGCGATCGCCGAGATCTATCGCACCACGGACTGATAAGCTTACAAACTGTGTGGAAATAGTAGCGACAATGCCTAAAAGCACAATCACCATCACTAGCTCTACCAGTGTAAAGCCCCGCTGCCGAAGCATCAGAAGTTCCCTCGGTAGGCGCTGAATACATAGTTATTGCCAGAGGGATCAGCAATGGTTATGTCGACTCGCTTGGCTTGGTAGTTCTCGGAAAAACCAAACTGACTCCCATCACACTGCACAGAGATCGAAACGGTAAAACCGCTGTAACCGCCCAAAGTAACTTCTTCGCTATTCCGTGGTGGATCATCGAAAAGCCCATGGTAGTCATCCACGTCGTTAAACGTGGAGCGGCTTTCACCATCATCACCCGGATCCGAGCAATCAGCGTCTCCATTGCTGTCGACCGCACCACCACCTACCGGTGAGCCTTCAGCAAATTTCTTGGCAAAGATCTCGTCCATATACAGCTGAGAAAGTGCTACAGCACGGCTTTGGTTCAGAGGGTCCGCACTTCGCCCGGTCATCAGAGAAAAAGCACCAACAACGCCGGCAATAGCAACGCTGATGATCACTATAGTCATGATCAACTCGACCAGGGTGGCACCTTGTTGGCACGAAGGAGTTGTAAAGCATCTAACCATCACAAACTCCTGATGGTGGACGCTGATAAACGGCGCCAAGAGAGCTCAGGCAAAACACAAAGCTGCTGCTATCCCCTGACACAGTAACAGTTCTACTGTTCCGGTCTGTCGGAGCCCCCAATTTACTGAAGTAAATTCTGCCTGGAGGGTTAACGGTGACAGAAAAGTCATTTCGATCAAGGGAGAAATTCTGAAGTGTGGTGAAGTTGGTGTCGCTCTCATTCTCTTTGTATTGAGCTTTAAAAGAGATATCACCTGCATCATCAACAAGAACGGAAGACTCCAACTTACCCGCCAGCGCCGCCTGTTGGGCAAGCAGCGTGGCGGATTGGAGTTGCTGGGTGGCCAGCAGGGGGGAGAAGGCGGAGCTTCTGGTGAACAGCCCGATGCCGAGTGCGGAGAGCACGCCGATCAGGATAATGACCATGACGAGCTCTACTAGCGTGAATCCCGAACATTCTTGGGTCCACTTGCGCATTTACCATTTCTCCCAACTCAGCCCTAATTGATATTGAATAAATCAACCCTCAATAGGCCCACCCAAGCTAACAATCGTGCAGCAGTTGGCAAAGATTATTAACAACCAGACGTATCGACGCCCGAAACACTTCCATCTGATTCGTCATACTCGAAGTCGCAATCAGCTATCGCATTGCCATCTGCATCCTCCAAAGCAATCGTCGAAGTTGTTGTGGGATCCCCTGGAGTAATAGAGAACTCATCACTCAACTGAGCTGCGGTACCAATACCTCCATTCGTCGCGCTATCTTCATCTGCCAGGGGATAACCATTCGCACTCATGTCAATAGTTTGCTGCTCAAGCTCGACAGTGGTTGTCGAGCCCGTTGAGTTGCCGTCAGCTAGCCAACGCGAGTGAGCAATGGATGATGCAGAGCGAACTGACCCCGCAGCTCCCTTAATAGTTGCTACGCGTGCTTCTTCACCGAAATTTGCAAACCTCGGCAAAGCAAACGCCGCCAGAATGCCGAGAATTACAATCACCATGACCAGTTCGATCAGGGTGAAACCTTTTTCTTTCCTGTTTGGAATCATGTTTTGCATCTTGTTACTCCGTCGCTCTAAACAGTTGAATTCAAAGTTTTAATCAACGTTATTCGTTGTTACTTCACCGGTGTCAGCATCATATATAATTTGTCTTGCATCCGCTCCTGCTAAACCGTCTTCCTGATAGGTGTACTCGCAGGCGGTTCCATCAGCACTGGCAACATATTCGTTGGTGTCGGCGGTGCCGACTGTGGGCGCATTAGACTGTAAAAGAGCGTCCCACAAATCAACGCACCGGTCATCGTCTGCTCCATTACCCGGCACGTTGGCCCCATTGGTTGATACCGCCCAACCCTCATCGCTCACATCAACGTCATCCTCGCCAAAGCCTTCGACATCGTCGGTGGCAGCGGTAAACCCGTTAGTTACCCACTGGGCTTTTACCAACGCAACGCTAGCGGCAAGAGCTCCGGCCGTTGCCTTAACGTTTGACCGATGCGCCTGCTCCGAAAGCTGCGCAAACCGCGGCAACGCAAAAGCCGCCAGAATAGCGAGGATGGCGATAACCACCACGAGCTCAATCAGGGTGAAACCCCGGTTCCTTTGTTTTGTGTTCATTACAGCTCCTTCGGCTTTCTATTCTGTGAATTGTGTCACACTTGCCGGTTATCCCCTACCGGCACTGCGGTTATTTTGACTAGATTTTACACGCGTCAATTTAAGCCCAATTGCCCGGCGCTGGCTGCCTGTTTTTGTGGTGGCGTACTCCGGCTCTACCCGCCACGCCAGAGGCTCCGAAGTTTCTTTGCCTTTTGCACCCAGCGGCGAAAAGCTCGCCCAGTTCGGGGTGAATACCAACAGGCCTCGGTCCTTTTCGAAGCACCAGGTGCCTTCTTCCAAGTCTTTGCCTGAATCTGCCTCGGGGCAGTCGCCCAGCCAGTTTGGCGGCAGGCGGTCCAGCAATTCTGCGGGGTTGCTGCCTTGCCAGTCTTCCAGGTTACCGTTGGCCAGCATCACTTCCGCGCCTTTGACCACCAGCGCACTGCGAAACTGGTTGAGCATGAGCTGTACACCCTGTTTTTCAGCATCGGTTGCTACCCGTTCAACGGAGTTAAGCAACACCAGAACCGCTATGCTCAACAGGCAGGTCGCCAGTCCCCATTGGAATCGGCTTCGGTTGTCTGCGCCTATGCGGCCGATCCGGCTGGCCATGGCGTTTTAGCCCCGGCCCATGGCGGCGGCGCCCAGGTCCCAGATAGGCAGGAATACGCCCAGCGCCAGAATGAGTACCAGCACACCCATGGCTACGATCAATATTGGTTCGATGGATTCCGCGAGGCGTTTGAGGCCGTAGTCGACGTCTTCGTCGTAGAAATCCGCCACGTTGTTGAGCATCTCGTCCACCGAACCGGTTTCTTCACCGACGGCAATCATCTGCAGAATCAATGGGGTGAACATGCCACTGTTGCGGGCTGTGCGCAGCAGACTCTCACCCCGCTCGATGCCATAGCGCATTTCCCTGATGTGGTCAGCGATCCAGGCATTGTCGGTGGCATCTGCGACAACACTCAGAGCGCTGGTGACCGGCATACCAGCACTAAGCATGGTGGCAAAATTGCGGGCGAAGCGGCTGAGCATAATCAGTTCCAGCAGCGGACCAATAATAGGCATTTTCAGCTTGTAACGATCCCAGATTCGCCGGCCTTTGTCGGTTTCTTTCCATTGACGAATCAGGATGCCGGCGGCCGCCATGGCAAACAGCATCACGTGCCAGTAACCAAGCAGGAAGTTTGAGGTGCCGACCAGTACCTGGGTGAGGAACGGAAGGTCCGCGCCCAGTTTGTTAAATACGGAAGCAAACTTGGGGATCACCAGGAAGTTCACCACCATCAGGGCGGCGAACAGGGCAATGACGACGAACGTGGGGTAGCGCAGGGCCTGTTTTACCCGACGTTTTGTGTCCCGCTCCAGTTCCAGAATTTCCGAGAGGCGTTTGAAGGATTCGTCCATCATGCCAGTGTTCTCGCCCACGTGGATCATGGCGATAAACAGGTCTGAAAACACCTTTGGGTGCGCCTGCATGGCCGTGGCCATGGTGGTGCCGCCTTCCAGCCGGCTGGTGATGTCTTCAAGCACCTCTGCCAGTTTTTGCGAGCGGGACGTTTCCGCCAGCCCGCGCATGGTGCGAATCAATGGAATGCCGGCTTTGGTAAGTGCGTGCATTTGCCGACAGAAGACAATC
Source organism: Marinobacter sp. (assembly GCA_031580735.1). Lineage (GTDB taxonomy): Bacteria > Pseudomonadota > Gammaproteobacteria > Pseudomonadales > Oleiphilaceae > Marinobacter. The sequence continues at coordinate 43,827 of JAVLAV010000008.1, forward strand.
AGCTCATCCAGAGTGATATTTTTCTGGAACAAAGGCAGGTTGTTGAGCTTTGCAGTCACGGATTGCTGTTGCTGCGCTTCCTTGATGATGAGCGGTGTTATACCACGGCGCATCAGCTCACTGGCAGCCGCTTCCTGGGTGGCAGCCTTGAGTGAACCCTGCTGGACAGCCCCCCGGCTGTCTTTACCCCGGTAGCTGAACTGCATCAGTCATCAACTCCTATGGCGTCCCGGCCCAGGTCATCCACTTCCAGGTCTACACCGACTTCTGCAGTGGCCGCCACGCGGCTGACTTCCTGCAGTGAGGTTACGCCCTGCAGCGCATAATCCATGGCGCACTGGCCAAGCGGGCGGAACAGAGGGCTTTTACGCGCAGCCCGGGTAAAATCGGAGACGTCTTTCCGGCGCAGAGCGTCGAGCATCTCTTCATTCATCTCCAGCATTTCATAGACACCCACCCGGCCTTTATAGCCCGTATTACTGCACTGGTAACAGCCCCGGCCTTGCACAAAACCGGCTTCGATATCCAGTTGATCCAGGTCGAACGAGCGCAGCCAGGTCAGTTCCTGGTCCGTGGGCTCATAGGCTTCTTTGCAGTTATCGCATACCCGGCGCACCAGGCGCTGGGCCACCACGCCCAACAGGGAACTGGCCACAAGGAAAGGCTCGGCGCCCATATCGATCAGGCGCATGGCGCTGCTGATGGAGTCGTTGGTGTGCAGGGTGGAAAGTACCAAATGACCGGTCATGGCCGCGCGCAGGCCGATTTCCACGGTTTCATGGTCACGCATCTCACCCACCAGGATGATGTCTGGATCCTGGCGCAGAGCGGAGCGCAGGACGCTGGCGAATTCCAGGCCAATTTTCGGGTTGACCTGAACCTGGGTAATACGCGGCAGGCGGTATTCCACCGGGTCTTCGGCGGTGATGATTTTCACCTCCGGCTTGTTCAGTTCGGTTAATGCGCCGTAAAGCGTGGTGGTTTTACCGCTACCCGTGGGGCCGGTAACCAGGATCATGCCGTGGGGGCGTTTGATCAGCTTGCGGAAACGTTCCAGCAATTCCGGTGGCATGCCGGTACTGTCGAGATTCAGGGTGCCCTGGCTTTGGTCAAGCAAACGCATGACCACCGATTCGCCATGCTGAACCGGCATGGTGGACACCCGCACGTCGATGCTTTTGCCTTTCACCCGCACGTTGAAGCGGCCATCCTGGGGCAGGCGTTTTTCCGAGATATTCAGGCCTGCCATCAGTTTCAGGCGCAGAACCAGCGCGGAATTTACGCGCTTTTCTTTCATTACCTGTTCCTGAAGCACGCCGTCTATCCGTTGCCGGATGCGCACGACCGTTTCGTCCGGCTCTATGTGAATGTCGGAACTTCTGGCCTGAATGGCGTCTTCAAACAGGGTTTGCAGCAGTTTGACCACCGGCGCATCGGCGCTTTCCGATTCGGCAGACAAGTTGGCCAGATCGAAAGCATCGTCGCCCAGCTCGTCTTCCAGTTCTTCCGCCAGCGAGGCGATTTCATCGGTGCGGCGGTAGACCAGATCCAGGGTGTTGAGCAATTCACTTTCGCGCACCACGGCCTGCTTGACCGGGTGCTTGAGCACTCGTACCAGTTCGTCGTAAGCCACAAGATCCAGTGGATCGGCCATGCCTACCAGCAGCTCTTCACCCTGCTGGGCCAGCACGATGGCGCGGAACCGGCGGGCCATGGCTTCCGGCAGCTTTTTCACCAGTTCATTGTTGAACTGGTAATGGCGTAGCTGCACGAAAGGAACTTTCAGCTGGCGCGAGAGAATGTTAAGCAGGGTGTCTTCTTCGACATACCCCATTTCCACCAGTGTTCGGCCAAGCTTCCGCCCGGTGTTTTTCTGCTCTCGCAGCGCGGTCATCAACTGGTCTTCGGTGATGACATCTTCCTGGACCAGAAGGTCACCGATCCGGATTTTTTTCTTCGGTTCCGTGCTCATGATCCTGCCTGTAATGCTTGCAAGCGTTGTTTGGCGTAGTTGACCAGGTTATCCGACAATCCCGGCATGGTGACGGCCTGAGCGTAGGCGCGTACCGCGCTGTTGGCTCGCCCACCCGCATCCAGCGCCATGGCCAGCCCCAGCCACCAGGTGGGCTGGTTGTCATCATATTCAATCAGTTCTGACCAGTGGCCGGCGGATTCGTCGGTCTTCCCGGCCTGTTGCAGCAGGGTTGCCAGGGTGATGCGATATTCCACACCATCCTCAACCGGCGGCACCTGACTGCTCAGGGTGGCCACTGCCAGGTTCAGATTACCCTGTTCGAGCTGGGCACGGGCCCTCAGCAGCCGCAAGCCGGCATGGTCTTTGGTCAGATTTTCCGGCAACCATTCCAGTGCCCTGGCGGGCATTTGTTGGACCAGCATTTCCCGGGCGAAGGCTTCCCGGCTTTCCGGGGCCGGCTGGTTGGCAGTGATCGCGGTCAACCGTTGTTCGGCTTCGGTGGTGCGACCACTGGCCAGCCACTCTTCCAGTTCCCGGCTGGTTCTCCGATCAATGGCTTCCGGAGTTTCCCGTTGCAGCTTCACCGCTGCTGTTGAGGCTTCCGGCTTGGGCTCTTCCGGTTCTTCTGAAGCGGTGTCTATTGGAGCTTCTGTTTTTTGGGCCACAGGCTCGGGCTGGGCTGGTTCTTCTGCCTGAGGCTCTTGTGTGGCTACCCGGGGTTCTGGTTCCGCCTCTGGTGACGGCTCAGCAGGCGTCTCAGGCTTGGCACTTGTTGCTGCAGGTTCCGGTTCAGGCTCGTCAGGCTCAATAACTTCAGCCACTGGCGTAACAGGTTCAGGCTCAGCTATCACCGACTGTGGCTCCGGCGGTTCTGCGGGCTCCGGTTCGGAGGTTTCGGCAACCGGTGGCACGGGTTCTTCCTGGGTTTCGCTTGTGTGCTGGCCCGTCAGCCACCACCAGACGCCACCACCAGCGGCAATAACGATCACCAGCAGAAACAACACCAGGGGAAGTCTTGAACGGGTTGCCGGCTGAGCCTGCGCCTGGCCGGTATAGGCGCTACTGATCTGTGGTCGGTTCTGGCGCTGTTCGGCGGCTTTCAGGGCGTCGTTCAGCAAGCTCATAGCCAGCCTCCCATAAAGCCAACCGAGCGGGCACTTTCGGTATCACGCACGGCTTGCAGCGCGTGTTTTCGGGCAACGCGGCCATCGCCCCGCCCCCAGGCCGCCAGCAGGGATTTATGGGCCAATACGTTGATCAACCGGGGAATACCGCCAGAGGCTTTCCAGATCACTTTCACTGCCGACGGCGCGAACAGATCCGCGCCGTTATAGCCGGCCTGAGTCAGGCGATGGCGAAGATACTGGCCCACGGAGTCTTTGTTCAGAGGCGCCAGCCGGGTCTGGAAAGTGATGCGTTGGCGCAACTGGCGCAGGCTGGGTTTGCTCAGGGCCACATCCAGTTCGGGCTGGCCGAAGAGCACAACTTGCAGCAAGCGGGTGCTTTCGGTTTCCAGGTTGGTGAGCAGGCGCAGGGCTTCAATGGTTTTTTCGGGCATGGCCTGGGCTTCGTCGATCACCAGCACCACGGGTTTCTGGTCCATCGCCAGTTTAATCAGCCGCTGGTTCAGGGCCTTGATGGTCTGGTGCGTATTCGCGCAACGCGCCACATCCACGCCCAGTTCCTCGGCTACGGCTTCGTAGAGCGTTTCCGGAGGCAGGTGCGGGTTCGGTATGTAAGCCGTGCAGGCTTCCTTGTCCAGTTCGTTGAGTAGCAGGCGGCACAACAGGGTTTTGCCGGTGCCCACTTCGCCGGTCACTTTGATAAAACCTTCGCGCTGACGCAGCGCTACCAGCAGCAACTCCAGAGATTCAGAGTGGCTGGGTGCCCGCAGGAAATAGCGAGTGTTGGGCGTCAATGCGAAGGGCGCTTCCTGCAGCCCGAAATGGCTCTCGTACATCAGCGTGGGGCAGTCTCTGGTTGAGGCGTTACCGATTCTGTGGAGTTCAGCAACTCACGCAGCACACCCATGCGTTCACGGCTGGCTTGCACGTCCGCCTGCATCCGGGCGGGATCAGCCACGATCGGACGCAGCAGAATCACCAGCTCACTTTTGCGGCTCTGGAAGTTACGCTGCTTGAACAATTCGCCCACCAGCGGGATGTCGCTGAAAAAGGGCACAGCTGAGTTGCTATCTTCACTGCGATTCTGGATAAGACCACCGATCACTACAATCTGGCCGCTTTCGGCGCGAATCACGCTGTCGGTTTCGCGCACGGTGCTACGGGCCAGCGGCAAGGTAACATCCCGTTCACCAACGGTAATGAGTTTTTGCTGATCCTCCACTTCGCTGACCGCCGGATGCACATGCAGGGTAATGGTGCCTTCCTCGGAGATCTGTGGCGTTACATCCAGCGATATGCCGGAGAAAAACGGTGTCAGTTCAACAGAGGTTGACGTACTTTCCGTGGTAGTGCCGGCGGTGCTGTCGTCATCAAAATCGATATCGGTTACGAAGAACTCATCAGTACCAACTTTGATCACCGCTTTTTGATTATTGGTGGTGGAAATTCGTGGGCTGGAGAGAATCTGAACGTTGCCCTGTTTACCAAGCAGTTCTATCACTGCGCCGAAGTTGCCTTCGGTAATGGTTGCCGAGAACAGGCCACCTATATCACCGGCGCGGATTGCCTGAGCAGCCAGATTTCCGCCCAGCCGGGTTGTACCATCAGACCTTGTCTGTACCTCTGACCAGCTAATGCCCTGCTGGTAGCTTTCATTGAGTGCCACTTCCAGAATTTTTGCTTCCAGTACCACCTGTCGCTGCATGATCAGCTCAGTGCGACGCAAATAGTCTTCTACAATGTCCAGCCTGGCGGAGTCGGCACGCACCATTACCAGACCGGCTCCCGCATTCACCACTACCTGGCCCTCGTCCCCCGAGACGATCATTTCCAGTGAACGGCTAATATCCTGCCAGAAGTCAGACTCGGTCTCTGTCGAGATGGCGGTGCCCACCAGATTACGCGACTCGCCAGAGCCGGAGTCACCCCCTGTGTCGGAGTTTCCGCCGCCTCGCGAGCTGCTCACCTGCCCTGAACTTACCCGGGTGTCGGAGTTACCCCGGCGTTTGAAATGCAGGTAATCAATGGGGAACAGACGGGTTTGTACTTCATCGGTACCCACCCGATACAGTCGGCCGTTTTTGCGAATATTCAGGCCGTAAAGGTCCGCCGCGATATCCATCACTTCAGGAACGGTGACATCGTTCAGGCGAAGATTAATAGCGGTATCAACATCCGGGCGAACCACCACGTTGTAGCGGGTGCCTTCTACCAGGGCCTCAAAAAAGCTGGCGGCGGGAATGCCAGAGGCATTTACATCGAAGCGCTCTTCCTGACGATTACGGTTCTCCAGAGATGGCAACAACTGACTACTGATATCTGCAGATGCCGCTGAATCGCGGGCCTCTTCAGCACTTTCAACCCGCGCCTGCCGCTCAGCTTCCTCCATCGCCTTGTCAATCTGGTCGGCCACATCGGTAGAGGTGGCAGCGGTGGTTCGCATCATCGGATTGTTGCTGCAAGCGGCCAGGGAAAGCCCGAGCAATACAGCTACCAGAGGTCTGAATGTTGTCATCATGGTCCGTTTGTCTCTCATTGGCTTCTCCGCACCTGCGGGAGGGTTTCAGGGTAAAGCACCCTGAACCGGCCCTGGTCCATAATTTCCACCTTGTCCCGGTAGATGCGCTGTACCAGAATGCCATTGTGGCTTTCCCCTTCCTGCAGGGCCACGCCTTCAATAATGGCAATACGCCGTTCGCTGCCCAGCAGGATGGAACCCAGCTCCAGATTCCTGACCGGCGCAGTCTGCTTATCCGGCGCCCTGGCGTCAGGAGGCCGGGTAGGATCCTGCAAGGCCCAGGCAGAGGCACTGGTCATCAGGGCCGCCGCCAGCAAGCTTGAAACGCAGCGTTTTATAAACACATCACACTCCCAGCCAGGCGGCTTCGAGGCTCAGGGTTCTGACCCGGATACTGGCCTTGCCTTCCGGCCAGGCGCCTGCCTCATAGCTCAATCGCAACCAGCCCAGGCGGTCATCCATGGTTTCCAGTGTTTCCAGATAATTGAGCACATCCAGATAGCCCCCGGAAACCGTAAGTTCTACGTCGTGAGCATAAAGCAGTGGCTCGGGCTTATTCCCATTTTCGTTATCTTCCGCGTCGCTCTGTGGATCGCCTTCATAAACTGGCTCGGGCGTACGCAACACCAATGATTCCAGACTCAGCTCCTGCTGTGCCGCCAGCATGTTTCTGAGCAGGGCGACCATATCACGTGGGGCGATCAACTGGCCGGTGGTTTCGCTGATTTGCTGGTCGAGGCGCGCCAGGCGGTCCTTGCGAACCTGCAGACGCTCGCGCAACTCTGCGGATGGGTCATTTGCCAGTTGGCTGTCCAGTGTTTGTTGTTCACTCAGCAGACTATCGCGGGTAGACGACAGCGTCTGAATGCGATTGTCCAGCTGCTGCTTTTCGGCCAACACCGGAGCCACCAGCAACTCCCAGCCAATCACAAACAACAGCACACAGGTTGTCACGGCAATCAATGCGCGTTCACGCACCGGGCGGTCGTTGTACCAGGCAGAACCGGTTTCGAATCCTTGCTGGAGCTTATTCATTGGCAGCCTCCCCGCCCGGTTCGGTGGCAACGCGGAATTCCACCCAGTCACCGGCCGCTTCATCGCTTTCATCCGGCCGGTTCAGTTGGAAATCACGGAACGTCTGCCCGGCGAAGATGGGCTCCTCGCCCAACTGCTCCAGATACAATGGCACACGCTCAGGCGCCCGGGTGCGGCCCTTCAGGCCAAGCCGGGCAGGCAGGGATTCAAGAGTGACGGTAGTCAGCCAGAGCTCTTCGGGAATCTGCCGGGCCAGTGCCGACATACGGCTGGAAAAGCCGGAGTGGTTGCTGTTGGCCAGGCTATCTACCCGCTCCAGCAAGCGCTGCCGGCGGGAAATGGTTTGCGTGACCCGCTCCAGCGCCTTTTCCAGTTCAGGATCGGGTTTACGGGCTTCAACTTGAGCTGCCATGGCATCGACCGCCTGCTGTAACTGGCTGTTTTGTCGTTCGATCTGGCTGGCTCGCTGCTCCAGCTGCTGATTCTGCCACTGGCCAAATGCCATGAACGCCAATACAACCACAAAAACCAATGCGGCAAGCAACAATGCAGAACGGGCAGTAAGGTGCTGTTTGCGGGGGCGCAGTTCGGCGGTATAGAGGTTAACCTGCTGCCTCATGCGTTACGCCTCCCGGAAGAGAAGTTCAGACCGGCACTCCAGGCCGGCAGACAGCGCGAATCCAGATCTTCATTCATGGCAAACACGGACCAGTCTGGCGCTTCAATGCCCACGGCCATATAAGAACCCAGCATGGAGGTAAGCGGCAATACCGAGTCCCGCGCCACCAGACGGATACTGGAGGGCGGAGCCTGCCCCAACTGGCTTTCGAAGTAATCCATGGAACGCTGCATTTCCAGCGCCAGCGACTGCACGGCCTCTTCCTGTTTGGAGGCATCCTGAAGGTCGTCATAGGACAACTCCAAACGACGCGACAGGTACAGGGTTTCTCCCCGGCAAACCACCATCTGGCCGTAACGATCCCGCAGGTGAACCACCGCCATGCCAACACTACCGACATCAAGCCCGGCGGCGAAATTGCGTAACGCCAGTTCGGCAATATCAATCTTCTGAAGTTTAAGGCCGGCGTCGTTAACCAGGTTAACGAGTTCCTGAACCAGAGACTTGCGCGCCGCTACGAGGTTTACCAGGGGGCCACGGCCGCGGGTGGCATCTTCCGGGAAAGCGAAAACGTCGGAAACGGCTTCGGTGGGGCTGAAATCCAGAAAATCCTTGAGTTTCCATTTCAACGCATCCGCCAGCTCGGCATCATCCACGCCTTCGGGCCGTTCCACCTGAAATACCTGATATTGATCAATCGGCAGAACCAGAACGGTGGGTGCATCCTCCCAGCCATGAGCAGAAACAAGCTCATCAAGGGTTTGCTTGCGCCTGGCGGGAAGACATTCGGCAAATCCGGTCTTCTGAGTGGCGGTACCCGGAGACGCGGCCCAGGCAATACCGTCGGGCCGCACTTCCAGACATAAACGGGGCACAGACGAACCACGTCGGAACAATCGTTGTATGGGCTTGATACCAGAGATCAGGGCCATGACTTCCTTGGGCTTTTGTGGGTTCTGTGACCGGACAAAACGAAGTGGGCAGTGTTTAAAAATCCGCCAGTTTTTACATGAGCTTACATGATAGTTTAAATACTCTGCCCAACTCTACGTTTCATGACGGATTTCACAGAATTTTGCACAGCCGTTACAAAAAAGCCCGCGCAAAGCACGGGCTTTTGAGAGCAGCTGATGACGAGCTTCCTAGAAGGGAATATCGTCGTCGAAATCGTCAACCGGTTCCGGCATGCTGCCGCCTTGTTGCTGACCCTGCTGGCCTCCTGCATAGCCACCAGACTGGGGCTGCTGGCCTTGTTGCTGCGCCGGCTGATTGTATTGCTGGTTCTGCGGACGCCCCTGCGGCTGGCCCTGATTCATACCACCTTCACTGCCACCACGGCTGTCCAGCATTTGCATCTGGCCGTTGATATCAACCACCACTTCGGTGGTGTAACGGTCCTGGCCGTCCTGCCCCTGCCATTTACGGGTTTGCAGTTTACCTTCAATATAAACTTTTGAGCCCTTGCGCAGATACTGGCCCGCGATTTCAGCAATCTTGCCGAACATGACAATGCGGTGCCATTCGGTTTTCGGCACCAACTGCCCCGATTGACGATCCTTGTAGCTTTCATCGGTAGCGAGATTGAGATTCACAACCGCGTTCCCGTTCGGGGTGTAGCGGGTTTCCGGATCCTGCCCCAGATTGCCGATGAGAATTACCTTGTTTACGCCTCGTGCCATTTTCTGCTCCTGATATTTTTTGCCAAATGCCTGCTGTCCATGCACGCATTCTGAGTTTAAGTGTTATTGCCCTGCCGCACAAATTCCAGGTGGGCAAGCTGATCTTCGTTAAAATGTTGCCGGTCAATTTTCAGGTACGCCACAGAAGCATCTTCAACAATCACCACGTCCTTCACGCCGGGCAGATCTCGCAGGTGCTGGTCCATATCGTCAAAACTGGTGGACAGCACGCTTTGTAGCTGAACCGTCAGACTGGAGGTATACATCGGGGCCGGCATGGTCAGTGCAACCAGCAACCAGACCACAAGGCTCGCTGCCATTAACCAGAGCACGCCTTCCAGGCCAGCCGACTGCAACAACAACCCGCCCAGCGCACCACCCAGAAATGCCCCGGAGAACTGAGAGGTGGAATACACGCCCATGGCCGTGCCCTTGCTAGCTGCCGGCGCTTCTTTGCTGATCAATGAAGGCAGGCTGGCTTCAAGCAGATTGAAAGCCATGAAAAACAGGAACAACACACCCCAGGCAGCCCACAGACTTGTCTCGACCCCGGTCAGGCTCATGGTGGAAATGGCCAGCAAGGCAATAGCGCCACAAAGCACCGGCTTCATTTTCCGTTTTTTCTCACCGATGATGATAAAAGGCACCATGGCGAAGAAAGATGTGAGCATTACCGTCAGGTAGAACCACCAGTGTGAGGTGGCGGCCAGGCCCAGGTTGTCCTGCAACATGGTCGGAAAAACCAGGAACAAGGCCGTAAGCACAAAGTGTAGCGCAAAAATGCCGAAATCCAGGCGCAGCAAGCGGCCATCCCTGAGCACCTGGCCAAGCATTTCCCGGGCAGGATGCGTGTCGGCACTGGTTTTGTGATCGTGTGGCGTGGGCACCACTTTGGCGACCACCACCAGAGCAACCAGCGCCAGGACGCCGGTGACATAAAAGATGCCGGACAAGCCCCAGATAGCACCGAGCATCGGCCCGAGCACCAGCGACACGGAAAACGACAAACCAATGGAAATACCGACGGTGGCCATCGCCTTGGTACGATGCTCTTCCCGGGTCAGGTCACTGAGCAATGCCATCAGCACGCTGGCAATCGCCCCGGAGCCCTGAAGAATCCGTCCGGCGATAACTACGTATATGGAGTCGGTAGCTGCAGCCAGCAAACTGCCCGCAGCAAACAGCACAAGGCCGATGTAGATCATCCGCTTGCGGCCCACCCGGTCTGACAGCAATCCGAACGGTACCTGCAGCAAAGCCTGGCTGAGGCCATAAGCACCGATAGCCAGACCAATCAGCAACGGCGTGGCGCCCTGCAGGTCACTGCCAAGCAGCACAAATACCGGCATTACCATAAACAGGCCGAGCATACGCATTGCGTATACCGAAGCGAGCGCTGTTACTGAGCGTTTTTCAAGCGCGTTCATCTTGCCCCGTGCCGGAATGAGTGAGTGAAGCGGTCGCGCATTGTATCAGAAGCGTCCGGCGTTCGGGACTCCTCCCCGGCCATAGCCAGAACAGACAACATCGGTTTCGCCGACACCGGCCGAACACGATACAATTACCGTTTTTATCCAAGCGAGGTTTTATGGACCATATCCAGATCAAGGGTGCCCGCACCCACAACCTGAAAAATTTCGACCTGGATATGCCAAGGGACAAGCTTATTGTGGTGACTGGCCTGTCCGGTTCCGGCAAATCATCCCTGGCGTTTGATACGCTGTATGCCGAAGGCCAGCGCCGGTACGTGGAATCCCTGTCCACCTACGCCCGGCAATTCCTGTCTATGATGGAAAAGCCGGATGTGGATCACATTGAAGGCTTGTCGCCGGCCATTTCTATCGAGCAGAAGTCGACCTCCCACAACCCTCGATCCACCGTTGGCACCATTACCGAGATTTACGACTATCTGCGCCTGCTGTTTGCCCGCGCCGGCGAGCCCCGCTGCCCGGAGCACGGCCAGCCACTGGAGGCGCAGACGGTCAGCCAGATGGTGGATCAGGTACTCGCCATGCCCGAAGGCAGCAAGTTGATGATCCTGGCCCCGGTTATCCGGGACCGCAAGGGCGAGCACCTTCAGGTCATCGACACCATGCGCAGCCAGGGCTTTATCCGCCTGCGAGTGGACGGCACGGTGTATGATATTGACGACATCCCGACGCTCGATAAAAAACGGAAGCATCAGATCGATGTAGTGGTTGACCGCTTCAAGGTAAAAGAAGGCCTGGAACAGCGCCTGGCCGAAAGTTTTGAAACCGCCCTGGAAATGACCGATGGCATCGCCCTGGTTGCCCCCATGACCGGCGAAGGCGAGGAGCACACTCTATCGTCGCGCTACGCCTGCACCCAGTGTGGCTATTCCCTGAGCGAGCTGGAACCACGCCTGTTTTCCTTCAACAACCCGGCCGGCGCCTGCCCTACCTGTGATGGCCTGGGCGTCCGCCAGTTCTTCGACCCGGAAAAAATCATACAGAATCCGGAAGCGACCCTGGCCGCAGGCGCCATCAAAGGCTGGGACCGTCGAGCCGTCTACTATTTCCAGCTGGTTAACAGCGTTGCCGATTATTACGACATGGACCTGGAAACGCCCTGGGAAGACCTGCCGGAGGATTTCCGGAACATCCTGCTGCACGGGTCGGGTGAGGAAGAAATACCGTTCCGTTATGTGAACTCCCGCGGCCATATCATGGAGAAGTCGCACCCCTTTGAG
>JAVLAV010000090.1:0-9594 GCA_031580735.1 Marinobacter sp.
GGTGCCTGCCCACAATGGCTTCAGGTTTGTGGCCGGTCAGTTGACTGAATTTCCGGTTGGCGTACTCAATCTGCCAATGTCTGTCGCAGATCAGGACGGATGAAGGGCTCTGCTCGATCGCTTTGGAGAACTTGAGAATGTCAGTCGCGTCCCGCTCACGGCGTTCCACATCTTCATTAAGCCGTTCACGCATTTCGTTGATAGCGTCTGTTACCAAACCTAGCTCATCCCGCCGGTTGCCCGGCGTATCCGGGCGGTCCAGAGTCAGAGGCTGCGACAGGTTTTGCAGCGACAGATCGCGTGTATAGTCCGCCATGGCGGTCAGGTGGCGGGTAACCAGGTACCGGAAGATCCACAGGCTGAGGATTGCTACGATAAAGACCGTGAGAAACTGAGTGCCAATGATAAATCCGACCCGACGGCGAAGGTCGGTGTACAGGTGATTGACATTGGCGGTGATGGTCAGCTCACCCAATGGCTGGTTCTCCCGGCTTTCATGAACCAGCGGAAAGCTGTGAGTCAGGACGTCCGAGCTTTCAGGCAATTGCCCCATGACCAGTTCGGAATCGGGTTCAATCCGTAAGCGCAGGTGGTCAATGTCTGGAAGACCCAGAATTCCCTCTAACTGTGTCTCAATCGATTGCTGGTCAAGCGCCCAGAGGCTGCGAGCCAGGCTCGAGGCAGATCCGGATTCGATTCTTTCAAGGCGCTGGTCAATTTCCTCAAGATCGTTCTGGTAGTCAGCATAGATCTGTATGCCGGAGGCAAGCAGTGTGAACGCTGAGCTGAACATGAGGATCCAGGCGAGCAGACGAAAAGAGAGAGGAGAGGCTGAGCGAAAACGCATCAGAGGCCTTGAAAAATCTGCCATGCACTTTGGTGGCCACCACACGAAGATCAGGTGAATAGAGTTCAGTACTTCCGGGGACTATAGCAGCAGTTTATGGCAATTGCGCTGTCGTAGAAGTCACAAAACCGGGAAACACGTAACTATCGCAATTATTGCAAGCGTGAAAGGTGCTTGATGCAGATCAATACCGGTGATTTTGGGAGGGCGTAACCTGAGTTCTATCAAGTTTGATGTACTTTTGATGAATTACAGGAGAAGACGTCATGTATATGGACGCAGTCGTCATTGCTGGAATTGGAACCGTTGTGCTGATGGTCGGTTTTTTCGTGGGGGTTGGCATTTTCGTGATGAAAGATCAGAAAAGCCATGGAGACAAGAAGAGCAAGTAGCAACATTACTGAGTCCGGGTTTTTAACCCGGAACCTACGCTGCCATAGCTTTGAAATTGGCGTCCCCTAGGGGGTTCGAACCCCTGTTGCCGCCGTGAAAGGGCGGAGTCCTAGGCCACTAGACGAAGGGGACGCAACGTTTTCAAAAGCTTGCCTCGTCGAGGTGGCGCGTATATTAAGTAAGAGCCTTAAGGCTGTCAACGCTTTTTTTCGAAAAAGTTATTTTCCCACACTTTCTGTCAGCGCCTGTTTCAGTTCCGGGTACTGAAACACGAACCCTTCCTGCTGTAGTCGCTCCGGTACGGCTTTCTGTCCGGTTAACAGTAAACGCGCCATCTCGCCCAGAGCAACCTTTAACGCCGGAGCCGGCATAGGAATAACGGCTGGTCTGTGCAGCACGCTGGCCAGGGTTTTCGTGAATTCCCGGTTGGTGGCAGGGTTGGGGCTGACCATATTGTAGGCCCCATGTGCCGTCTCCGTTTCCAGCATCCATATCAGACCGTTTACAACATCGGTGCGATGCACCCAGGGCATGTATTGTTGGCCGGAACCCAGGGGGCCGCCGAGGCCGAGCTTGAATGGCGGTAACATTTGTTTCAGAAAGCCACCATTCTGGCCCGCAACCACGCCCGTGCGCGAAAGGCAGACCCGAACCCCATGTTTTTCCATAGCGAGCGCTTCGCGCTCCCAGTCGCGACAGAGCCTGTGGGTGAATTCGTCATTGGGGCTGGTGTTTTCTGTGACCAGGTGGCTTCCCTGATCCCCGTAATAACCCACGGCAGAGCCGGAGACCATCACGGCAGGTTGCGCCTGCCAGCTTTCTGCGACTTTCACCAGTTCCCGGGTGAGGCCAATACGGCTGTTTCTCAGGGCATTTTTGCGATCTTCGCTCCAGCGCTTTTCGGCAATGCCTTCGCCCGCCAGGTTAATGATGGCATCAAAGCCAGAATGCCCTTCCAGGTGTTTCAGGCTGTCAGTGGCCTCAACAGGCCCGCACAGGGAGCGAACGATATCCGGCGATTGGCGGCTCATCACGGTGAGAGAATAACCTCTGGCGTGAAGCTGCCGGCATAATTCTTTGCCAATAAAACCGGTGCCACCCGTAATCAGAATGCGTTGTTCCATGGTTCGCTCCTTGTGTTGTCTGAGAATGGCTCAATCCTTGGTGGTGTTCAGTTCTTCTTTAACGACGTCCCGGATAGCCTGACCGAGCTTCGGATTCATGCCGATCGGATCGGCAAGACGAATGCTCACGTGATGTTTTGTTTCAAGTTCTTCAATCATCTCCGGAACGTCTTTCCGCAGATGGCGTCCTGCGGCCAGAAACAGCGGAACGATTGTGAATGTTTCCACGCCTTTTTGTTTGCTGTCGGTAATTATGGTGTCCAACGAAGGTTCTGCCAGTTCCATATAAGCAATAGCAGAATTCTCCACCGAGTGCAGGGTGGGTTCGGCAAGGCGCTCAAAGGTTTCGCACCAGCGCTTGTCGCTGCTGCCATGAGCCAGCAAAATTACTTGATGTGCCTGGGGCATAATGTCTCCGAGGGTGTTTTAGTGAATAACCTGATTCTCTGTATTGACTCAACCTTGTACGATGGCTTCAGGCAAAATGTATCAGGGAGTCAATAAATGTTCGATTGGAAAGAGCTTCTGGATTTCTGGTTTGGTTCACTGGATGAACATGGCCTGCCTGATGCCTACCACCGGAATCGATGGTTTCGTGCTGACCGAGGCTTTGATCAGGAGCTGCGGCGGCGTTTCATGTCATTGGTGTTGTTTGCCTCTGAACAGGGCCTGGACCATTGGCGTGACCAGCCCGGGGGCGCTCTTGCAGAAATTATTCTGCTCGATCAGTTCTCGCGTAATATTTATCGCGGGGCTGCGATGGCGTATGAAAATGATCCTGTTGCCAGAAAACTGTGTGCTCGGGCTATGGAGCGAGGGCAGGACCAGGCATTGCCGGGTGTGCAGAGGGCTTTTCTCTATATGCCTCTCCAGCATTCCGAAAGAATGAAAGATCAGAACCTGTCTGTGGAATGCTATCAGCAGCTCGCAGCCTCCTTTGATGGATTGTTGGGGGATTTTCTGGAGAGCTTTGTGCAGTCGGCCCGGGATCATCGGGAGATTATCGAGCATTTTGGCCGTTTTCCGCATCGGAATCGTGCTTTGGGTCGCCAATCCACTCCCGAGGAAGAAGATTACCTGAAAGGGGCTTCCTCGTATGGTCAATAACCAACGGCAAGCACCTTAGTATTTTCTCGGCTCTAAACACATAAATAATTTCGCAAAAAGTTATTGACGCCCGGCCGGTTATCAGTAGAATACGCACCCGTCGAGAGGCAACGCCTTCAGACAACCAAGCGGGAATAGCTCAGTGGTAGAGCATCGCCTTGCCAAGGCGAGGGTCGCGAGTTCGAATCTCGTTTCCCGCTCCAGATTCTCGAAGAAACCCGACCCTGTGTCGGGTTTTTTTGTTTATACTCCACCGATCTCCCATTTCCCGGCAGGAGTCCTGATTAAAGTGCCTTTGCTCTCCCTGGACAAAATCTCGCTTGCCTATGGCATGCATCCCCTATTGAACGAAGCCTCACTGGTGATTGATCCCGGCGAGCGCGTTTGCCTGCTTGGTCGAAATGGTGAAGGGAAATCGACGCTGCTGAAGATTGTCAGTGGTGAAGTGACGCCGGACGGTGGAGTTGTTCGGCTCGAAGAGGGCTCGGTTCTGGCTGTGTTGCCCCAGACGCTGCCTTCAGATGATACTCGCACGGCTTATGATGTTGTCTCCTCTGCTTTTCCTGAAACCGGTGAGCTGCTGATCAAATTCCACCACCTCTCACAACAGGCTGATGAAGCCAGTCTCGATGAGATGATGAAAGTCCAGGAGCGACTGGAAGCACTGGACGGTTGGCGGCTTGATCAGAAAGTAACGACAATCCTTGCGCAATACGGGGTGGATCCGGACCAGACGCTCAATACACTGTCCGGAGGCTGGCAACGCCGGGTTCTGCTGGCGAAGGCTCTGGTGGCAGAGCCGGATATCCTGATGCTGGATGAGCCTACCAATCATCTGGATGTGCCTGCCATTGCCTGGCTGGAGGAAGCGCTGGCTCAATTCCGCGGCGCCATGCTGTTTGTCAGTCACGACCGGGCGTTTATCCGTCGAATGGCCACTCGTGTGGTCGAGCTTGACCGGGGTCAGTTAGTCAGTTTCGCGGCAAGTTATGATAAGTACCTGGAACTGAAGGAAAAGGCGCTGGAAGAAGAAGACAGGCAAAATGCGCTGTTTGATAAAAGGCTCAAACAGGAAGAAGCCTGGATTCGCCAGGGCATCAAGGCTCGCCGAACGCGGAACATGGGCAGGGTGCGCGCTCTTAAGTCCATGCGCGAAGAGCATCGCCAGCGCCGGGTTCGCGGTGGTACTGCCAATTTCGCCGTAGAAGAAGCCGCGAAATCCGGCAAGCTGGTTGCCGAAGCCCGCGATGCCGGCTTTGCCTACCCGGACGGCCATCGTGTGATCCGGGATATGAATCTGACCGTTTTGCGTGGTGACAAGATCGGCCTGGTGGGCGAGAACGGTACCGGCAAAACAACGCTGGTGCGTCTGTTGCTGGGCGAACTTGAGCCAACAGAAGGCCAGATCCGGTTGGGTACCAATCTGCAGGTGGCTTATTTTGACCAGCTGCGTGGTGAGCTTGATCTGGAGCGTAACGCCCTGGATAACCTGGCCGAGGGCCGTGAGTTCATTGATATAAACGGCCAGAGCAAGCATGTACTGGGTTATTTGCAGGAATTTTTGTTCACGCCAGAGCGTGCCCGGTCCCCGGTCAGTGTTTTCTCTGGCGGCGAGCGTGCCCGGTTACTGTTGGCCAAACTGTTCAGCAAGCCGGCCAATATTCTAGTTCTGGACGAACCCACCAATGATCTGGATGTGGAAACTCTGGAACTGCTGGAAGAGCAGTTGGCTGAGTTCAAGGGCACCGTTATTATCATCAGTCACGACCGTGAATTTCTCGATAATGTGGTGACCGACGTTATCTTTCTGAATGGCTCCGGCGATGTTCGGGAATACGTGGGTGGCTACACTGACTGGCGCAGGCAGGGCGGCCGTTTCCCCTCGGAAACATCCGGCCTGAAAGTCGACAAGCAGGACAAAGGTGACAAAACCGGCGGCATTGCCGGAAAGGGTGAACCGGCTCCGGGCAAGAACGAAAAGACTCCCGGCAAGAAGCCAGTGAAACTGAGCTATAAGCTCAAGCGCGAGCTGGAAGAATTACCCGTCCGTATAGAATCGCTGGAACAGGAAATTGCCGGCCTTAATGAGATGGTTTCCGCGCCCGATTTTTATGCTGGTTCACCGGAAGAGGTATCCGCTACGCTGGATAAACTGGCAGGGGTTGAAGCTGACCTTGAGCGGGTGATGGAGCGATGGATGGAGCTGGAGGAACAGGCAGGTCAATGAACATTAAATACCATTTCAGATTTCAGGACGGCCGGGAAACCGAGTTCAGGGTAACCGGGGAGCCCGCCAGGCTGCCTGCCCAACAGGCTGTGCCTGAGTGGGTCGGGCTGGAGCATTGCCAGTGTTCGAATTGCCCCCTTAATGCCAGCGACCTCGAACATTGCCCTGCTGCAGCTGCCATGTTGCCGGTAGTCAGGGAGTTTCAGGCGGAAGACGCTTACCAGAAGGTTGAAGTCACGGTGACCGATGAGCGCCGTTCCTACTTCAAAAGTACCACCCTGGAAGAGGCCCTCCGTTCATTGCTGGGACTGAAAATGGCAACCAGTGGGTGTCCGGTACTGGCGGAGCTTAAACCCATGGCCCTGCACCACCTGCCTTTCGCCAACAGTGATGAATTTGTCATGCGTAGTGTGGGTGACTATCTGCTGGAACAGTTGTTCGCCAAACGGAATCTGGATGAGCCGGACTGGGAACTGAGTGGTCTGGTTGAGCGGAACAAGCGCTTGCAGTTGGTAAATCAGGCGCTGTGGCAGCGGATTCACGCCGAGTGCCGGGGAGACAGTAATCTGAAAGTGCTGCTGAGTTTCTTCTCTATGGCTGCGAGTGTCAGCGTATCGCTGGAAAGCCAGCTCAGAAAGCTTCAGGCCCGAATGAAAGGGGAGGTGGCGTAAGCTCGCTGACTCCGGGCCGGCAGGGATCGCCCGCCGGCCCGGGTGCTCAGTGAATTCTGATTGCCAGAACGTCGCATTCCGTGCCATGGAGCACGCCATTGGCGGTAGAACCAAGCAGTAGCTGAAAGCCTTTGCGACCATGGCTGCCAACAATGACAAGATCCACTTTGTGTTCCTTCACCAGACGGTGAACTTCTGATTCCGGCCGGCCAACGGTGACCACCTGATTGCCGGTCGCGATGCCGTATTCCTCACCATACTTGGCGAGCTGTTCACGGGCCGCCTTGTCAAGCTGGTCCTGCAGTTCGCTCAGATCCATCGGAATATCTCCGCCGTAGGCGTAGCCAACGGGCTCCACCACGTGCACGAGAATCAGTTCAGCACCCTCAACATCGGCCAGGGCTTTCGCCTTTTTCAGAACCTGCGGCGCCTCTTCGGTCAGGTCGATGGCAACCAGCATTTTTGTATAGGTGGACATGAGGTCTTGCTCCTTTGTGCTTCGGGAATATTCCTAGGATAGTACCCGGAAGGTACCGGTAAAAGCATCTATTCATTCTGACGGGCATCAATACCAAAGAAAAGTCCCGGTTGTCCGCTTTGACTGGTGACTTTCCGGCACTATGCTTCAAAGGAAGCCTCATCTGTGCCGGTATTTTCTTTTGTTTCTTGCAGAAACGAATTGACAAACGTCCGTTTTTTTCTCATCGTGTGGCTTCGCGATTCAAACGACTGTATGAATTTTGAATCGAATGATCGGACAGTGACCGAAATCTCGCTGTCCGGCAGCCACCCGGAACAACCCGTGGCAGCTGCCGGCAGTTCCAAACACAGACTGGAGATCAGTTGATGATTTACGAAGGTAAAGCCATCACAGTTAAAGAGATCGAAGGCGGGATCGCTCAGTTGGACTTTGACCTGCAAGGCGAGTCAGTCAACAAGTTCAACCGTCTTACTCTCGAAGAGCTGCGCGCGGCAACCGACGCCGTCAAGGCCCGGAACAATCTGAAGGGTATGGTGGTAACCAGCTCCAAGGACAGCTTTATTGTCGGTGCGGATATTACCGAATTTACCGAGCTGTTTGCCGGGCCGGAAGAAGACGTTATTGCCAATTCCCTCAAGGCCAATGAGATATTCAGCGGCATTGAAGATCTGCCATTCCCGACCGTAACAGCCATTAACGGAATCGCCCTGGGCGGCGGGTTTGAAATGTCTCTGGCAACCGACTACCGCGTTATGGCGCCCAAAGCCAAGGTGGGTCTGCCGGAAGTGAAGCTGGGTATCTTTCCCGGTTTTGGCGGTACCGTTCGCCTGTCTCGCCTGGTGGGTGTGGACAATGCGGTTGAATGGATTGCCGGTGGCACTGAAAATCGTTCCGATGCCGCTCTTAAAACAGGCGCCGTCGACTCAGTGGTAGAAGTCGACAAGCTGGTAGAAGCGGCGATTGCCATCATCGACCAGTGCAACGAAGGCAAGCTGGATTATCAGGCGCGCCGAGACGAGAAGAAAGGCAAAATCAAACTCAACGCCATGGAGAGCATGATGGCGTTCGAGATTTCCAAGGCGTTCGTGGCCGGCAAGGCTGGCAAGAACTATCCGGCGCCGGTGGAAGCGATCAAGACCATGCAGAAGCATGCTGGCATGACGCGCGACAAGGCGATCGAAGTGGAAGCCAAAGGCTTCGCCAAGATGGCCAAGACCAACGTCGCAGCTTGCCTGGTAGGGCTGTTCCTCAACGACCAGGCGCTGAAGAAGAAAGCGGGTGCCTGGGGTAAAGAAGCCTCTGACGTGAACCTGGCGGCTGTGCTGGGTGCCGGCATCATGGGCGGTGGTGTTGCCTATCAGTCGGCGCTGAAGGGCACTCCGATTCTGATGAAAGACATCAACCAGGACGGCATTGCACTCGGTCTGAAAGAGGCCAAGAAGCTTCTGAGCAAGCGGGTTGATCAGGGCAAGATGGACGCCGGCAAGATGGCTGACGTGCTCAATAGCATCACGCCAACCCTTAATTACGGTGATTTCAAGAACGTAGACCTGGTTGTTGAAGCGGTTGTCGAAAACCCGAAAGTGAAAGACGCCGTTCTTCGTGAAACCGAGGATGCGGTTCGTGAAGACGCTATCCTGACGTCCAACACGTCAACTATTTCAATCAACACGCTGGCCGCGAATCTCAAGCGCCCGGAAAACTTCTGCGGCATGCACTTTTTCAATCCGGTGCACATGATGCCGCTGGTTGAAGTGATCCGTGGCGAGAAAACCTCCGATCGTGCCATTGCTACCACCGTGGCTTATGCCAAGGCCATGGGCAAGACCCCGATTGTGGTCAATGACTGCCCTGGCTTCCTGGTAAACCGTGTGCTGTTCCCATACTTCGGTGGCTTTATTGGTCTGGTGCGCGATGGCGCCGATTTCCAGAAAGTCGACAAGGTGATGGAGAAGTTCGGCTGGCCCATGGGCCCGGCCTACCTGCTGGATGTCGTCGGCATGGATACCGGTAAACACGCCGGTGAAGTCATGGCCGAAGGCTTTCCGGACCGTATGAAGCATGAAGGCACCACAGCCATTGACGTGATGTTCGATAACAACCGTTATGGCCAGAAAAACGATGTTGGCTTCTACAAGTACGAGTTGGATAAAAAAGGCAAGCAGAAGAAGGTGGTTGACGAAGAAACCTACAAACTGCTTGAGCCAGTTGTTCAGGGCAGCAAAGAGTTTGACGAAGAAGACATTATCGCCCGCATGATGATTCCGCTGTGCATGGAGACGGTACGTTGCCTGGAAGATGGCATCGTGGAAGACCCGGCTGACGCGGATATGGGCCTGATCTACGGCATTGGCTTCCCGCCGTTCCGTGGTGGCGCCCTGCGTTACATCGACGATATGGGCGTTGATAAGTTCGTCGAACTGGCAGACAAGTATGCAGACCTCGGTGCTTTGTATCATCCGACCGACAAGCTGCGTGATATGGCCAAGAATGGCGAAAAATTCTTTGGTTAACCCTGAACGAGATTTCCGAACGGAGAAAGATCTATGAGCCTTAATCCGAGAGACGTTGTCGTCGTCGATTGCGTGCGGACTCCGATGGGTCGTGCCAAGAACGGTTGTTTCCGCAACGTGCGTGCGGAGACCCTGTCGGCAACGCTGATCGAAGCCCTGTTCGAGCGTAATCCGCAGCTCGACCCGAAAGAAGTGGAAGATGTTATCTGGGGTTGTGTGAACCAGACCAAG
>JAVLAV010000091.1:0-9530 GCA_031580735.1 Marinobacter sp.
CGGGTTCCAGTCCAGGCCCAGGCTCTCGATGAACTCTTCGGCGTTGGCGGCCCAGTCCACGTCCGGGTAGGCGGACAGGTGGGCATTGTAGTTGCCCACCGCGCCGTTGATCTTGCCCATGATTTCCACTTCGCGAATCTGCATCAGCTGTCGGCGCAGACGGTAAACCACGTTGGCCAGTTCCTTGCCCACGGTGGTGGGGGAGGCGGTCTGGCCGTGGGTGCGGGACAGCATGGGCTGCTCGGCGTGCTCTTTGGCCAGCTCGGTCAGCTTGTCGATAACCTTTTCCATGCCCGGCAACAGGCCGTGGTCCAGGCCTTCGCGCAGCATCAGGCCGTGGGACAGGTTGTTGATGTCCTCTGAGGTGCAGGCGAAGTGCACAAATTCGGTCACCGCGTGCAGCTCGGGCACGTCGGCGATTTTTTCCTTGATGAAATACTCGACCGCTTTCACATCGTGGTTGGTGGTGCGCTCGATGTCCTTGATGCGCTGGGCGTCTTCCAGGCTGAACTCGCTGACCAGCTTGTCCAGTGCCGCGTTGGCTTCTGCGGAGAAAGCCGGCACTTCGGTGATGGCCGGGTGGTTGGCCAGCTGCTGCAACCAGCGGATTTCGACGGTTACCCGGTTACGGATCAGGCCGTATTCACTGAAGATACTGCGAAATACGCTGACTTTGCTGCCGTAGCGGCCATCGACCGGTGAAATAGCGGTCAGGGCGGTGAGTTCCATCGAAAACCTCTCAGTTGTTCAAAGATGCGGGTCGGTAAAATTTGAAGGTGCATATGATACACCAGCACGCGATGCGAATCAGCGCAGCAGCTCGCGGGCGTGGTGAATCACTTTCTTGCGGGTGAAAACCAGTTGCCAGCGTTGGCCGCCGCTCTGGCGCCAGAGCACCGCCGAACGGATGCCGGCCAGCAGAAGCGCCCGGACTTTTTCGGCGTTTTCATCGCGTTCCAGTATTTGCGGGTTGCCACTGACCTGAATGCGAAGGCGGAAGGTGCTGATGGTGTCGGTGTAGATGGATGCCAGGTTGCCAACCAGATTCGGGTGCGTATAGCCAAAATGGGCCGCGGTGTGTCGGGCCTGCTCGATGCGGTTTCCGATCACTTCCAGCATGTCTTTCTGGCGCTTGAGCTTGGATTCCAGATTGATCAGGTTCAGCACGTAGCGCAGGATTTCCATGTCCTGAGGCCGGGACTGTTGGGCCAGGGAGGTGGAAAGCGCCTGCAACCCTTCACGGATATCGCTGATCTCGCCGCCGTACACATCCAGCGTGGAGTCCGGGTCGGTGGCGAACAACGAACGCAGGGAGCTTTCCAGGGACGCCTGGTCACACATCCCGCGATGAGCGATCTGATGCACCAGGGACGCAGCCTGGAATACGCCGGCCAGGGCGAGGGTCTGATCGTGAAGCGAACGGCTCATGATTCTGGTTCCGCTGAGTTTTCGGGATTCAGGCGCTGGGGTAATGGCTCGTCGTCGCGCCAGGTCTGTTCGATCACACCGCCTCCCAGGCAAACCTCATCGATATAGAACACCACGGACTGGCCCGGTGTTACGGCTCGCTGGGCGTCGTCGAAGACGACTTTCACGCCTTCGTTCAATACCGTGACCTCACAATCCTGGTCGGGCTGACGATAGCGGGCTTTGGCCTTGCAGCGGAAATGCTGTGCCGGCGGTTCGCCGGCGATCCAGTCGATCGGGCCGGAGACCAGGCCCCGGGAAAACAGCAATGGATGATGCTTTCCCTGCACCGCGATCAGGACGTTGCGATCCAGGTCTTTTTCGGCCACATACCAAGGTTCGTCTCCGAACTCACTCAGGCCGCCGATGCCCAGACCCTGGCGCTGGCCAATGGTGTGGTACATCAGCCCCTGATGCCTGCCAATCACCTGGCCATCCGGGGTTTCAATGTTGCCGGGCTGGGCCGGGAGATACTGTTTCAGAAAGTCAGTGAACTTGCGCTCGCCGATGAAACAGATACCCGTGGAGTCTTTTTTGTCATGGGTGACAAATCCCTGTTCTTCGGCAATGCGCCGGACTTCCGGTTTTTCCAGCTCGCCCACCGGGAACAGCGTGCGGGCAATACGGTCGCCTGAAACCGCGTGCAGGAAGTAGCTCTGGTCTTTGTTCGGGTCCAGGCCCTTGAGCAGCTGGGCCTTGCCGCTGCCGTCGTTGAGTGGGCGCTGGCGGGCATAGTGGCCGGTGGCGATGTAGTCGGCACCCAGGGTAATGGCGTAGTCGAGAAACGCCCGGAACTTCACTTCCTTGTTACACAGAATGTCCGGATTGGGGGTACGCCCGGCGCTGTATTCGGACAGGAAGTGTTCGAACACCCGGTCCCAGTACTCGGCAGCGAAGCTGGCCGTGTGCAGGGTGATGCCAATGGCATCCGCAACCGCCTGAGCATCGGCCAGATCATCCATGGCAGTGCAGTATTCGGTACCGTCGTCTTCGTCCCAGTTCTTCATGAACAGGCCTTCCACCTGGTAGCCCTGGTCTTTCAGCAGCCAGGCGGCAACCGAGGAGTCTACGCCGCCGGACATGCCGACGATAACGCGAGTGTTCGAAGGGGCTTTGGTGTCAGCAATCTGGGTCATGAGTCTTCTGGTCGTCGATTTGAAAAGCGCGATTTTAACAGCTTGAGACGTTTACGTCTGTGCATCGACGACGACATCCAGCGGGAATTTCCGGCCTTTGCGGTAATCCTCGATGCATTGCAGAACCAGGGGGCTTCTCAGTTTTTCACCCAACTGACGAATCTCTTCGAGCGTCAGCCAGTGAGGAGCAATAATGCCATCGTCCAGTTCTTCTGTAATTTGCCGAAGGGCATTGGCGGCGTAACAGAACCGGTAGTAGGTGGCTCCGTTGTTGGGCGATTTATAGGTATACACGCCTATTAAATGAGTGGGTTCGATTTCCCAGCCGGTTTCTTCCAGGGTTTCACGGCGAACAGCATCCAGAACGGGCTCATTTTCTTCGATATGGCCGGCTGGCTGATTGAACACCACTTTGCCACTACTGACTTCTTCGACCAGCAAAAACCGGCCCTGTGAATCTTCGGCAATCACGGCAACCGTGGCATGGGGCTTCCAGGTCATGGTTTGGCGGATCTCCTTCTGGCTTTGGGGTGCCGGCGGCGGTCTGCTGCCGGCTTCGGCAGATTGATGGTTTCCAGCCGGTATTGGCCGGGCTGAAGCCCGGACAGTGTCCAGTCGCCGATTCGGTAACGTATCAGTCTCAGAGTAGGGTAGCCGACCGCCGCTGTCATCCGGCGGACCTGACGATTGCGGCCCTCGGTGATGGTCAGTTCCAGCCAGGACGTTGGTACCGACTCCCGGTGACGCACCGGGGGTGTTCTGGGCCAGATGTCCGGGTTTTGCATGCGCCTGGCTTTGGCTGGGCGTGTTGGCCCGTCTTTGAGTTTAACGCCACGGCAAAGCTGCAGTATGGCGTCTTCCGGGATATCCCCTTCCACCTGAACCCAATAGGTTTTGGGCATTTTGTTGGTGGGGGAGGCAATGCGGTGCTGCAGGGCGCCTTCATTCGTAAGCAGAAGCAGGCCTTCGGAATCATAATCCAGGCGGCCGGCCGGGTAGAAACCAGGCTGGTCTATCCAGTCAGCCAGAGTGGGGCGGGGCTGCTCGGGCCGGTCATCGGTGAACTGACTCAGCACCTGAAAAGGTTTGTTGAAAACGATTAAGTCGGCCATACAGGTTCCTGTTCCAAGTGCCCGGAATGGTACCTGAAAAAGGAGTCGTCAGACCAATGTATGGCTACGATCCGGTTTCTCTGCAATTTTGCGGCTTGTTGTCTGGCGGCTTATTGGGTAATTTCAGCGACAGGTTCTAAATAGTTGCTGGAGTCACATATTGCCTTTTTGCCCCCTGTCTCTGCGCTGGCTTCGGTCTCTCATGGCGGCGACACTCGTGTCGTTGGCTCTGGTATTCACCAGCCTGGCCTCTGTTGTGGCCAAAGGCCCGGACTTCGAACAGGTTTTTATGGAGTTCGGTATCCCCATGCTGCTGATCGAACCCGACAGTGGCCGTATTGTCGAGGCCAATGCCGCGGCCGCCGATTTTTACGGCTATCCGGTCGCCGCGTTCGAGCAGATGCAAATCCAGCAGATCAATACTTTCACCGAAGAGCAAGTCGCTGAAGAACGTCAACTGGCGCAACAGCAAGGCCGCAACTACTTTATTTTCAGGCATCGTTTAGCCGATGGTGAAGTCCGCACGGTAGAAGTTCATTCCCGGCCTTATGAGTTTGATGGCCGTCGCCTGCTGTTTTCCGTGATCAATGACATTACTCCGGGTCGGCACGAGTCTCAGGACCTCTGGCACTACCAGAGTCGCCTGGAGGGAATGGTAGACGCCCAGGTGGAAGAGTTGGAGCGAACCCGTCTGCAGCAAATCTGGT
The DNA here is from genome assembly GCA_031580735.1 of Marinobacter sp. Classification (GTDB taxonomy): domain Bacteria; phylum Pseudomonadota; class Gammaproteobacteria; order Pseudomonadales; family Oleiphilaceae; genus Marinobacter. The sequence goes on from JAVLAV010000091.1 coordinate 4,423, forward strand.
TACTGGCGGGGGTTATGCTGGCGCAGGCGGTGGTTATCGGCTTCCTGGTGCTGAATATTCGTCGGCGTCGGCAACTGGAGGAAGAGCGTAAAAGGGCTAACGAGGCTTTGCGTTATAGCGCTGACCGCATGGCGGAGGCCCAGCGTATCGCTCAGGTCGGCAGTTGGGAGTTGTTCTGTGTAAACGGACGTTATCGGCTAACCTGCTCGGAAGAAATGTTCCGCATTCTGGAACTGCCCCCCGGGGATTACGATTGTTATCGGGAAGCCCTGTTGCGCATTCATCCCGACGACCGGGAAGAGGTGTTCGATGCCTATAAACAGGCGGTGCAGACCGGTACGAGCTACGAAATTGGCCACCGCCTGGAAATGCCTGACGGGCGTGTCAAGCATGTATACCTGCGTTGCAAGGCGTTTTCGGAAGATCAGAACACTGAACTTAAAACCCAGGGAACAATCCAGGATCTCACAAAACACCAGCTGACCCAGGATTCGTTGACTGCCCTGGCGAGTACCTTTGCTGGCCTGCAAGGTACTGATTTCTATCACGCCGTCAGTCGTCACCTCGTTCAGGCACTGGGGCTGGATTATGCTTTTGTGGCCCGAGTTGTGCCAGATTTTGCTCAAGCCAGTGTGCTGGCGGGGTGGGCCGGGAAAGCTCCGATTGATCCCTTCAGCTATTCACTGAAAGGAACGCCGTGTTCCAGCGTCATGAAACATGGGTTGTTGGTGATACCCGAAGCTGCAAAGCAGGCCTACCCGGACGATGAGCTGTTGGTGGAGATGGGAGTTGAGTCTTATATCGGCAGCGTGTTGCTGGACAAAAACCGCCAACCCATTGGTTTGTTGGTTGCAATGAGCCGATCCCCCATGTTGCAGGATGATCTGGTCAGTGTTCTGGTTCAGTTGTTTGTCGACCGGGTCAGTGCAGAAATGCAGCGCAGTGAGGCCGAAACACTGATCGAGCAGGCTGACCGCTACCGCCAGATTGTACTCAAATTCTCCAGTCGCTTTATCAATCTTCCTCTGCACAAGGTAGACGCCGCCGTGGACGAGGCGTTTGGCGAAGTTGGGGCGTTTATTGGCGCTGATCGGTGTTATCTGTTCAGTTATGACTTTGATCAGAAAACAATGTCGAACAGTTATGAGTGGTGTGCCCCCGGTGTCTCATCCCGGATTGAGCATTTGCAGGACCGGCCTTTGAGAGAAATGCACGACTGGACAGAAAAGCATGAGCTGGGACAGCCCATGATCATACCCAGCGTGGCCGATTTGCCGGAGGGATATCAGAAACAATGCCTGCAGGAGCAGTCAGTTAAAAGTCTGGTCAATTATCCCCTGATGAGGGGCGAGCAATGCCTTGGCTTTGTCGGAGTGGATTCGGTGACAGAGGAATCGCGTTTCGGGGAACGTACCGTGGAATTACTGCGTCTGTTTGCCGATTTGCTGGTTAATATCGAGCAACGGCGGCAAAAAGAAAGTGAGCTGCAACGGTCCGCCACAACGCTCAGGCAGCAGCAGAAACAGCTGGAACGTATCGCGCATTTTGACCCGCTGACCGGGTTACCTAACCGCACCCTGCTCGCCGACCGTCTGCAACAAGCCATGGCACAATGTCTTCGACATGACACCAGTATTGCGGTTGTTTTTATTGATCTTGACGGCTTCAAGGCGATTAACGATACCCATAGTCATGCCGTGGGGGATCAACTGCTGGTGAAGGTCGCCAAACAAATGAAGCGCGTCATGCGCGACGAAGATACTCTGGCACGCTTGGGCGGTGACGAGTTTGTTGCTGTTCTTCTTGATCTTAAAGTCCCCGAAGACAGTATTGAAGCGATTGATCGCCTTCTTATGGCTGCGGCAAGGCCAATGACCCTGAATAATCTTGAGCTTTCGGTTTCGGCGAGTATCGGGGTTTCGTTTTATCCTCAGCACGAATCTCTGGAATCAGACCAGTTAATACGCCAGGCCGATCAGGCCATGTATCAGGCCAAGCAGGCCGGCAAGAACCGCTACTATCTGTTTGACGTGGAGCGGGAGCGGGCTGTCCGTAACCAGCATGAAAGTCTGGAGCGTATCCGGGAAGCTCTGCGGCATGAAGAGTTGGTGTTACATTATCAGCCAAAAGTGAACATGCGTACTGGTGAGGTCGTCGGGGTCGAGGCTCTGGTTCGATGGCAGCACCCCGAGCGAGGCCTGCTGCCTCCAGCCAATTTCCTGCCGGTTATCGAAAATACTGTCGTGGCCATTGAGCTGGGTAACTGGGTTATGCGTAACGCTTTGGACCAGCTTGTGAGCTGGAAAGAGGCGGGGATCCGTTTACAGGTCAGTATCAATATTGATGCTATCCATCTGCAGCATCCAGACTTCATCGATTGGCTCACTGAGGCGTTGAACGGCCGATCGGTCATCGAGCCCTGGGATCTCGAGCTGGAGATCCTTGAAACCACAGCGCTTGAGGATATTGCTCAGGTGTCAAAAATCATAACGGCCTGTGAAAAAATCGGGGTCGGGTTTGCCCTGGACGATTTCGGTACGGGCTACTCCTCGCTTACCTACCTGAAGAGACTTCCTGCCCAGTTGCTCAAGATCGACCGGAGCTTTGTACGCGACATGCTGGAAGATCCCGATGATCTGGCCATACTGGACGGCGTTATCCGCCTGGCAGAAGCCTTTCGTCGGAATGTGATTGCCGAAGGTGTGGAGACGCAGGCACACTGTCAGGCGCTCCTTGAGCTGGGTTGTGAGCTTGGTCAGGGATATGCTATCGCCCGGCCAATGGCCGCAAACGCTTTGCAGTCCTGGCTTGATAACCGGTCCGGCAATGGTTAAATGCGCGTCTCAGGCGTGCACTGTTCCCGAAGAATTTCCGGGAATGATATTTACAGCGTGAACGCCCCGCTCACTCGGCTTCTTGTCAAAGGTGACCGGCTGGCCAGCTTTCAGGGTCTTGTAGCCCTCCATCTGAACTGACGAAAAGTGGGCAAACAGGTCGTCACTGCAGCCATCCTCGACAATAAAGCCGTACCCTTTGGCATTATTGAACCACTTGACCTTTCCTTTCGGCATTTTGAACTCCGTTGTTCTGGTGCTGTCGAAACAGAAGTCTTGCAGGCTTCTTTTGTTGTTGGTGTGCAATCAGTACGCGAGTGCATTGTGTAAAAATCCATCAATAAATGTTGTTCAAGAATGAGATAGTGTCAAGAAATGGCCAGTTGAGTGGTTGAGCCGGGTGTCGACGCGGTATGATGAAGATATTGAAAGAAAAGCACGCCGGGTTGCCGTGGCGCTTGAAAACCGGACCATGGGCAGCCACATTCAGTCAGTAAACCGAGAAACCGGCAAACAGAATCATGCGGACAATCGAAAATTCTCTACTAGTATTCAATCAGGGAGAGGACGATCAACCCGAGCGTCATGATGGCGTGAGTGTTGCGCCCGAAAAGCCTGCTCTGAAACGGCCGGCACGTTACCGTGTCTTATTGTTAAACGACGATTACACGCCTATGGATTTTGTTGTAGACGTGTTGATGACCTTCTTCGCAATGAACGAAGAAAAGGCGACGCAGGTGATGCTGCTCGTCCATACGCAGGGAAAGGCCGTATGTGGGGTATATACCCGTGACATCGCGGAAACAAAGGCAGCACAGGTGAATCAGTATTCTTCGGAATGCGACCACCCGCTCCTTTGCGAGATTGAACGTGCGGACTGACAGACGTTGGGGTGCCCATGCTGAGCAAAGATCTTGAAATTACGCTGAATACGGCTTTCAAAAATGCCCGCGACAAGCGTCATGAATTCATGACCGTGGAGCATTTACTGTTGGCCCTGCTCGACAACGATTCGGCTGTGGGCGTCCTTAAAGCCTGTGGTGCAGACCTCCAGGGGCTGGAAGATGAGCTCGTCGAATTTGTCGATTCCACAACACCTCTGATACCGAGCACGGACAGCGAGCGGGAAACCCAGCCGACTCTCGGTTTCCAGCGAGTGCTGCAGCGAGCTGTATTTCACGTGCAGTCCTCGGGCAAGAAGGAAGTGACCGGGGCCAATGTCCTGGTGGCAATTTTCAGTGAACAGGAGAGTCAGGCCGTTTATGTTCTTAAAAAGCAGAATGTAAACCGGATTGATGTTGTTAACTTTGTATCCCATGGCATTTCGAGGGTGCAGGGAGGCGAAGACGAGGAGGGTGTGGACCACGCTGCTCAGGAGGAGGTCGGCGAGGAAAGTGCGCAATCCCGCCCGTTGGACAACTTCGCAACCAATCTTAACGAACAGGCACGTCAGGGGCGCATTGATCCTCTGATCGGCCGCGAGCATGAAGTAGAGCGGGTGGTGCAGATTCTGGTACGCCGGCGCAAGAATAACCCGCTGCTGGTGGGTGAGGCTGGCGTCGGCAAGACGGCCATTGCCGAAGGTCTGGCCAAGCGTATCGTTGATAGCCAGGTGCCCGAGGTTATCTCTGATGCCGTGGTTTACTCGCTGGATATGGGCGCCTTGCTCGCGGGCACCAAATACCGGGGCGACTTCGAGAAGCGTCTGAAAGGCTTGCTGGCCGATCTCAAGAAGCAGAACCATGCAATTCTGTTCATAGATGAGATCCACACCATTATCGGTGCCGGCTCCGCCTCGGGTGGAGTAATGGATGCCTCTAACCTGCTCAAGCCCATGCTCAGCTCTGGTGAGCTTCGCTGCATTGGTTCAACCACTTTCCAGGAATTCCGTGGCATTTTCGAGAAAGACAGCGCCTTGGCCCGCCGTTTCCAGAAAATTGATGTAAACGAGCCGAGTGTTGAAGATACCTACGAGATTCTCAAGGGGCTGAAGCCCAGCTTCGAAAAACATCATGATCTGGAATACACCGACCAAGCCTTGCGGGTGGCCTCGGAACTGGCTGACCGTTACATCACTGACCGGCACTTGCCGGACAAGGCCATTGATGTGATTGACGAAGCCGGTGCCCGGCAGCGCTTGCAGCCGGAAGACAAGCGGAAAAAAACCATTGATGTGACCGACATTGAAGATGTGGTTGCCAATATTGCCCGCATTCCGCCGAAGAATGTGTCCAGCAGCGACAAGGATCTGCTGCGTAATCTGGAGCGGGATCT
>JAVLAV010000092.1:0-9514 GCA_031580735.1 Marinobacter sp.
TGCCTATCTGCTGGGCGAAGGCTGGTTTATGGGCATGCCGTTTCATATTGATGAGCGTGTCCTGGTTCCCCGGTCGCCTCTGGGCGAGCTTCTGGAGAACGGCCTGCAGCCCTGGATTGGTGGTACGTCGGTTGAACGCATTCTGGACCTGTGTACCGGCAGCGGTTGTATCGGCATTGGTGCGGCCACGGTCTTCGACGAAGCGGAAGTTGATCTTTCCGATGTCTCGAAAGAGGCCCTGGAAGTTGCTGATTCGAATATTGATATGCATGGCCTGGAAGGGCGGGTGAAAACCGTGTGTTCGGATGTCTTCAACAGCATTGAAGGCCGTTATGATGTCATCCTGAGCAACCCGCCGTATGTCGACGCGGAAGATCTGGCCGACATGCCCGAAGAGTACCATCATGAACCGGCGCTGGGCCTGGCTGCCGGAAATGACGGCCTTGATATTGCCCATCGGATTATCGCCGGGGGTGCCGATCACCTGACCGAAGACGGCCTGTTGATTGTTGAAGTAGGGAATTCCTGGGGCGCGATGGACGACGCCTACCCGGATCTTCCGCTGACCTGGCTGGAGTTTGATAACGGCGGCGACGGGGTCTTTCTGGTCACGGCCCGTGATCTGCGCGAATGGCAGGCTCGAAAGAGTTAAAGTCTGATATTTAAAAACCTTTTTAAAGTGCTGAAATATGTCAGGAAATACGTTTGGTAAGCTGTTCTCTGTAACCACGTTTGGCGAAAGCCACGGTGCGGCATTGGGCTGCATTATTGATGGCTGCCCTCCGGGACTGGAGCTGTCTGAGGAGGATATGCAGCGGGATCTGGACCGCCGTAAGCCCGGCACCTCCCGCCATACCACCCAGCGCCGTGAAGCGGATGAGGTGCGCATTCTGTCCGGTGTTTTCGAAGGCAAGACCACCGGCACGCCCATTGGTCTGATCATTGAAAACACGGACCAGCGTTCCAAAGACTATTCAAAAATCTCCGAGCAGTTCCGGCCGGCCCACGCTGACTACACCTACATGCATAAGTACGGTGTGCGTGATTACCGTGGTGGTGGTCGTTCATCAGCCCGGGAAACGGCCATGCGCGTGGCCGCCGGGGCAGTGGCCCGGAAGTTCCTGGAACAGCGCCTGGGGATCCGGATTCGTGGGTATCTGTCCCAGCTTGGCCCGATCAAAGCGGAGAAGCTCGATTGGGAACAGGTACACGAAAACCCGTTCTTTTGCCCGGATGCCGAAAAGGTAGCGGAAATGGAAGCCTACATGGATGCTCTCCGTAAAGAAGGCGACTCCATTGGTGCGCGGATTAATGTGGTGGCCGATGGCGTACCGCCAGGGCTGGGCGAGCCGGTGTTTGATCGTCTGGATGCCGATCTGGCCCACGCCTTAATGAGCATCAACGCGGTGAAGGGCGTGGAAGTGGGTACCGGTTTCGGGTGTATTGAGCAGAAGGGCACCGAACACCGGGACGAGATGACACCGGAAGGCTTCCTGTCCAATAACGCTGGTGGCGTTCTGGGTGGCATTTCCTCGGGCCAGCCGATTGTGGCCAGCATTGCTCTGAAGCCCACATCCAGTCTGCGTATTCCGGGGCAGGGTATTGATGTTAATGGCAATCCTGTAGAAGTGGTTACCACCGGTCGCCATGATCCCTGTGTCGGCATTCGTGCCACGCCCATCGCCGAAGCCATGATGGCCATTACTCTGATGGATCATTATCTGCGCCATCGTGCCCAGAATGGCGACGTTGAAGTGAATACCCCGGTTCTCGGCCAGCTCTGATAGCGCGGAGGAGGCACCATCTACTGGCGGCTGTCCAACCTTTATTTCTGGTTCTTTGCCCTCCTCGGAGGGCTTTTGCCTTACTGGTCCCTCTATCTGGAGGGCCAGGGTTTTTCCTACCTGCAAATTGCCACTCTCATGGCGACCATTCAGCTGACCAAGGTGGTTGCCCCAAGTGTCTGGGGCTGGCTGGGCGACCGTAGCGGTCAGCGTGTTCGACTGGTTCGTTTTGGTGCCATCACCGGTTCATTGTTCTTTGCTGGCGTATTTCTGGAGCCGGGCTTCTGGGGCCTGTTGTTGGTCATGCTGGCCTTCACCTTCTTCTGGAACGCCATTCTGCCGCTGTACGAAGTCATTACCCTGCGCAGCCTTGGCAAGCGCAAGGACAAATACGGCAAGGTTCGGCTGTGGGGCTCGGTGGGCTTTATCGGCGCCGTGGCGCTGGTAGGCGGTTTGCTGGAGATCGTGCCGATTCGCTACCTCCCTTGGCTGTTGCTGCCAGTGTTTGCCGGTATTGCCCTGTCGGCATTCCTGGTGCCCTCGGAAAAAGGTGAGCGCAAGCCGCCCGCGCCCAAAGGCAGCCTGAAAGCCATCATTACCCACCCCGCGGTGGTGGCTTTCTTTCTGATGAACTTCCTGCTGCAGGTATCCCACGGTGCCTATTACACCTTTTTCAGCATCCATCTTGAGCAACACGGCTACGGCAAGCTGTCGATTGGCCTGTTGTGGTCGCTGGGCGTCATTGCGGAAATCGGATTGTTCCTGATCATGCACCGGCTGTCGTTTCGCTTCACCGTACGACAGATCGCCCTTGGGGCACTGACCCTGACCATGATTCGCTGGGCCCTGATTGCCGAATTAACCGCGGTTCTGCCGGTACTGCTGTTTGCCCAGCTACTGCATGCGGCTTCTTATGGCGCATTGCATGCGGTTTCTGTGCAATACATTCAGGGCTTTTTCGGCAAGCATCATCACGGGCAGGGCCAGGCGCTATACAGCGGCCTGACCTTCGGCGCCGGCGGCGCACTCGGGGCCTGGCTGTCGGGTTTTCTGGTGGATGGTTTCAGCACCTCCGCGGCCTTCTGGGGCGGCGCCATTGCCATGGCTATCGCCCTTGTCATCACCTGGCGCGGCTTACAACCGCCGCCAACCGACGTGGCCGAGAATTGATCAGTCTTTAATTTCTTCTTCCTCAACAATCCGCAGCAATGCCCGGGCGCTGTTGCTCAACTGTCGCCCGGACATCGCCACGGCGCCCAGAACCCGCGTCACCGGGTGACCGATATCCAGCACCTTCAGGCTGCGGTCGAGCATGCTCACCGGCAGAACACTCCAGCCCAGCCCGACACTGGTCATCATCTTGATGGTTTCCAGGTAATTGGTGGGCATCAACGGTTTCAATGGCAAATTCGCTTCCAGAAAGAGCCGGCTGACCACCCGATAGGTGGCGGTACTGGTGTCCGGCAACAAAGCCGGGTGCTCGGCCAGATCTGCCAGCTTTGGCGATTCCAGCTCAGCGAGCGGATGCTCCGCCCCGACCACAAACGCCATCGGGTCCGGCCACTGGGCCGGAATCCGGAATTTCGGGTTCATGCTGTCGCTGAGGGTGACAAACGCGAGTTCCGCACTGCGTTTGTTCATCTGCTGGTACGCGGCATCCGATTCCATAAATTGTAGATCGAGCGTGACTTGCGGATATTCCCGTCGAAAACGCCGGAGCCAGTTTGGCAGGTGGTGCAGGCCAATGTGGTGGCTGGCAATCACCTGAAGCTCGCCTTCAACGGTATCGGCATCCGGCGACAGCGCCAGCCGGGCATTGTGGATTTCATCCAGAATTCGTCGTGCATGGGGCAGCAACCTGGAGCCAGCATCGGTAAGCCGGATTTCCCGGTTGCTGCGGTCAATCAGGCGGGTGCCGAGCTGGTTTTCCAGGGCGGCTAGGCGTTTGCTGATGGCCGGCTGTGTCAGGTGGAGGGTTTCCGCGGCTTCCGAGAAAGAGCCCTGGTCGACGACTGTCAGGAAGGCTTTTAGCGAGTTTGCGTCCATCTGGGGTGTCCTCGGCTTTGGTCTGCTGGTTTGGGGGGGGGGTTGGCCTCCTGGCCTACTTGTTGGGTGCTGGTCGCGATCAGTGGGTGCCCCTCCCAAAAGACGCTACAAGCACTTCCTTGTGCGCTTAACTCGGGCCGTCCATGGCCCTCGATACTTTTGGGAGGGGCACCCACTGACCGCTCCTTGAACCTCTTTCGGGCCTATGGAAAGGCTGTCCTTAATAGTGCGTTTTGCACGGTGTTTACGAAGTGGTTCTTGGTAAGGCTTTCCAAAAGTATCTCGGGCCAGGGATGGCCCGAGTTAAGCGCATAGGGACGTGCTTGTAGCGTCTTTTGGAAAGCCTTACCAAGAGCCACGACCTACTCCAAAGTTATACCAAGATGGATAACTAAATGGAATGCCATGAATAAAAAACATGAATTGTGGTTATTCGGTCGGTAGGAGTAAGATAGCTGCAAAGTGATAGTAATCAGAAACCCCCAGAAAATGAGAGAGACATCATGGCGGGCAAGACTTTATACGACAAATTGTGGGACGACCATCTCGTCAAACAGCGGGACGACGGCTCTGCATTGATCTACATCGACCGGCATCTGCTGCACGAAGTAACCTCACCCCAGGCCTTCGAAGGTCTTCGGCTGGCTGGCCGGAAGCCATGGCGGATTGATGCCAACATCGCCACCCCGGACCACAACGTACCGACCACCGATCGCGAGAAAGGCATTGAAGGTATTGTTGATCCGGTTTCCCGTATTCAGGTGGAAACGCTGGACAAGAACTGCGATGAGTTTGGCATTCTGGAATTCAAGATCAAGGACCAGCGCCAGGGCATCGTGCACGTGATCGGGCCAGAGCAGGGCGCTACCTTGCCGGGCATGAGCATTGTCTGTGGTGATTCGCACACCTCCACCCACGGCGCCTTCGGCTGTCTCGCTCATGGCATCGGCACCTCCGAAGTTGAGCATGTGCTGGCCACCCAGTGCCTGGTTCAGCAGAAAATGAAGAACATGCTGGTGAAGGTGAACGGCAAGCTTGGGCAGGGCGTTACCGGTAAAGATGTGGTTCTGGCCATCATTGCCAGAATCGGCACCGCCGGCGGTACCGGTTATGCCATCGAATTTGGCGGTGAAGCCATTCGCGGCCTGAGCATGGAAGCGCGGATGAGCATCTGCAACATGTCCATCGAGGCTGGCGCCCGGGTAGGCATGGTGGCGGTGGATGACAACACCATCAACTACGTTGAAGGCCGTCCGTTCGCGCCAAAAGGCGAAACCTGGGACAAAGCGGTCGAGTACTGGCGCACCTTGCACAGCGATGATGACGCCGAGTTCGACAAAGTCGTGGAACTGGACGGCTCAGCCATCCGCCCGCAGGTGAGCTGGGGCACGTCTCCGGAGATGGTGACCGGTGTTGATGGCGCCGTGCCGGATCCCGAGAAAGAAGCAGACCCGATCAAACGCGAAGGCATTGTTCGTGCCCTGAAATACATGGGCCTGGCGCCGAATCAGAAGATTACCGATATCCAGCTTGACCGCGTGTTTATCGGCTCCTGCACCAACAGCCGGATCGAAGATCTGCGCGAAGCCGCCGCTGTGGTGAAAGGTCGTAAAGTGTCGCCATCGCTCAAGCAGGCCATGGTGGTTCCCGGTTCCGGCCTGGTGAAGACTCAGGCGGAAGAGGAAGGTCTGGACAAGGTCTTTCTTGAAGCCGGTCTGGAATGGCGCGACCCGGGTTGCTCCATGTGTCTGGCCATGAACGCCGACAAGCTGGGGCAGGGCGAGCATTGTGCATCCACCTCCAACCGCAACTTTGAAGGCCGTCAGGGCTTTGGTGGGCGCACCCACCTGGTGAGCCCGGCGATGGCGGCGGCAGCGGCGATTAACGGGCACTTCGTTGATGTCCGCGAGATGATGAACTGATCCACAGGAGAGACACCATGCGAGCGTTGAAGCAACACAAGGGCGTAGTCGCCCCCATGGACCGGTCCAATGTGGATACGGACATGATTATTCCCAAGCAGTTTCTGAAGTCGATCAAGCGTACCGGCTTCGGCCCTAACCTGTTTGACGAACTGCGTTATCTGGACGAAGGCAAGCCGGACCAGGATTGCTCCCAGCGTCCGATCAACCCAGATTTCGTGCTGAACCAGGACCGGTACAAAAACGCCAGCGTGCTGCTGGCCCGGGCCAACTTTGGCTGTGGTTCCTCCCGTGAACACGCGCCCTGGGCGCTGGACGATTTCGGTTTTCGGGTGATTATTGCCCCGAGTTTTGCCGACATCTTCTACAACAACTGCTTCAAGAATGGCCTGTTACCCATTGTTCTTCCTGAAGATGTGGTTGACCAGTTGTTCCGGGAAGCTGAAGAAAATGAAGGTTACGAACTGACTGTCGATCTGGAAGCCAAGACGGTCACCACGCCTTCGGGAGAATCGTTCAGCTTTGAGGTGGACGATTTTCGCCGGCACTGCCTGCTCAATGGTCTTGATGACATCGGCGTTACCCTTGAGGATGCTGAGCTGATTCGTGATTATGAGGAAAAGCGCAGGCAGACCGCGCCCTGGCTGTTCAATTCCGGAAACTGAATAACAAGGAAATAACTATGACCCGTAATGTACTATTGCTGCCGGGTGACGGCATCGGCCCTGAAATTGTTGCCGAAGCAGAAAAAGTTCTGAGAAAGGTTAATGAAGACTTCAAGCTGGACCTGCACTTTGAGTCGGCGCTCGTTGGCGGCGCCGCTCTTGATGAATGCGACGATCCGCTGCCGGATGAAACGCTGGACAAGGCCCGTAAAGCCGACGCGATTCTGCTCGGTGCGGTAGGCGGCCCTAAGTGGGACGACCGCCCCATGGCGCAGCGCCCAGAGAAAGGTCTGCTGGGTTTGCGCTCCAATCTGGAACTGTTTGCCAACCTGCGCCCTGCCATTCTGTACCCGCAACTGGCTTCGGCTTCTTCGCTCAAGCCGGAAGTGGTGTCTGGCCTGGATATCATGATCGTCCGCGAACTGACCGGCGGCATCTACTTTGGTCAGCCTCGTGGTATCCGCAATCTCGAGCATGGCGAGCGCCAGGGTTATAACACTTACGCCTACACCGAATCGGAAATTCGTCGTATTGGTCGGGTGGCCTTTGAAACGGCCCAGCAGCGTGGCAAGAGACTGTGTTCCGTGGACAAGGCCAACGTGCTGGAAGTCACTGTTATGTGGCGGGAAATCATGGAAGACCTGAAGCGCGAATACCCGGATGTGGAGCTCACCCACATGTACGTGGATAACGCCGCCATGCAGCTGGTTCGTGCCCCCAAGCAGTTCGATGTGATTGTGACTGGCAACATGTTTGGTGATATTCTTTCTGACGAAGCGGCAATGTTGACCGGTTCCATCGGCATGCTGCCGTCGGCGTCACTGAACTCCGACAAGCAGGGCATGTATGAGCCGTGTCACGGTTCTGCGCCGGATATCGCCGGCCAGGGCATTGCCAATCCGCTGGCGACAATTCTCAGTGTAGCCATGATGTTGCGCTATAGCCTTGAAGCGGAAGACGCCGCGAAAGCCATTGAAGCGGCGGTCAGTAAAGTGTTGGATCAGGGCCTGCGTACCGCGGATATCATGTCCGAGGACGGACAGAAGGTTTCCACCCAGGATATGGGCGAAGCCGTTCTGAATGCGCTATAAGTAATAACTGATCCGGTCAGACAACGACCCGACAGCGGCAGGATGCAGTCGCTGCGGGATCATCCATCCGGTCCCTGCCAGCGATAACGGTAAGGGGTCGGCACAAAAGAGGTTCAAAGGTCGCACATGAAGCGAGTTGGACTTGTAGGTTGGCGTGGCATGGTGGGCTCGGTCCTCATGCAGCGCATGCGTGAAGAAAACGATTTCGCTGATATCGAGCCAGTCTTTTTTACCACTTCCCAGGCCGGCAAACCGGCTCCGGACGTAGGCAAAGAAGGCGTGCCGCCGCTGCAGGACGCATTCGATATCGATATTCTGAAAACCATGGATGTCATCGTCACCTGTCAGGGCGGCGATTATACCGGCGAGGTTTACCAGAAGCTGCGTGATGCAGGCTGGGAAGGCTACTGGATAGACGCAGCATCCACGCTGCGCATGGTCGATCATTCGGTGATCGTACTGGATCCCGTGAACCGTAACGTGATTGATGAAGCCCTGGAAAAGGGTGTGAAGGATTACGTGGGCGGTAACTGCACCGTCAGCCTGATGATGCTGGCCCTTGGTGGTCTGCTGGAGCAGGATCTGATCGAGTGGGTGTCCCCGATGACCTATCAGGCGGCCTCTGGTTCCGGTGCCAAGCACATGCGTGAGCTGCTGGACCAGATGGGTGCGCTGAACGGCGCGGTGAAGCCAGAGCTGGAAGACACGTCTTCCGCCATTCTGGAAATCGATCGCAAGGTTACAGAAACCATGCGTTCCGGTGATTTCCCCACGGCGAACTTTGAAGTGCCGTTGGCAGGCAGCCTGATTCCGTTTATCGACAAGCAGCTCGATAACGGCATGAGCAAGGAAGAGTGGAAAGCGGGCGTTGAGACCAACAAGATTCTGGGTCGCAGCGATAACCCGATTCCCATTGATGGTATCTGCGTGCGTATCGGCGCCATGCGCTCTCACAGTCAGGCTCTGACCATCAAGCTTAAAAAGGATATTCCGGTTTCCGAGATCGAGAGCATCCTGGCCAAAGCGAATGACTGGGTAAAGGTGATCCCGAACGAAAAGGAAGCCACCATGCAGGAGCTGACGCCGGCAAAAGTAACCGGCACGCTCAGTGTCCCGATTGGCCGTATCCGCAAGCTGACCATGGGGCCGGAGTACATCTCCGCGTTTACCGTTGGCGATCAGTTGCTGTGGGGCGCTGCTGAGCCGCTGCGTCGCATGTTGCGGATTCTGCAGGAACGGTAACAGCAGGCAGTTATGCCAACTGTGTCCGGTTTTTGAAAGCCGATCAGGGGCGGGTGCTGATTTCAGTGCCCGCCCCTGTTATTTTTCAGTAAGGTTAGACAGTTCCGGCTGATATATCTCAAAACAGTGCAAGGATTGCAGCTGATTGATTGATAAAAGGGATGTTATCAACAATACTTGCCTGATCTAACAATATAGAACCTCGTCCGATTCTGTTGATATTCAGCAGTGAAGAATAACGGAGACTGGAAAGGATAAAGCATGAAGGTACGCAAGCTTGCGGTTGCCCTGGCGCTGGCGGGAGGGCTTGGCTCCGGGATGGCAAATGCCCTGGGATTGGGCGAAATTGAGCTGCAATCCTGGCTGAACGAGCCTCTGGATGCGGAAATCTCGCTTCGACAGAGTCAGGGGGTCAATCCTGCCGATGTGTTTGTCAATGTGGCACCGGAAGCGGCCTACCAGCGGGTGGGGCTCGAGCGCAACGAGTTTCTGAGGAAGCTCCGTTTTGAAGTGGTTACGGAGCCCGATGGCGGCCTCGCTATCAACGTATCTTCCCGTGAACCTCTCCGTGAACCCTATCTCAACTTCTTGCTGGAGCTTACCTGGCCCAGTGGCCGGTTAATGCGCGAATACGCGGTACTGGTGGATCCACCGGTTTACGCTGAAGAGTCCGGTGTCGAAGAGTCAGTATCCGCACCTGCAGCATCGCGCACCGAACAGCGTCCCGAGCGCAGCGCTGAATCCCGTCGCCGGGAGGCTGAAGC
>JAVLAV010000093.1:0-9184 GCA_031580735.1 Marinobacter sp.
GTGGAAGCTGTCACCTGCGAAGGCCTGCCCAGTTACATCCATACCTACGAGGCTTCCATCAATGTCCCGGGTATCGGTGAGGTCACCTACAGCGTGGCCTACAGCGGCGGGTTCTATGCGCTGGTGGATGCCAAAGAGCTAGGCTTCGATCTGACCCTGGATGAAGAACGGGATCTGGCAAACACTGCCCACGCCATTGTGGAAGCGATAAAAGCCGAGCGTGGCTTCTCCCATTATACTCTGGGAGACGTTGGGCCCTTGCCATTCCTGCATTTTATGGGGCCGGTGGAACGTATTGCCGACGGCTATTACCGTTCTCGCTCGGCCACCTATGTACACCCCGGTGTAATCTGCCGAAGCACCACCGGTACCGGCACGTCCGCCCGGCTGGCGCTGATGCACTACCAGGGCCTGATCCAGCCGGGTGACAAGCTGGAAACGGTATCGCTGCGCAACACCGGCTTCATCGGCGAGTTCACCTCTGTGCATACCGAAGGTGAATACCAGGTGGTGAAGAACAGCATTACCGGTAAGGGTTATGTCATCACCCGCTCGGACATTGTGGTGAACTGCGACGACCCGATGGTGGAATGCGATGGATTGCATCACATTCTATCGAGCCGGCATTCTCACAATCTTTCGACAGCTGATAGTAAGACGATACTGCCGGGTTAATCCCCGGCGTCAGGCTTATCTAGAGGTTAGAGCAGGCGGGTAGGCCCTTCCAAAACACGCCGCGCAAGTACATCCGTGTAGGGCTTGACTGCAGCCATCCCTGGCTGCAGACAGTTTTGGAAGGGCCTACCCGTCTGCTCATTAATCCACGAGTAGCTGCGAAATGATTTCAGGCCGACTGCCGTGACAGCTTCTCCAGAGGCGATTGAACGACAACCTCCGCCACCGTATGCAACTTCTCCAGCTGGCTCTGCAGCATGGCCACCGGCCGTGAACCCTCCAGTGTCAGGGCAATCTCGAAATGGTCGCCGGCGGTTTCCACCGCCATTCTGGCGATCCGGAAACCACGAATGCGCACCACCTGGCACAGGCGCTCAATAGCAGCGGCTTCCTGCGCCATGCGGCAGTTCAGGGTGTAGCTGGGGGCTGTATTTTCGTTGGTCGGGTTCATGCTACCTGTTCCTTTTTGGCAGTGGTGGTGCGCTTGGGTTCGTCGATCATCTCTTTGTTACTGGCGCCGGGTTTGACGATAGGCCATACATTCTCTTCCCGGCTGATGGCCACGTGCAGCAGCATCGGGCCGTTGTAGGCCAGGATGGTCTCGATGCCCCGCCGGATCTGGTCGGTGCGCTCAATGTGCAGCGAGGGGATGTCGAAGGCGCGGGCCATGGCGACGAAATCCGGATTGTCGTCCAGGTTTATATGGCTTTCCCGGTTGTTGTAGAACAACTCCTGTTGCTGGCGGACCATGCCCAGACACTGGTTATCCAGAATGATCAGCTTCAGTGGCAGGTTGTAACGGCGAATGGTGGCCAGCTCCTGGGCGTTCATCATGAACGAGCCGTCGCCGGTGACGTTGATGACGGTACTGTCCGGGTCGGCAAACTGCGCCCCGATGGCCGCGGGCAGGCCGTAGCCCATGGTGCCCAGACCGCCGCTGGTCAGGTGGTGGCGAGGGTGGTCAAACTGGTAGTGCTGGGCCACCCACATCTGGTGCTGGCCTACGTCGCAGGCAATCACGGTGTCATCGGTGGTAATGCGGGAAAGCTGGCGGATGAAGGCCGGGCCGGTAATCGGTGCCAGGGGTTCTTCGTTGTCGGCGGCCTGGAAGCCGCCGGTGGTGCGCCAAGTCTGGCATTGTTTACGCCAGTCTTCGATGGCCAGTGGCTGGGCTTCCAGCTCGCGGGTGAACGCAGCCAAAATGCAGTTCAGGGAGCCGCGCAGGGCAATGTCGGCCGCCCGCAGTTTGTTGATTTCCGCCGCGTCGGCGTCAATGTGGACGGTGCGGGCGTTGGGGGCAAAACCGTCCAGTTTGCCAGTGGCCCGGTCGTCCAGGCGGGCGCCGACGACGAACAGCAAATCGCATTCATCGACCGCCTTGTTGGCCGCGCGGGAGCCATGCATACCGAGCATGCCCAGATCGTTGGGGTTGTGCTTGCCGGCGTTGCCGATGCCTTTCAGTGTCACTACGCCGGGCAGGGCCGAAGTTTCTGCGAAAGCCCGGAAACTGTCTTCGGCATTGGCCAGAGAAACCCCGCCGCCGCTGTAGAGCAAAGGGCGTTTGGCGTTGCGCATCATGGTCAGGGCTTCGGAGATATCCGGTGTCTGGCTGTCTTCGGGTTGTGCTTCAGTCGGTGCCGGGGCGGCTTCTGCTTCTGTCAGCAGAATATCCTTGGGAATGTCGATCCAGACCGGCCCGGGGCGGCCGCTTTCGGCCAGTGCCATGGCTTCTTCCATGATCTCTGGCAGCTCGCTGGCGTCGTCAACCAGATAGCTGTGCTTCACGATACCCAAAGTCATGCCCAGAACGTCGGTTTCCTGAAAGGCATCGGTGCCAATCATGCCGGAGGCGACCTGGCCGGTGATCACCAGCATGGGAATGGAATCCCGGTGAGCGTTGGCCACGCCGGTAATCAGGTTGGTGGCCCCGGGCCCGGAGGTGGCAATGCAAACGCCGAGCTTGCCGCTGGCGCGGGCGTAGCCATCGGCGGCCAGAGCGCAAGCCTGCTCGTGGCGACACAGCACGTGTTCCACACCGACATCGTCCACCAGGGCATCGTACAGCGGCATGATGCAGCCACCCGGATAACCGAAAACCGTGCCGATGTTGTGACGGTGGAACGCGTCGAGAATGTGCTGTGCGCCGTTCATGGTCGTTTTCCTTTTTTCTTCGGTGCAAAAAAAAGCCCCCGGAACCTTTCGGTGCCGGGGGCTTTTCGTGTGTTGTCAGGTTGTCGCTATCTCACCCGCTTGTCCACGCAAAAGCCCCCGGACGGTACCACGACCACCAGGACTAGCTTTACAAGGACGACTACAGCGTTGAGATTCATGAAATCGACAGTCTGCTCTGAATAGATTGAAACAATGTGTGTAGAATCTAACTCACGTTTTCAACTTGATGCAACCCCTTATTTTCAGAAAGCGGCCCGGAAGGATGTCTGCGGCCAACAACACAGTCAGCGGTGAGCATTAAATGACAAGAGCAAAATGGAGTTCACTTGGCCTATCTTTACTGGTGGTTGTGGCGCTGATCGTCTGGATGGCGACCGGCGAGATCAAGGTTGCCCGTGATGACGCGCCGCCGGAGCCAGAAACGGAGCAGCAGGGAACCACGCGGGTAGAAGTGCAGCGCCTGGAAGCCACCGTTTATCAGCCCACTCTGAAACTGCAGGGCCAGTTGGAGCCCTGGCAGTCGGTTACAGTCAGCGCCCGCGCCGCCGGCACGGTTGAACAACTGAATGCGCAACTGGGGGAGGCGGTGGAAGCCGGCCAGCCGTTGTTGACGCTGTCTACGGATGGTCGTAACGCGGTTGCCGAACGCTGGCGCGCCAGTATCCGCAAGCTCGAAGCAGATTTGGCGGCGGCGCGGCGCCTGAAAACCAATAACCTCGTTGCCGAAACCGATATTCTGGGCCTGCAGAGTGAGCTGTCTGCAGCTAAAGCCGAACTCACAGGGGCACAACTGGCTCTTCAGCACCTGCGACCACAAGCGCCTTTCGACGCGGTGATCAATCGCCGGGAAGTTGATGAAGGCACTTTGGTGCAGGTGGGTACGCCGTTGTTTGAACTGGTGCAGATTGACAGGCTGAAAGCGACAGGTCAGGTGCCACAGCAACGAGTGCAGGACGTTGAGCCGGGCCAGACGGTTGAAGTCAAAATGCTGGACGGGACAACACTGACCGGCACCGTCAGCTTTGTGGCCAGTGCTGCAGATGCCCAGACACGCAGCTTCGCGATAGAAGTGGAAGTAAAAAATCCGGAGTTGAAACGAGCTGCCGGAGGCTCTGCCAGCCTGAATGTTCTCCTGCCTGAGCGCAAAGCCATCTTCATCTCGCCTGCTTACCTGAGCCTTGATAAAGGAGGCCGCCCCGGCGTGAAGTATGTGGATGAGCAGGACCGGGTGGTTTTCCGCAATGTCACTCTGCTCAGCGTTTCTAACGAAGGTGCCTGGGTGAGCGGCTTACCCGACCAGGTCCGGTTGATCACACGGGGCGCCGGTTTCGTTACTGAAGGCGAAACCGTGACCCCGGTTGAACGCTCAGAGCAGCGGGACTGAATGCCATGCGAGCTCTGATTTCGGCCGCCATGGACCGCAGCCGCACCACACTGCTGATGTTTCTGTTTCTCGTACTTGGCGGAACGGCCGCTTACCAGGCCATTCCCAAGGAGTCGAACCCCGACGTCACCATTCCCATGATCTACGTGGCCATGGTGCTCGATGGCATCAGCCCGGAAGACGCCGAGCGCCTGCTGGTGCGTCCCATGGAGCAGGAGCTGCGTTCGCTCGAAGGTATCAAGGAAATGCGCAGCACCTCAGCTGAGGGCCATGCCTCGGTGATGCTGGAGTTTGATGCCGGTTTCGATCCGGACAAGGCCCTTCAGGACGTTCGGGAAAAGGTGGATACCGCCCGCAGTAAGCTGCCCCGGGAAGCAGATGAACCCCGGGTGCATGAAATCAATGTGTCGTTGTTTCCTGTGTTGTCCATTGGCCTGTCCGGGCCGTTATCCGAACGCGAGCTGATCACCGTGGCCCGCCGCCTTCAGGATTCCATTGAAGGCATTCCGGAAGTGCTGGAAGTGGACATCGGTGGCGACCGGGAAGACCTGCTGGAAATTGTTGTCGACCCGCAGGTGCTGGAAAGCTACGGTATTGATTTCGACCAGCTCGCCACTCTGGTCAGCCGCAACAATCAGCTGGTGGCGGCTGGCTCACTGGACACCGGTCATGGCCGCATGGCTCTGAAAGTGCCGGGGGTGATTGAGAACATCGAAGATGTCATGTCGATGCCGGTGAAGGTGAGCGGTGATACCGTCATTACCTTTGGCGATGTCGCCATGTTGCAACGCACCTTCAAAGACCCGACCGGTTTTGCCCGCATCAACGGTGAACCGGCTCTGGTGCTGGAAGTGTCCAAGCGCTCCGGCGCCAATATTATAGAAACCATCGAGCAGGTCCGCACCCTCGTTGACCAGGCTCGCCCGCAATTGCCGGATACACTGGATATTCGGTACATCATGGATCAGTCCGACGAAGTCCGGGATATCCTTTTTGATCTGCTCAACAACGTGATGACGGCGATTGTGCTGGTGATCATCGTGGTGATTGCCGCTATGGGCCCGCTCTCGGCAGTGCTGGTCGGGCTGACCATTCCCGGTGCCTTCCTGACCGGCATTCTGGTGATCTGGAGCATGGGCCTCACCCTCAATATCGTGGTCCTTTTCAGCCTGATTCTGGTGGCCGGCATGCTGGTGGACGGGGCCATTGTGGTGTCTGAGCTGGCAGACCGGAATCTCGGCGATGGTCAGCCGGTCAGGGAAGCCTGGGTGAATGCCGCGTCGCGCATGGCCTGGCCGGTGATTGCCTCCACGGCTACCACGCTTTCAGTGTTTGTGCCGTTGTTGTTCTGGCCCGGCGTGGTGGGTGAGTTCATGAAATTCCTGCCGATGACGGTGCTGATCTGCCTGATCGCGTCTCTGGTCATGGCGCTGGTGTTCCTGCCAGTGATGGGCGGAGTTAGTGGTGGACGTCGTCCCCGTCAACAGAATCCGGAAGGGCGTGCTATGGGGCTCTATCGGAAGATTCTGGCCATTTTTCTGGGCCGGCCGGGCCTGACCCTGCTCGGAGCGCTGGTGCTGATTGTGTTGATCTACGCCACCTATGGTCGCTTCAATCACGGCGTGGAGTTCTTTCCCAGTGTCGAGCCGGATTCTGCACAGGTTCAGGTTCGGGCGCGAGGCGATTTGTCGGTATGGGAGCGCGATGCGATTGTCCGGGAAGTCGAGCGTCGTTTGCAGGACATGCCTGAAGTAAAAGCTTTATACGCGCGCTCCATGCTAAGTTCCGGTGACCAGATGGCGCCGGACGTGATCGGTGTTTTGCAGTTCCAGTTCACGGACTGGTTTACTCGCCGTCCGGCCAGCGAAATACTGAGTGATTTTCAGCAGCGTACATCGGATATTCCCGGTGTTCAGCTGGAGTTCCGCGAACAGGAGGGCGGGCCGGCTCAGGGCAAGCCGGTGGAGTTGCTGGTCAGTAGTATGGAAAGCTCGGAACTGGATGCATACGTCGATCAGGTTGCGGACAAAATGCGGGAAATGGGCGGCTTTGTTGATATTGAAGATGACCGCAGCCTGCCCGGAATCGAGTGGCGCCTGAAGGTGGATCGGGAAGCCGCTGCCCGTTTCGGCACCGATGTGTTGAGCGTGGGCAGCGCCGTTCGCCTGGTAACCAACGGCCTGGTACTGGCCACTTACCGGCCGGAAGATGTTCGCGATGAGGTGGATATTGCCGTGCGTCTGCCCAACAACTGGCGGGAATTGGACCAGCTTGAACGTCAGACGATTAATACCGCCCGGGGTCAGGTGCCTTTGTCGCAGTTCGTGACTCTGGAGCCAGGCGATAAAACCGGCACAATAGTGCGGGTTGATGGCCAGCGCACTGTGACCATCAAATCGGATGTGGCGCCGGGGCAGCGTATGGACGAGCTGCTGACGCGGTTACAGGGGCAGATGCCGGAAAAACCACAGGGCGTGTCGGTCCGGGTGGCTGGTGAAAATGAAGATCAGCAACAGGCTGCCAACTTCCTGCTATCAGCCTTTCTGGTGGCCATTGGCCTGATGGTGCTGATCCTGTTGACCCAGTTCAATTCCCTGTACCAGACCTTTCTGGTGCTGTCGGCCATTGTCCTGTCCACCGCTGGTGTGTTGCTGGGCCTGCTGCTTAATAGTAAGCCCTTCGGCGTGGTGATGGTCGGCATGGGCATCATTGCTCTGGCGGGCATTGTGGTGAACAACAACATCATTCTGATTGATACCTTCAACCAGATGAAGCAGGAGGGTATGAATGCCTTTGATGCGGCACTGGAAACCGGCTGTCTGCGTTTCCGGCCGGTGCTGCTCACCGCTATCACCACTGTGCTTGGGCTGATGCCCATGGTGCTCGGTGTCAACGTGGATCTGGTGTCGCCGTCCCTGGGGCTGGGAGCGCCGTCCACGCAGTGGTGGACTCAGTTGTCCAGTGCCATTGCCGGCGGCCTGACGTTCGCAACGTTCCTGACCTTGCTGGTTACGCCTGTCTTGCTGGTACTCGGCGAGCGTGCCGGCCAGCGTTTTCGCAGGCTGACTGGCACGCTGCCCAAATCGGATGATCAGTGACGAATGCGGTCCGCTAATTCCTGTGCCTTCCGGGCCATGGCTTCAAGCTCCGGTACGGTACGCAGGTTATCGTCAGCCGCCTGGTGCATGGCTTCGGAGATTTCCGCCACTTCAGTAACATTGCGGTTGATGTCTTCACTGACGCTGGTTTGCTCTTCAGCGGCAGTAGCGACCTGGGTGGTGGCGTCATTCACGCTGAGCATTCTCTGGGTGATGTCCGACAGTGTTTGTCTGACCGCCTCGACGGAGTCGCTGCTTTCCTGAGCGACCACCTCCGATGCCTGCATATACTCAGTGGCATCTTGTGACCCGCTCTGGATATTGGCGATGATCTCGTCAATCTCTACCGTCGCTTCCTGAGTCTTGGCGGCCAGGTTGCGAACTTCATCGGCGACCACGGCAAAACCGCGCCCGGCTTCTCCGGCTCGTGCCGCTTCGATCGCCGCATTCAGCGCCAGCAGGTTGGTCTGGTCGGCAATCTCGCGGATAACTTCCATCACCTTGCCGACCCGATGGCCGCTTTCAGCGAGCTTCTTCACCGTCTCCGTGGAACTGTGAATCTGGTCTGTCAGCCGGTTCATGCTGGCAACAGACTGGTTGATCTGCTCATCGGCGTGGCGGGTCTGTTTGGTGGTTTCGTCAACCTGGCTGGCGACAGAGGCCGCGTGGCTGGCGACATCCTGAGCGGTCGCCGACATCTCATTCATGGCGGTGGCGATCTGGTCAATGCGCTGATGGGCCTGGTCTGACTGATCAGAAACCGTATCGGCGCTGGTTTTTATCAGGTTGCCGGTTTCCGCCAGTTGCTCCGCATTGTGCTTCATCATTTCGCCGGTCTCGGACAGGAATCGATGCAGTGCCCTGGCGGTGTCTGCCAGAAGGCCAAGTTCATCAGGCCGCTGCATGGTCACCGGGTTCGTCAGATTGCCTTCACCGATGTACGTCAGTTTTCCGATAAGCTCTTGCGTTGGCCGTACTACTGAGCGCACCAGCACAACCAGGCAGGCCAGGGTGCCCAGTACAATCGCGGCCAGCAGGATGCCGCCCATGAGCCACGTGGTTTTAGCGGCGTCCTGCTTCAATTGCGTGGAGTGTGAAATGGCGGCATTACGGATTTCATCGGTGGCTTCTGAAATCAGCTTTGCCGGCTCCCGGTCGATACCGGCTACAGCCTGATCACCGGCTCCAGGTTGGAACCCGGAAGAGACAAATGCGTCAAAGCCTTCCCGGTAGGCTTCACCCATTTTCTGGTGTGAGCGTTGGAAGCGAGTCAGCTGTGTTTTGGCTTCCGGACTGCTGACTTGCGGAATCAATTGGCTCAGTTGGGCCTGAATGTCTGCTTCAGTATTCTGGAATCGTTGCCAGTACTTATCCCGTTGACCGTCGTCACTGCCCCGGATCAATACATTTTTCCATTCCTGAACCTGAGTTTTGAAATTACTGAGAATATCTTGAGCTTCCAGAGCTCTGACCATTTGGTGGCTGACCAGGTCATCATACTGATCCTGTGTGTTCAGTGACTTACTGAAATAGACGCCGGCAACGATG
The DNA here is from genome assembly GCA_031580735.1 of Marinobacter sp. GTDB lineage: Bacteria > Pseudomonadota > Gammaproteobacteria > Pseudomonadales > Oleiphilaceae > Marinobacter. Next base: position 8,878 of record JAVLAV010000093.1, read on the forward strand.
GCTATTAACAGATTGGCAAGCACGATAATGCTCAGAACGCGATTCAGGATGCTTTTTAAAAACCAACGCATATCTTGAAACCTATTGTAAAAGTGATTGGGGCGCTATCATCCATAAATCTCGAAGTCCATCAATTCGTAAATACCTGTGTAAAACTTCCCGTACTTCCATTAGTAACGGCAACTATAATTTATGCTGAACCCTCTGACTGAAATTTATCGCGACCAATGGCTGTTGGCGGTGCACAAGCCCGCAGGGCTTCTGGTGCATCGCAGCCCCATCGACAAACACGAAACCGAGTTTGCAC
>JAVLAV010000094.1:0-9014 GCA_031580735.1 Marinobacter sp.
CTGCAGATCCACCATACCGACGAGATCCGGGGTTGCCTCAAGAATTTCCTGGATCTGTGCCCGTTCCTGCTCCAGACGTCTGCGCTCGGTCACGTCGTGGATGATGGATTGCAGATAGTTCGTGCCGCCAATCAATACCGGGCCAGAATAGACTTCAACGTTCCGGATCTCGCCATTGGCCAGACGATGGCGAAACTCAAAATAACGACGCTCTTCGCTCAACGCCTTTTCTCTTTCAGCCGCCACCTCGGCGTCTGAAAGCAGATTTATATCCTGGATGCGCTGTTCACGAATGGCTTCCAGCGTATAACCATAGAAGTCGAGAGCCGCTGGGTTGGCATCCGCTATAGCGCCCGTCTTGGGATGAATGAGCAGCTTAGGCGCGGTGTTGCGGCTGAACATCTCCGCATAGATCTGTTCGACTTCGCGCTTCCTGCGCGCGCTCTCAAGCTCTTCTTCCTGCAGCCGGGCACGGGCCTTCGCCAGTGCTGCTTCCAGCTCCCGTAAACGCTCTGTGTCGGTTTTTCCGTTGTTTACGCTCATTAAAGGCTCTGCACAAAGGCCGCGTGGATAAGGCTTGTATTGAAAAGCTCCTACCATCAATAGCAGCAGTGGAAAAATTGTCCGGCAACAGCGGCTGGTTAGACTTATTCATAGTGGCTCCAGAGCCTGAGAACTTTCACCACTCGCTCGTCCTCAAGCACCTGGTAGACCAGACGATGCTGAATATTGATGCGGCGTGAACAGGCCCCCGCAAGATCACCAATAAGCCTATCAAACGGAGGCGGCTTGCGGTATAGATCCTCCGCTATCAGCGCTATAAGTTCTTGAGCTTTTGGCTTGAGGCCGCTGGAGGCCAACTTCTTTGCATCTTTCTGGGCTTACTTGGTATAAACCAACTTCCATGTCACCAGTCCAGCTCCTCATCGCATTCATCCACGGGGGTATCCATCCCCTCACGAACAGACTCCCGCATACCGGGTACGGACAGCAGGTAAAGTGTTTCCTGAATTGCTGACCAGTCTTCTTCGGAGACCAAAACCGCTTTGTTCCGTTTGCCCATGATGACGATTGGTTGATGGGACTCGGCAGTTTCGTCAATCAACCGATAAAGGGTGCTGCGCGCCTCAGTTGCAGTGATTCCGGTCATGACGCACCTCTTGCGTGTTTAACGTTTGATCAATTGTACGCCTTTTGGTACGTACCCAAAGACGAACGCTACAAAATCATTGACAAAAACCCACCGAAACCGAACACGAATGTCTGTTACCGGGCGCATTCTCCACTACTCTCAAAGATAAGTGGGCGCTAAAGGGCGACATTGCCATGGGACATTCTATCGACAAATCGGAATTCTCGGCGGAAGACTTTGAACGGTTTGCGGCCAAGGTCCGAACCGATCTCAGTGCGTTAACCTGCCTTCTGAACCGGCCCGGCTTTGGTGAGGGAGAAAGCTCCATAGGCGCCGAGGTTGAGTTCTATATCGTAGACCCTGACCTGCGCGTTCAACCCATCAACACAGAAATCGCGGCCAGCGTTCAGGATCCGCAACTGACCGTTGAGCTCAACCGCTTCAACCTCGAATACAACCTCAGCCCTCACCCAATCAGGGGCGACCCGTTTGCCCGCACAGAGCAGGAACTACTCGCGGCCATCCAGCGAATCAACCAGCACGCCGCGCCCCTGAATGGAGAACTGGTAGCCATCGGCATTCTGCCCACGCTTCGCCGGTGCGATATGGGCGCGAAGGCCATGACAAACGAGCCCCGCTACCATGCGCTTTCCAGCGCACTTCTGGAGCAACGAGGCGAGCCCTTCACCATTCATATCGGTGGGAACGATGTTATAGACCTGATGGCCAACGACGTCACCATGGAAGGCGCCAATACCTCGTTCCAGTTGCACTGGCGTGTGCCGGCCCACCGGTTTGCAGACTATTTCAATGCAGTCCAGCTAGTCACGCCGATTGTCCTGGCCCTGGCCAGCAACTCGCCCAGCCTGTTCGGCCATCAGTTGTGGGACGAAACCCGGATTGCCCTGTTCAAGCAATCCATCGACAGCCGATCCCCCAACCGTAAAACCTGGCGGCATCCGTCGCGGGTGTATTACGGCAACGGCTGGGCCCGTAACGCCTGGGAACTGTTCGCCGCCTCGGCCTCTTTGTATCCCCCGATTATTCCAATGATGTCGGAGGAAGACCCCATGGCCGTGATTGACCGTGGAGAAGTGCCGGAACTGGCCGAACTGCGCCTGCACCACGGCACCACCTGGCCCTGGAACCGGGCCATCTATGATCCCGCCGACGGCGGCCACCTGCGCATCGAGATTCGCTCCATGCCTGCCGGCCCCACGGCCATAGATATGTGTGCGAACGGACTGTTTGTGATCGGCGCAGCGCTGGCGGTGCTTGATGACATCCCTCACCTGACCTCGATACTGCCCTTCCACTACACCGAACACAATTTCTACCGCGCCGCCAAATACGGCATCGGCGCCGAGATTATCTGGCCACAGAAAGACCAGGTTCAGCTGCAGGCTACGCCCCTGTTAAGCGTAGCCCGGGCGCTGCTGCCCCGTGCCCGTGAAGCGTTGCAACAAACCGAAGTGGACGAGGCGGAAATTGACCGCCTGCTGGGTGTCATCGAAGGCCGCATTGAGAACGCCATAACCGGGGCGCGTTGGCAGCGCCGCATCACCGAGTCTTTGCTCAAATCCAGCAACCCCAATGAGGCGTTCCAGAGCATGCTGTCGTTTTACATGGCCAACCAGAAGAAAAACATTCCGCTTCATGAATGGACGTTGTCACCATGAGCCACTCGACCATTCTGGAGTATCTGGATAACCCCTCGCCCCGCACACTCGGCCGCTCGCCCCTTGAGTGGCTGGACCGAATGGACAGACCCACCGTGGTTCGTGTAGCCGGCCGCGACCGCTCCCGTACCCGCGCCATGGCCACCCTGCTTCACGGCAATGAACCTTCAGGCCTGTTTGCGCTGCACCGGTGGCTACTGGAGCAACACACCCCCGAGGTGAACATGCTGTTTCTGCTGGGCGGCGTTTACCCGGCGAAGATTCCGCCCAGATTGTCAGTGCGCCAGCTACCCGGCGGGCGCGACCTGAACCGCTGTTTCAAGGAACCGTTTGAAGGGCAAGAAGGCAGGATTGCCGAAGCCATGCTGGCCGAACTGCACGACGCAGAACCCGAATGCCTGCTGGACGTACACAACACCTCCGGCACCGGCCCCGCCTTCGCCGTAACCATCACCAATGACGCCGCCCACCAGGCACTGGCCTCCCTCTACAGCGAACGCCTGATCATGACCGACCTTCGCCTGGGCGCACTGATGGAATATTCCGAACAGGAGGTGCCCACGGTCACCATTGAGTGCGGTGGCTCCCAGGATGAGCATGCCCATCAACTGGCCTACGAGGGCCTGGTTCGCTACACCTCCGGGGCGGATGTGTTGTCACTGGAAAAAGCGGAGTGGGATGTTGTCGTTCTGCGAAACCCGATTCGTGTGGAACTGGCGCCGGAAGCCACCATCGAATACCGCCTGCAACCCAGCGGCCGGGCCGACATTACGCTGCCGCCCGACATCGAACACCGCAATTTCGGAACAGTTTCACCCGGTGAGCCACTGGGATGGGTTGGAGAAAAGGGCCTTGGCATACTGACAGCCATCGGCCATAACCGGATCGAGAACATGGAGCAGGTGCTTCGCGTGAAGGACGGGCAGATCTACCCTGCCCAGGCGATCAAGACGTTTATGATTACCACCAACCCGTTGATTGCGAAGAGTGATTGTTTGTTTTATGCGGTGAAGGCATCGGGGGAGCCACTTTTTTAAAAGCACCCTCTTAACCGATAACGGTAAATCGGTGATTTGAAAAAATCATTAATCTGCACAGAGGCTTCCGGCTGAAAAGACGGTAGAGCAAAATAATTGCTTATTAAAAAACCGTTGAACCCTTCCTCTGCTGTCAGCTTTTCGGCAATTTCACGCATACCATCAGTGTGTAAAAAGCAGACAAGCACATCAGCGCCAGCCAGATCTGCCTTCAGAAAATTCTTTTTGTAGATTTCGAGGTTGCCCAGCCTGAGTATTTTCTTGAAAAAGACAGACACCAGCCATGGAAAAAACGAAACCTCATACCCCACTATTTCCCGATCAGGGTATTTTTTAGCCAGCCGTATAACCAGGCCACCCCAGCCACTGCCGAGATCATAGACCGGGTCAGTGCCTGTATCGGCCATCAACCTGATAATTGCGTCGCGGGCCTTCCCGGAACTCGGCGTAGGCGATATGCCTACTCTGGATGTGCTCCAAACAATGGAGGCCCCGACGAGTAATGTGGCCACTACTACAACAGTCTCTAATACAGGCAAATGGGCTCCTTGTAGTGGTATGGGTAGATGGTTGAACTCAATATGAACAAAAGTTCTCCCCCAACGGGTGGCGTCAGCCCAGAGGCCTTTGAACTGGCCTCCGTTTGAGGCTGGGGTGTGTCATGCGTATCGGGGGAAGTCCACGGGCGCCTTGATGCGCTTGTATGGATAATTTACCAAGGCCTATAAACCCAATCGCGAAGCCTACTAAGAGTGTCAAAGAGGGTTATCTGTAGTAAAGCTATATTATTTAAATACTTATGATCAATATCTCTCAAAATCACTATATCAGGCTTGTACACAATTACATTTACAGGTTGACTCCACATAGCCCTAGGATAAGAATAATTATGACGAAATTCTCTTCCCAAACCTTCGCACAGTTGAATGATATATTCTTGCGCCGCGCTAAACTGTGGATGGTATGACCACAACGGGTTGTTCGTATTCCAACCGTGAATACCAAATCGCACCCCAATATGCTGGAGGACGTGCAAATCTCTCGACGGATAATATCGACCATTCTCATTGATGCTGTAAATCAAGTCATTCAATAACGGTGACGAAAACTCCAGAAACTTTTTAGCCTTCTCTATTTCCTCGCGGATATTAAAGCTGCCATTTTCGAGTTGTGGTGCTTGATATTCCTTCAGACCCTGGTCTTCAGCTCTTCTTTTCCAATGGTTTAACAGTTCTACTGTGTGCACAAACACATCCTGGTCGATGGTGGATGCACACCTTTCGCAAAGCCAAATGCCGTTGTTAATGTTTCTCCTTTCGTCTGGGGTCATGTTCGGGTTGTACCTTGGTCCGCCGGGCGCCGCCGCGCAAATGTGCGCAGCGCGGCCGCCGTTAAGTCTCTCGCCCGGCATTGAACCAGCCGCGGATGTAGGGATGCGACAGCAAGGATTTGAACATCTATTGCCCACCCTATCCCGTAGTATCTCTCTCGTACGATTCGAGAACTCGTCACGAATAGCCATAAAGCAAAATTACCTGTCTATTTTCACGCTTCGCCATAAGGTATCTCCAATCCATTGCCTCACTTATAGCCATAAAGCCTTGAATAATCAGCCATTTGGAGCGCAAGCGCAAAAGAGCCGGCTTGATTTACTTATTCAATCTTCGTCGTCAAAGTATGTAGCTTCGCAGCGTTCGGTAATTCGGCTGCGCATCCTGCCATCAGTTTGATCTCGTTCTTTATCTATAAGACCCATTTCTTGCAGCTTACTAGTCCGCTTTCCGACCATTTGATGTGTCGTATCTATGAGCGCAGAAATTTCTCCTGCTCGCATCCTTCGATGTTCATCGTTGAGAGTCGAAACGATATCCAACTCAATCGGATCAAGCATTATTTCCTTATTTAATTTTTCAACTTCTTCTTTAAAGTCATCAGACAGATTAACAATCTGACAAATCCCCTCAATGCACTCAGGGCATCTCCATTTATAAAACTCGATGCTATCCTTCCTTTCCATTGGATGACAGAAACCACAAGCCCCACATTTTATCGTTTGATTTTTTGATAGATATAGGTGAATTGCTCTTGTATATTCGAAACACCTTTGTACAAAATAATTCCTGTACTCTCTCCCTTCAGGGTAACCCCAACTCATCCTTTCGCTTTCACAAAGCCCCAAAAATAAAGCATAGACTATTACATCCTTTCCCGCTTTATCTCTTGTATTTTTATATTTAGATAAGAAAAAGTTCGACTCGAGTGAAGAAAAAACGTCTTCTAAGTCTGGACTTACAATAAAATGGCTTGTAGGAGGATTTCCACCAAGGTTTTCAAAGTATTTCCCACCAACTTCTTTATCTATTATTCTTCTTCTAACCAGCCTAGCTTCATCAATGATGCAGCGAAGAAGTTGTTGTTGGTTATGCCGATCAAGCTTATTCTCAAATGGTTCTAATGCGTATCTATTAAGTCGATCAAAGTATTTAGAAATGGTATTTTCGTAATACTTCTTTGCGGCCAATCTTATTGCAGCAGGTGTTATGCGCTCCCCTCTTGATATCTTATCGAGATAGCAAATATGTAGAATATGTCCCATTATTCTCGGTACATTAAATGAGGCACGAAACATCACCATCATATGGTCCGCAATCGGTAGGCTAGTAGAAACGTCAAAATACGATTCAAGACTCTCGCCAAATGCCTCAAATCTCGTTTCTAAAAGCCTATGAGCGTAGTCTGAGGCTCGTCGCTCCATCTCCTGAACCTCGGAGGCCTCGTATAAGTCAGAGAAATCAAGAGTGAGAGTATCTGTTTTTCCAGGATCAATTTTCCCATAATAAACACGGCCAGGATAACCGGCGACTTTTAGTTTAACAGTCTCATTGCTAGAATTATTCAAAGGGGAAAGCACAACGTCAACGAATAGCCGTTGGTCAATTAATCCCAATTCCGAAAAGTCATCAAAAAAAGCGATTAGTCGCGATAAGCCAGACTCCGAGATAAGCGTCTGTATTTCCTCGATAATTTCAGAAAATGGAAATGACTTCAAAACAACGTCTGAGTATTCATTATAAATGTCGTTGTCGTCTAGGGTTTTATCAAAGTCAGAAAGCGAGCCACTTGTATCCACCCCTAAGCCCACTCCAGCATTACTAACCGAAGCCTTTGCGGATCCCTTAACTGAAGATGAAGTAGAGGACTCTTGCTGTTGTTTTTGACGAATTTGACTAGTTATTTTTTGAAGTACGGGAATTTCATGCTTTTCAAGCTTAGAATTTTTTACGCGAGCGCCAATATCGTTTAGAGATTTTATTAGGTCATCGTATTGCTTTTTTACTCCCCTCCATCTCTCTAGAATAGTAAGCCTTTCGCAACTTTCATTTATTTCTTTTAAAAGTTCAGCGATAATTTTTCCAAGCATAATCTTACGCAACATATGAGACCTATACGTTACGTAAGAGATTCCTATCTTATCCAGTTCGGCATCAGGTAAATCGTTCGCCTCAAGAACATCGTACAAGGACTTAACATCAATATATACCGAAATAACATCCTTTTTATCTCTCAATATAGACTGTGCCTTGGCAAAAACCGTGCTTTTACCTGTACCTTTCCTACCAAGAAGAAAAGTTGTATTCGTGGAGAGAACTGATTGAAGCACAGCACCTCCAGGCAGCGGATCTACGTATAGCTGGTCTATCGGTTTGGCCCCAATATCGCCTTCAAAATCCTTCAGCTCAGCTCTTCTGTATTGCCTCAAAGATTCGGATATCTTCGAAAATCTTTCCAAGTTCATTTTTTACCCGCCTGTCTGGAAAGTTTGGTAATGATTGAATAGTGTTATTCAGCGAACCCATTCGCCTTTCAGGCATTCGCACAATTCAAAATATTTTCCGGGGAGCATCAGAAGGGTATTACTGAAGGGAAACAAGCACCTAACCCCAATCCACCACGGCTACCACAGGTAGTGATGCGCTCAGCTTAGAGCCACTCCCTGCTCACTATCATGGGCGTACAATTCGGCCCAATCGTTACTGTTACCAACCTTATCAGAAGGTTATCAGCATTTCGCGGGTGTGTAGCAATTCTGCTCGTATAACTCCGCCGGGATTTGATCTGGGCCAAAGCATGCATGGAACAGACACGCACGCAGAAACACCGCAGGGAAGGCGCAATAAAGGAAATCAATCACAAAAGGAGTCAACAAAATGGTCAACAGCAAGCCAAAACCACTTGAATAAGCCAGTGCCTGGAGGAGGAAAATCAGAGGGAAATAAAAGGAAGAAAGAAAATGGCGGTGGGCCAGGGATTCGAACCCCGGGAGGGCTACTAACCCTCGGCGGTTTTCAAGACCGCTGCATTCAGCCGCTCTGCCAGCCCACCGTTTCATCTTTTCCTATGGAAACAATTGCTTGTCTCCGGCTGCCATTGCGACAGCGAGGAGAATGATACCGGATTTGCTTTCGCTGTCAACGCCCCGGAGAAAAAACAGTATGAATTCCGTGGCTTCTGGTGATCCCTTGACCAGAATTACCGCGTTTTAATGGAATCCATTGCTGGCTTTTCTGTCGTAGATGATTGAAAGTTGCGTGTTCGGTATTATGATGATGAACAGCATCCAGTTTCATTAAACGGAGAGAATAATGGAAAACAGACGTTTCGGCGTTCAGAACAACCAGGCGAACTACTCGTCAGCAGATGCGGCCGGTAAGGTCGGTATCAGCGATGAGGCCATGAAGGTTCTGCGCAGCACCTATTTGCTGCTGGGCATGACCCTGGCATTCTCTGCCGTTACTGCGTTCCTGAACATGAACGGTACGCACCCCGGCTTCCTGATCACCATTGTGGGTTACATCGGCCTGCTGTTTGCCACCTATAAGCTGAAGAACAGCGTATGGGGCATCGTTACCACCTTCGCCCTCACCGGCTTCATGGGTTACACCCTGGGCCCGATTATCGGCGCGTTTGTGGCAGCCGGTGCCTCCCAGATTGTCGCTCAGGCACTCACGCTTACAGCTGTCGCGTTTGTTGGTCTGTCGGCAACGGCCATCATCACCAAGAAAGACTTCAGCTTCATGTCCAGCTTCCTGACCGCCGGCGCGTTCGTGCTGATCGGTGCCATGGTTCTGGCCTTCATCATGGAAAGCTCGGTTCTGCACCTTGCAG
>JAVLAV010000095.1:0-8928 GCA_031580735.1 Marinobacter sp.
AGGCTCTTCGATGGCCGACCCCGTGAACATACCCGTGGTGCTGCATTCGAGGATATCGATATCTATAGGGCGGTCTTTAAGACTGCTCATCGGATCAGAACGATCCCGTCCCAGAGACTCCTCAAGGGCATTCATTTCGTTCTTCAGTTGTCCCGGAGGCAACAGGCTGAAAACAACCACCAGGGCATTCAGAAAAGAACGCTCGGTCTCTATCCCTTTGGGCTGAGTGTGCACAACAGGAGACAGCCAGACACTGCCATGCGCATGAAGCAGCCGAACGACTGTCTCGGCCAGGTTTTTCTGCGGCTCAATATTGCTTCCCAGTCCACACAGGTACCACATGTCGTCATCTCAGCAGTTTACGGATATAGGCACCTATCAATACGGTAACCAGTAACACTCCGATCATGGACTCTGCCGTTACCATTACCGACAGTAAACCCGTCGAGGGAGGGTCTGGGACGCTCCATTGTCCATAAAGAATACTGATAAAGCTCTGCAGGCTCAGCATCACCGCCTCGCTTGAGGGCAAGCCCGCCAGCACAAACAGGAGCGAAAACACAACGACCACGAGAAGGGCCGTCGCCAAAACGTTTCTTAACCGGATCCCCCAGCCAAACAATCCGCCCAGCAGGAATCGCCGCACTCTTCCGGGCTCCTTATAATGGCGCATATGGAAAAAGGCATGGTCTTCCTCCCGTAAATGTCCGGAATCCGCCAGCCAGTTCTTGAAGCGCGTGTAGGCTTCGGAAAGATGCCGCCTGTCTTCATCACCGGGTCGGCTCTCATCGGCGTTTGCCAACAATGCAAACGGAGGGGGCGTCGTTGACCGGCGAATGGTGGCGCTGCCATAAATCAGGGAGACCGGATCAAACCAGGCCTGCTCCGCATGAAAACGTGGCATTTCGATACTCGGAGTGCCTTCCTCCGGTTTCTCTAATTGCAGTATCCAAGCCCGGTCCACCGAAGACCCGGACAGGCTACAGCGGCCACGAAGGCTTGTGCCCGACATCCGCAGGTGTCTGCCAATAAGGGTATCCTCTATCACGATTCCCAGGAGCTCATCGGTGATCATCACCTTATCCAGGTTCAGATCTTTCGCAACTTCACATTGATTCACCGTGATGGTTTTGGCTCTAATCCCTTTCAGTTGCAACTGATCAAAAGCACTGCGATAAATTTCCAGAGGGCCTTCGATGGTGTAGCCATCCAGCAGCAGACCGCCATTAAATGCGTTCTGACTCAGTTGCTCAGCATGATAACTCTGGCGGCCAATATAAACAGAGCCCAGGCAGGGCTGAGTGTTAACCGGGGTTTCATCCTGTTCTGAAAGCAATTGTACAGGCGCCTCGAAACTGCCATTGAGCGCCAGACATCCTCGCAGAGTCATTTCATTCAGCCAGAGCATGTCATCGCTGCCCCGGGTACCAAACTCCATCAATAAAGACAAGGCCCGGACCCCGCGAAAGGACACCCCACCGGGGCCGGAAAAGTCACAGCCGAACATCACTAAGCTGCCGTCCAGGTGGGCTGACTTCAAACTGAAATGGTTCTCAAACTGACAATTGAGACACCAGAAACTCCCTCGGAAACGGGCTCGTATCCACCGGAAATCACCCATCACCCGACAATTGATCAGCACCAGTGACCCGGGGATTTCCAGGTCAAACTGTTCCGAGCCGTCCAACACCCCGTTGGCAATAACGGTAACGCCATTCAGCGTTGCAACCTGGCCCAGCCACTCCCGCTCCTGGACCGGAGGAGGGCTCGACACCAGATCCAACCTGTCCAAGTGAATATCACCGGCCTCACATTTGCCTGACACCTCCCGGACTACAAGGGTTTCACCATCACGTCGATCTCGTCCCAGGCAAACATGAAAAACCTGCCCCACCTGGACCGCCGGAAAGCCCGCCTTCTGGAACGGTCGCCAATGGCTGTAGGCCAGGCGATGATCCTCGGTCCAAAGCGCCAAAAATCGACCGCCCCTGGAGTCCGAGTGAATAACCCTGGCTTTCGTTACATCATCATTCAAAGAACGAACTCCTGGCCCTGCCGGGCGAAGCCAGCAAAATCACGCTCTACCTCTGCCCGGTATTGCTCGAAGTGGTCTTCGTAACTCATCAGGTACATGCGCTTGCGAATGGCTTGTGAATAACATTCACGGAGTTCGGTCAATGATGCGTGCACCGGATTCCAGTCAGCGAGCGTGCCGTCATGAAGGATGGTCTCCGGGCTATAGTGGTTGACAACATCAGGGATCGGGCGGGTATCACCGCTGAACAGTAACCGATGGTTAACAAGCAGCCCATAGGATGGCTTTTCCGGCGTGTGTCGGTTCTGGAAGGGCTGCAAAGTAATGCCTTCGAACTCAAAGCCGGTCTCGTCCACCAGTACCACGTCGAAAAAGTCGGACAACTCTGCCGACCCTTCGCCCACCTGTCCCATTACGCCCTTGAGCGTGATTGACCAAAGTTCCTCATAAACCCTGGGTGGCAGATAAAGAGTCGGCTTGAAGCCATAGCGGAAGCGACATTCATACGCCAGCCTTTCCAGCCCAAAGCAGTGATCGGCATGGACATGGGTAATAAAAATGGCATCAATGTCCTTCAGCGTCAGGCCCTGGTCCCGTAAAGCGAACTTGATGGTGTAGCCTGCGTCTATCAGTAGCCTGCGACCTCGCGCTTCAATCATTGCGTTGTTGTTCCAGTGTTCCATGGCTTCGGAATGCCCCACTCCCAACATTGTCAATGTTGCCATATTCATCCCCTTGGAATTTCATGATGTTTGGCTTGCGACTCCCAAACTGAAGCGCGATGGCCAGTACATCGTAGCCTTTTAGAATCTCGTGTTATCTTGGCTCGGTAAAAAGCAGTGTACAACTCAAAAAATCGCTGACTTCCACAGGAGCATTCCATGCCTCGAAACAACCCTGACCAGATCCGGAATATACTCCAGACCGTTCGCACCATTGCCTTGGTAGGCGCCAGTGAAAAAACCAGCCGGCCTTCCCATGAGGTAATGGAATACCTGCAACGCCAGGACTACAGAGTTATTCCGGTGAATCCGAGACTGGCCGGGCAGCAGGTGCTGGGTGAAACCATCTATGCCGACCTGGCCTCTCTCCCTGAGCCAGTGGATATGGCAGACCTGTTTCTCGCCCCGGAACGCACCGACGCTGTCATTGACCAGGCCATCGAGCAGAAAATCCCGGTACTCTGGCTGCAGATCGGTGTTATCAATAGCGCCGGCGCGGAGCGCGCAGAACGCGCGGGCATGAAGGTGGTCATGGACCGTTGCCCGAAACAGGAGATTCCCAGGCTCTCTATTCAGACACCAGCGGGTTCGAAGTAAACCTTTTTGGGTCGAATGTCGTATTACGGTTAACACGTAGGTACATTTACAATATCATCACCCTGACATAACCGATAACAATAACCAGAAACCTCAGTATTCGCTCAGGTTCCGGAGACCAACGTGGAAAAACCCGAGACGACCATAAAAGTGATCGTGCGCGCCGCCATGAGCCCGGCTTTTCCATTGGTCATCTTTCTGGTTTTTCTGGCCCTGGCGCTTCTGCTCCGCAATGGCCTGGTTCAACAGGACAGCCGCCAGATAGAGCAAAACCTGAGCAATGAAGCCCGGGCCCTGGCGGATAACCTGGAGCGCGCGTTTACTGTACACGCCCAGGCCATCGGCAGAATGGCAGAACGCATGGCCACGGCTGACGACCTCTCAAAAGCCCAGTGGCGGGCTGACGCCCGGAACTACCTTGATGACTTCGGTGTTTACCAGGCCATAGAGTGGATCGACAGTGATTTTGTTATCCGGTGGCTGGAACCACTGGCTGGCAATCAGAATGTTATTGGCTACAACGTGGCTTTCAATGAACAGCGTCGTCAGGCGCTGGAGCAGGCTGCGGCCAGCGGCCATTATGACCTGTCCAGCATCATTGATTTGCGACAGGGCGGCAAGGGCATGGTTATCTACAGCCCGATCGGCGAAGGAAGCGACAACAATGGCTTTATCGCTGGCGTGTTCCGTATGGAAGTTCTGGCGGAACAATTGTTGACCAACCGGCTACTGGATCAGTTTCAGGTGTTGATCCGTTATGGACAGGATTCTGTTTACCAACTCAGCTCCTCCGACAACATTCATCCCTCTGCCAGCCATACCGTGCCAATCGACCTCCCGAATCTCGACTGGCGCCTCACCTTACAACCCAACAGATCCTGGGTAGCCTCCCAACAGGGAGGCTGGGCCAATGCCACCTTTATCAGCCTGCTGCTGATGGGGCTTCTGACCAGTCTGACCACCTTGCTGGTGCAACTGATTCTCCGCCGGAACCAGGCATTGCTGAAAACCCGCAAGGATCTGGAACAGGAAATCGATCAGCGTAAGGCGATACAGGTGGATCTGGAGCGACTGGAATCCACAGACAGGCTCACCGGCCTGGCCAATCGCCGTTTCTTCATGGAAGACCTGGCCCACACCCTCAACATTGCCGACCGTCAGATGCGTCAGGTGGCGCTGGTCATGATGGATCTGGATCGCTTCCAGATGCTCAACGATACTCTGGGGCACCAGTTTGGTGACGAGTTGCTGATCAAGGTCTCCGAGCGGCTGAATGAGCTCAGCAACGAACGCATTCTGGTGGCCTATTCCGGCGGCGACGAATTCATGGTGTGCCAGCAACAGGTGGACGATATTGACGATGTCATTCATCTTCTGGGGCAGCTCAAGCAGTGTTTCCACAAACCCTTCGAGGTTCAGGGCGAGGAACACAGCATTACCGCAACCATGGGCGTGGCGGTCTACCCCCAGAGCGGGCTGGACGCCGATACCCTGCTGCGCAATTCTGACATTGCGCTCTACCGGGCAAAGGATCAGGGACGCAATACCTATCAATTCTACACGGAAGGCATGCAGGATCAGGAGGTCAAGCGGCTGGAGCTGGAAAAAGACCTGAATCATGCGCTGGCCAATAATGAGTTCGTGCTGTATTACCAGCCCCAGCTGGATCTTTCCAACAACGAGATTAACAGTGTAGAAGCCCTGATCCGCTGGCAGCATCCTCGCCGGGGTTTGCTGGCACCCGGTGAATTCATCCCGCTGGCTGAAGAAAGTGGTCGGATCAACGAAATCGGCCGGTGGGTGGTGCGTGCGGCTTGTCGACAATTGGCTCAATGGAAAGGCACGCCCTATAGAAATCTGCGCATTGCGATCAATCTGTCCGGGCTGGAACTGGATGACGATGACCTGGTGGACCATATCCAGTCTGCTCTTCGCACCGAGCAGGTGCTGCCTTCAAGCCTGGAAGTAGAGCTGACCGAAGAAATCTTTATTCAGAATATTGAACACAATCTCAACCAGCTCTCGCGCTTGCGCAAACTGGGCGTGCATCTGGCCATTGACGACTTCGGTGTGGGCTATTCATCACTGGCTTATTTACGCGATTTTCCGGTAGATATGCTGAAAATCGACCGCTCGTTTATCACTCACGTGAACCGGCGGCATGATGACGCCGTTATCACCCGGGCCGTGATCAATCTGGCTCACAACCTGGGTATTCAGGTGGTGGCGGAAGGCGTGGAAACCGAGGATCAGCTTAATTTCCTGAGGCACCACAGTTGCAATCTGGCTCAGGGTTATCTGATCAGTCGGCCGGTGCCGCCAGAGGCGCTGGAAAAAGCGCTGGCTGAGGGTCTGCTGTTTACCGGTGCGTCGGAGAGTCTCTGAAAACCCACGGATTGTTTTTGTGACGGCGCGCCCCCACACTTTGCTGTATCACTTCTTCATCGGGTAACGGTTATGTCTGCGAAGTATCTGACTCCGGAGCAGGATGCCCGGCTTCGTCGCTGGGAGCGGTGGAATCGCAATTATTTCATTTTTGCGTTTTTTGCGCTGATTATGGTGCTGGTGTTCAGCTCTCAGCTGGGTATTTCTTCGGGTGATGAGTGGGGCTCGCTGGGCGTTGTTCTGGCGGCTCTGGTGGTGCCGATTATTGTTCTGCAATTGCAGTTGAAGTGCCCGGCCTGTGGAACAAAGATCGGCTGGCAGGCCAAACTGATGGCGCCGGACCAGTGCAAGGCTTGCGGTACCTTTCTTCAGGCTAAAAAGTCTGCCTCTTCCTGATTTCCTTTCTCAAAACCTTTGACCTGTGAGTTGCTCACAGGTTCTACTCTCCCTTACTAGTAGCTTATAGCTTGGGAGTTTGCCGTGCGGGTGTGGATGGTGCTTCCGAAAACCGCTGCGAGTACATCCCTGTACGCTTGTCTCCGCCATCCATGGCTACGAACATTTTCGGAAGCACCATCCACACCCGCACTCCGCGACAAACGAATTGCCTGCTTGAGCAAGATGAATGCTTTTGGGACGCCCGACGCCATGAAAGTCAAAGACATCGCCACAGCCGCCGGAGTGAAACCGGACACCGTGCGCTTTTACACCCGCGAGGGGCTGCTGAACCCGTCGCGGAATCCGGACAATAATTACCAGCAGTACGATGCCGAGGATCTCCGGCGGTTGCGGTTTGCCCGGAAGTCACGACAGCTGGGGTTTTCGTTACCGGAAATCCGGCAGATTCTGGATCAGGCGGATGACCATCACTCGCCCTGCCCCATGGTTCGGGATGTGTTTCAGAAACGGCTGGCAGCGGTGGAGCAGGAAATTTCACAGCTGCAGCAGCTACGTGAACGAATGATTTCGGCATTGGATGCCTGGCAGGATATGCCGGATGCCACGCCGGACGGGCATACCATTTGTCGGTTGATTGAACACTGGGATGATCCGTCCGAGGGTTGTTGCCATAAGGAGCCAGATGATGAGTGAAGCACCGGAGTTGAAGACAGCTTTGAGTATTTCCGGAGCCAGCTGTCAGGGTTGTGCAAAAAAGATCCGTAACGCACTGGAACCGTTGACCGGGGATACCGGGCTGGTTGAGGTGAATCTGGAGGAACAGACGGTTGCTCTGCCAGACGGCATAAATACCGCTGAAGCGGCGCGTATGGTTACCGAAACCGGGTATCCGGCGGAGCCGATTGAGGCCGAAGACAACGAGGCTGGCAGTTGTTGTGCGTCGAAGAAGCAGACGTCCTGCTGCAGCAAAAAGTCTGAGGACCATAGCTCAGATGCTTCAGAAGAAGAATCCGAAACGGAATCCCGCCCGGATTCAGAGCCGTCGACGGCCTACAGTGGCGGGCAGATTGCGTTGTCGGTGAGCGGGGCGACCTGTGCCTCCTGTGTAAATACCATCGAGAAGGCCTTGATGTCGGTGTCGGGGGTAACCCATGCCCATATGAACCTGGCAGACAACACCGCGACGGCCAATGGCGATGCCGACCCGGACGCGCTGGTTGAAGCCGTGGAAAGTGCCGGTTATGGGGCCAGCGTGATTGAGGATGAAGACGAGGCGGATGACCGCAAGCAGGAAGAGGACAAGAAGCAGTACAAAGCCCTGCTGGTGAAGATGGCGGTCAGTCTGAGTCTGGGCCTCGGGTTGATGATCTGGGGCATGGGCTTCAACACCATGATGGTCACCGAGGCCAATCAGGTTACCTGGATCAACCTGGGCATTCTGACTCTGGGAGTGATGATTGCTACTGGTGGCCACTTCTATATCGGGGCCTGGAAGGCGTTCAGGCACCACAACGCCAACATGGACACCCTGATTGCCCTGGGTACAGGTACCGCCTGGCTGTATTCCATTGTCGTGGCCAGTTTTCCGGAGGCTCTGCCGGAGATGGCTCGGCATGTGTATTTCGAAGCCTCGGCCATGATCATCGGTCTGATCAATCTGGGTCAGGCGCTGGAGCTGCGAGCCAAGGGTAAAACCTCGGAGGCGGTGCGCCGGTTGCTGGACTTGCGGGCGAAAACCGCCCGGGTTATCCGCGATGGTCAGGAGCAGGACATTCCGGTTGAGGAAGTCCAGAAAGGCGATCACATTCGCGTGCGCCCGGGCGAGAAGCTGCCGGTGGACGGCGTAATTGCCGAAGGCTCCACCCGCATTGACGAAAGCATGTTGACCGGCGAGCCCATGCCGGTGAGCAAAGGGGAAGGCGATGATGTTTCCGCCGGCACCCTGAACACTCATGGCTCGATTATCTACGAGGCCACCCGCGTGGGCAGCGACACCGCGCTGGCACAGATCATCAAACTGGTGAAGAAGGCCCAGGGCTCAAAGCCGGCCATCGGCAAACTGGCCGACAAGATTTCTTCGGTGTTCGTACCCTCGGTGATGCTGATCGCCATTGTTGCCGCGCTGATCTGGTACAACGTCGGGCCGGAACCGGCGGTGGTGCACATGATGGTGGCGGCCACCACGGTACTGATTATCGCCTGTCCCTGCGCACTGGGCCTGGCCACACCCATGTCGGTGATGGTGGGCGTTGGCAAGGCTGCCGAATACGGTGCACTGATTCGCCAGGGCGATGCCCTGCAGACTGCCGGCAAGCTGGATCTGGTGATTCTGGACAAGACCGGCACCATCACCGAAGGCCGGCCGGGGGTTACCCGAGTGCACGCCACAGACGGCGACGAGCAAAAACTGCTGGCGCTGGCCGCCGGGCTGGAACAGCATTCCGAACACCCCCTGGCCGAGGCGATTCTGGCTAGAGCCAAAGACGATGACATGGAACCGGAAACCGTCTCCGGCTTCGAAGCGCTGAATGGCAAGGGCGTACAGGGCGACCACAATGGCCAGCCGGTACGCCTGGGTAATCGCCGCTGGCTGGAGGCCGAAGGTCTGGCGCTGGATAATCTGGATGAGGCCGCCAACGCCATTACCGATGAAGCCGGTACACCGTTGTTTCTGGCACTGGGCGACCAGGTGCTGGGCGTGATCGGCGTGGCCGATGCCATCAAGGCGGATTCCAGGGCCGCCATTGAGCGCCTGCACGATGCCGGCATCCGGGTGATGATGGTCACCGG
>JAVLAV010000096.1:0-8524 GCA_031580735.1 Marinobacter sp.
ACTTCGATCTGCGGCACACCGCGTGCAGCCGGCGGAATGTCTGCCAGGTCGAAACGGCCCAGTGACTTGTTCTGCGACGCCTGCTTACGCTCACCCTGTACTACATGGATGGTTACGGCAGTCTGATTGTCTTCCGCAGTCGAGAAGGTCTGCGACTTCTTGGTCGGAATCGTGGTGTTCTTATCGATCAGCGGAGTGGCAACACCACCCATGGTTTCGATGCCCAGTGTCAGCGGCGTTACGTCCAGCAGCAGCACGTCTTTCACATCGCCAGACAGTACCGCGCCCTGAATAGCCGCACCCATGGCAACTGCTTCATCCGGGTTCACGTCTTTGCGCGGCTCTTTGCCGAAGAACTCTTTTACCTTCGCCTGAACCATCGGCATGCGGGTCTGACCACCCACGAGGATAACCTCGTCGATTTCAGAAGCGCTCAGGCCGGAATCCTTCAGGGCCACTTTACACGGCTCAAGGCTGCGCTGAACCAGCTCTTCTACCAGTGACTCCAGCTTGGCGCGGGTCAGCTTGACGTTCATGTGCTTCGGACCGGACGCGTCTGCAGTGATGTACGGCAGGTTCACGTCTGTCTGCTGGCTGCTGGACAGCTCGATCTTGGCCTTCTCGCCGGCTTCCTTCAGACGCTGCATCGCCAGGGAATCGCCACGCAGGTCGATGCCGCTGTCTTTCTTGAACTGGTCTGCCAGGTGCTCGATGATCTTCAGGTCGAAGTCTTCGCCACCCAGGAAGGTGTCGCCGTTGGTGGCCAGCACTTCAAACTGGTGCTCGCCATCAACATCGGCAATTTCGATGATGGACAGATCGAAAGTACCGCCGCCCAGATCGTATACCGCTACGGTGCGGTCGCCACTTTGCTTGTCCAGGCCATACGCCAGGGCAGCTGCAGTCGGCTCGTTGATGATGCGCTTTACTTCCAGACCGGCAATCTTGCCCGCGTCTTTGGTAGCCTGACGCTGGCTGTCGTTGAAGTAGGCCGGCACGGTGATAACCGCTTCAGTTACTTTCTCGCCCAGGTAGTCTTCTGCAGTTTTCTTCATTTTCTTCAGAACTTCTGCAGACACCTGCGGCGGCGCCATTTTCTGGTCTTTTACCTGTACCCAGGCATCGCCATTATCAGCTTTGGCAATTTTGTAAGGCACCATCTTGATGTCTTTCTGGACCACGTCATCTTCAAAACGACGGCCGATCAGACGCTTGATGGCATACAGCGTGTTGTCCGGGTTGGTAACTGCCTGGCGCTTGGCTGACTGGCCAACCAGGGTTTCACCATCGTCGGTATAAGCGATGATGGACGGGGTGGTGCGATCACCCTCGGCGTTTTCGATAACTTTGACCTTGTCGCCATCCATGATGGCTACGCAGGAGTTTGTGGTTCCCAGGTCGATACCAATAATCTTGCTCATTGAATCACTCCAATTCTTTCTGAATTCTATCCCGAAGCTGTTTGCCCGGGCTTTATCTGTTTACTGGCTATATTGGCGCAATATTTCGCTTTTCAAGCCTGCTCGTCGATTTTTGGGCTATCTTCTGCTTTCGCGACCATCACCATCGCCGGGCGCACCACGCGACCGTTCAACAGATAGCCCTTCTGCACAACTGCTACCACACTATTCGGTTCGGCGTTCGGCGCCGGCACCATAGACATGGCTTCGTGCTGCTGCGGATCAAACGGTTCGCCTACCGGGTCGAGCTGCTCGACATTGAATTTCGCCAGACTCTTCATGAACAGATCCAGAGTCATCTCGACGCCTTCTCGGATAGACACAACCAGCTCACTGGAATCCGTCTGGCCTTCAGTACTCTCGACGGCCTTTTCAAGACTGTCAGCCACCGGCAGCAGCTCTTTTACAAACTTCTCCAAGGCAAACTTGTGGGCTTTTTCCACATCAATCTCAGCGCGACGGCGAACGTTCTGCATTTCCGCCTGGGCACGCAGCGCCTGCTCCTGATGCTCCTGCAGCTTTGCCTGCAGCTCCTCCACCTCGGAAAGCTCATCCCCGGACTGCTCTGCCTCCGCACCAGCCTCTTCCGCGGCTGCCTCCATTGCCTCGTTCTGCTCTTCTACCTGTTCGCTGCGCTTATCTTCCGCACTCATGACAACTCCTGATACTTGATATCACGGCCTTCACGGCCTGCGACTGAATGAGACCTGTCTATCGGAAGACAGGAAAACTGGCTTTGCGAACGGATATGGGGCCCGCACCCCGGGTTTCAACCTTCCGCCAAAGAATCTTTGAGGATTTCGAGTCAGTGAATTTGCAAACACCCAAAACCCTGTATATATTCACAGTCACTGTATGAAATCACAGTGCCAGACAGAGCGGAGGTTCCAGGCATGCTCACAGAACTCACGGTTTCCAATTACGCCATTGCCGAAAAAGTGGAATTGCACTTCAACAACGGAATGACAGCCCTGACCGGCGAAACCGGTGCTGGCAAATCCATTGTTCTGGGGGCGCTGGGTCTTGCCATGGGCGGGCGGGCAGATGCCGGAGCTGTCCGCCACGGCGCCAAACGCGCCGACATAGCCGCCAGCTTCGACATCTCCCGGGTACCGGAAGCCCGGCAATGGCTCGAAGAGCATGAACTGGACGACCCTGAAAACTGCATTCTGCGACGAAGCATCAGCAAAGAGGGCCGCTCAAGGGCTTTTATTAATGGCCAGCCCTGCCCACTGTCACAGCTTAAAGAGCTGGGCGGGATGTTGATGGACATCCACAGCCAGCATCAGCATCAGTCGCTGTTGCGCAAAGAAACCCATCGCAAACTGCTTGACGAGTTCGCAGGGGTTGAGGAACTGGCAGACAACACCCGGGCTGCCTGGAAAACCTGGAACCAGACCCGTCAGAAGCTTGAACAGCGCCGCCAGAATGCAGACGAAGCCGAAGCCAGAATTCAGTTGCTTCGCTATCAGGTAGAAGAACTGGACCGGCTGGCACTGGCAGAGCAAGAACAGGAAGACCTTGAACAGGAACAGGCACAGCTGAGCCAGGCCGACGGCGTGCTGCACAGCAGCCACCAGGCTGCATTACTGTGCACTGAAGAAGACACCAGTGCCGCAGGCCTGGTTCGTCAGGCGCTGCAACAGCTGGAACAACTGCCGGTAGAAGTCCCTGCGCTGAATGACACCATCCAGATGCTGAACGAAGCCCAGATACAGATATCGGAAGCGGGCGACAACCTGCGCCGCTTTGTTGATGACTACGAGGCCGACCCTGCCCGCTTGGCCGAAGTTGAAGAGCGCCTGAGCGCCATCTATCAAATGGCGCGCAAGCACCGCATCACTCCGGAAGAACTGCCTGAATTCCATCAGAAACTGAGCAACGAGCTGGCGGAACTGGACGGCGGAGCCGGCAGCCTGGAACAGCTGGAAGCAGAACTGGAGCAACACCTCGCGCAGTTCAACGAACTGGCGGACACACTGACCGACAAACGCCGGCAAGCCGCCGCCAACCTGGATCAGCGCATCGCTGAAGAACTGGCACAACTGAGCATGCCGGCGGTGCAGTTTGTAACTCACCTGAGCCGCAATCAGAACGGTGAGCCCGCGCCCCACGGCATGGAAGACACTGAATTTCTGGTGAGCGCCAATCCGGGACAGCCGGCCCGGCCACTGGCAAAAGTTGCGTCGGGTGGCGAGCTGTCACGAATCAGCCTGGCCATTCAGGTGGTAGTGGCCCAGACATCCACAACCCCGACCCTGGTGTTTGATGAGGTAGACGTTGGTATCGGCGGTGGCACGGCTGAAGTGGTAGGCCGGCTTCTGCGGGCACTCGGCGACAACGGCCAGGTGCTGTGCGTAACACACCTGCCACAGGTAGCCGCACAGTCACATCAGCATCTGTTTGTCAGCAAATTCACAGAATCAGACGCCACTTACTCACGCATAGAAACACTGGATGATCAGGGAAGAATTGACGAGGTAGCCAGAATGCTGGGAGGTATGGACATGACCAAACACACGATTGCTCACGCCAGGGA
This sequence comes from Marinobacter sp., assembly GCA_031580735.1. Lineage (GTDB taxonomy): Bacteria > Pseudomonadota > Gammaproteobacteria > Pseudomonadales > Oleiphilaceae > Marinobacter. Next base: position 4,000 of record JAVLAV010000096.1, read on the forward strand.
AATGTTTGTCAAAGGCCAGGCAACTCACCACTGACCCCTACTCTTCTTCGTGAAGAGCTTGCGGGGCCACTGATGTGGCCCCGATTTTTTCTGTCGCCGCTACTACTTTTTGGAGCCTGCAGGTTTCACATAGAGAATCAGGCTGTGATCCACAATCTCGTAGCCGTGCTCTTCGGCAATCTTTCGCTGACGCTCTTCAATCACCTCGTCAACAAACTCGACAACTTCACCGGTTTGCGTGCAAACCATATGGTCGTGATGATCATCGCCTGCCATTTCGAACACAGCATGACCACCCTCGAAATTATGCCGCAGCACCAGGCCAGCCGCCTCAAACTGGGTCAAAACCCGGTAGACGGTCGCCAGACCCACGTCATCTCCCTGATCAAGCAGCTTCTTATAAACGTCCTCAGCACTGAGATGGTGCTCTTTCGCGTTTTCCAGAATGTTGAAGATTTTCACTCTCGGCAGAGTAACCTTCAGGCCGACTTTTCGTAATTCGGTGTTTTCAGATGACATGTTACTATTCACTCGTTGGTGTGCCTTGCGGCTTCGGGTATGATGAAGCCGCTATTCAACGGATAACCGTTTCACTCCTGCCCAGGCAGGCGACGTCAAGATAGAGGATTTCCCCCGGCGATGCAAAAGCTCACCGCTATCGTTCTTATTAGCATTTTATTCTTGTCCGGTTGCGCTTTTCCGGGCGTTTACAAAATCAATGTTCAGCAGGGCAACATCGTTACTGATGAAGAGCTCAGTGAGCTGTCTGAAGGCATGCCCCAAGACCAGGTCCGTGCCATTCTCGGAACGCCACTGGTGCAGAACCCTGTTGACTCATCCAAAGACTACTACGTTTACACATTCCAGCGCCGAGGCGGTGAAATCGAAGAGCAGCGAATCATTGTGCACTACGATAATGGTAACTATAGCCACTATCAGTCAAAGTTGCTCGAAGAAACGCCCGCTTACTGATTCTCAGCCCTTCTTCCTGGCCCGGTTCAACCGGGCCTGCTTGGGATCGATCTTTAAAGGCCGGTAAAGTTCCACGCGATCACCTTCCCGAAGCTGATGCTCAGCAGGCTTCTTTATCACCTTGCCAAAAATGCCCATATCAATCTCATCCAGATTGATCTCGGGAAACAGCTCATCAATGCCCGAAAGCCGCGCTGCTTCAGACATCGTTGTGCCCTCCGGCACCTGCAACGTAACAATGCGCTGCCTGTCTGGTCTGGCGTAAGCAACTTCTACTTCCATCACACACTTCCCCGACCGTAGAGTTCATCCGCGCGGCGACAGAACGCATCAACCATGGTGTTGGCCACGTACTTGAAAACCGGCCCGAAAGCCATTCGGGACAGTGACCCCGAAAATTCGAATTCCAGCGTCAGAATAACCTTACAGGCATTTTCATCCAGTCTCTGGAAGTGCCAGCGCCCGGTCAGGCTTTTCAGTGGTCCATCGGCCAGACTTATTTCGATGCTATCTGGCTCCTGAACGCGGTTCAGGGTCGTCAGCCGGTGATGCATTCCGCCCTTGGAGATTTCCAGCGACGCTCTACGCAACCCGTCGCCCTCTTCCCGGACCTCAGCGCCTGAACACCAGGGCAGGAATTCAGGATAACGCTCCACATCATTAACCAAGTGGAACATGCGTTCTGCGGAGTGCATAACAAGTGCGGTTTTATCAATCTGGTGAGCCATGTAAACCAGGGATCCTACGCTTTGTACTACGTTGACTGCCAGGCAGCCACTAATGTGTGTCAGTCGCCATCATACTGGATATCATCCCTGCCTGGCTCACTTTGAACCGGCCGGACCTCCATTGCCGAAGGCTCACTGCCACACCAGATGGCAGCGTTGCCGTTCTCGCACAGATTCGCCAGCGACAACACCGTGTATTGCAAACCGATCCAGGCCACTACCACCGGAAGCACCGACCGGAGTACCCAGTACCAGTATTTTTGAATGGGGTCGGACGCATTACCCAGCATGCCGCGGCCATACCGCCGGCTCATGCTCCAGCCGGTGAAGGCCGCGATCAGAATTCCGACCAGAGGGATCAGGATACCGCCAGCCAGCAGTTCCAGCCAACGGAAAGGCGACGCCCCGCCGGGATGATACCCTGCCCAGACATTGAATGAAAAAAGCGACACCAGCCCCATCAACCAGACCGCGACACCGACAATGATGACCGTGAGCCCCCTGGGCGCACCAATCCACTCCCGGAACCACCCGATCACGGGCTCCAAAAGTGAGATAGCGGTCGCCCATACAATCAACACAACCACCAGGAATACGGCCGCAATAACGGCCTGGTCATAGGGCAACTGCGCGAGATTCACCGGCAGCGAGACAAACAGAAGACTGAAACCACGCTCCCCCTCCAGAGCAAAACCGCCCTGAGCGACCGAGAACATCATTATCCCGGCAACAATCGCAACCAGCGTATCCATCAGAACAACAGCGAGTATTGACCGCTTTAACCGTGTATGCGGGGCCGCGTAGGCACCAAATATGGTCCAGACACCCATTCCCAGCCCGAGGGTATAGAAGGCATGAAAAAACGCGGCACGAACACTATCAAACCCCACCTGGTGCGGGCGTAAGTCCAGAACCTGGTTGATGCCGGCGCCCAGCCGTCCGTTCATCGCAGCAAGAACAAACAGCCCGACCATCAATACCAGCGTAACCGGCACCAGAAACCGCATTGATCGCTCCACACCCTCGACAACGCCACGGGCGGAAACCAGAACAACCAGCAACAGAAAGAAAGCGTGCCAGGCCATAAACTGCCGGTAGTGCCCCGGGTTGGCTACCAGGTCCGACAGAATTCCGGTAGCCGTAGCAGGAGAGGCGCCCGAGAAACTGCCCGTTGCGCCGAAAAACAGATAAGCGAGGACGATTCCGCCAAAAACCGCCGTGAAAGACAGCACCAGAAATGCAGCGACGATACTCAGCGGCCCCGCCATACGCCATAGCCGGTGACCGCCAGCCGTTTTCACGTAGCCGTCCATAGCCAGAACGATCCCATGGCGGGCATGGCGACCAAAAACGGTTTCCGTCACCATCAGGGGTAAGGTGACCAGAAGCAGACAGGCCAGATACAACAGAAGGAAAAGCCCGCCACCATGCTGGCTCGCCAGATAGGGAAACTGCCACAGGTTGGCCAGGCCGACAGTGGCGCCCACCGCAGCCCAGAAGAACGTGGATTTACGGGTAAAAGACCCGATAGAAGTTTGATACTTGCGTGGCATTCCAGCCCCTGCCCTCAATGAGTCCGACATTGTAGCTGAAGCGCCCACCCGCAAACGACCGTTAATCACCAACTATTTGGCGATATCGTGACCCGCCCCGCCGTCCTGGGCTACAATGCCGCTTTCGTCATTCTTCCGATCCCGGACAGGATTCATGAGCAAGAAGAAAGCACCAAGCAATAACACCATCGCCCTGAACAAAAAGGCAAAACACGAGTATCACATTGAGGAACGCTTCGAGGCGGGCCTGTCGCTACTCGGCTGGGAAGTTAAATCCCTGCGCGCGGGCAAAGCCCAGTTGGTTGATGCCTATGTGCTTTTGAAAGGGGGCGAAGCCTGGTTGCTCGGTGCCCACTTCACCCCGCTGAGCACCGCCTCAACCCATGTCATTGCGGACCCCACCCGAACCCGCAAGCTGCTGCTGCACGCCAAGGAAATTGCCAAGATCATGGGCAAGGTCAACCAGGCCGGCCACACTTGCATACCGCTGGCGCTGTACTGGAAAAAGAACAAGGTAAAGTGCGAAATTGCGCTGGCGAAAGGTAAGCAGAAACACGACAAGCGTGCCGCTGAAAAAGAAAAAGACTGGAACCGCCAGAAGCAGCGCATTCTCAGAGAAGTGAACAACTGAACCGACGCGGTAAGTACAAAACACAGAATCAGTCCTTGAAGTTGCTCAAACGATACCCATATACTAAAGACAAGAGGGGACGACATGGCTTCGACGCCGGTGGCGAACCCTTGAGTGCATGTCGAGATGGCAGCGAATCTCGTTAATCCAAAGCTGCAACGCAATAGTCGCAAACGACGAAAACTACGCACTAGCAGCGTAAGCCGCTAGTCGTCCTGGCTGGGGCACCTATAACCCAGTAGCTACATCCCAGGACGTCATCGCTTATAGGTTGCTCCGTTGGTCAGAGCTCACTGGCTAACGGCTAAGATTCAAAGAGCTCGGTTCTTGCACCCTGACCCTTGGGTCGCTTGAACTTAAACCAATAGAGGGATGCTAAGCATGTAGACCTCAAGGCTGAGTACTGGCGGACGCGGGTTCAATTCCCGCCGTCTCCACCAAACTCTCCGAATCAAGCCCCTGACTTCAGGGGCTTTTTTCGTTCCTGGCCTTCCGTTTTTTCTTCAAGTGTCAACGAAATGCCAACGCCGCTCACTAGATTAAGCGAAGTGGATTCTTCCACATCTGGCTCACTGATTCAGCTCACGGAGACTTGAACGATACCGAAGGCAGGCCGTATCTCGGTAGGCTTCGTTCTTTGG
>JAVLAV010000097.1:0-8481 GCA_031580735.1 Marinobacter sp.
TGTGGCACACGTGGCAGCCTTCACGGATGTAGATGTCCCGACCTTCCAGTTCCAGCGCATTCAGGGGCTCAAGGCCTTCAACGGGCTCGTTTACACTCTTCTGGAAGAACAGAGGCACTACTTCCGCCAGGAAGCCACCACTGATGGTCAGAACGATCAGTACGATCATGATACCAATGTTCTTTTCGATAATTTCGTGTTTCATCTGGTCTCTCTCCCCTTATGCCGCCTGGACAGCTGCATTGTCCTCTGCAGCTGCTTCTTTCTGGCGAATAGTCATATAGACGTTGTAAGCCATGAGAAGCATGCCGGCCAGGAATATTGCGCCACCAACGAAGCGGACAAAGTAGCCTGGGTAAGAGGCTTCCAGGGATTCCACGAAGCTGTAGGTCAGTGTGCCGTCGTCGTTGACTGCGCGCCACATCAAGCCCTGCATGATGCCGTTAACCCACATGGATGCGATATACAGAACGGTACCGACTGTTGCCAGCCAGAAGTGCACGTTGATCCACGACGTGCTGTACATTTCCTTCAGACCCCAGAGCTTCGGAACCAGGTGATAGATGGCACCGATACTGATCATGGCAACCCAGCCCAGCGCACCTGAGTGTACGTGACCGATGGTCCAGTCAGTGTTGTGGGACAAAGCGTTGACGGTCTTGATGGACATCATCGGGCCTTCGAAGGTGGACATGCCGTAGAACGACAAGGATACCACCAGGAAGCGCAGGATCGGGTCGGTGCGCAGTTTGTGCCATGCGCCAGACAAAGTCATCATGCCGTTAATCATGCCGCCCCAGGAGGGAGCCAGCAGGATCAGGGACATAACCATGCCTGCGGTCTGTGCCCAGTCAGGTAGTGCAGAGTAGTGCAGGTGGTGCCCACCGGCCCACACGTAGGTCGCAATCAGGGCCCAGAAGTGCACGATCGACAGACGGTAGGAGTAAACCGGACGGTTGGCCTGCTTGGGGACGAAGTAGTACATCATGCCCAGGAAGCCGGCTGTCAGGAAGAAGCCTACGGCGTTATGACCGTACCACCACTGCATCATCGCATCAGTAACACCGGCGTAAGCCGAGTAGGACTTGAACGCGGTCGCTGGCAGCGCCAGGTTGTTGCCAATGTGAAGAACGGCAACGGTGATGATAAAAGCGCCGAAGAACCAGTTCGCGACATAGATATGTGGCGTGCTGCGTTTCATGATGGTGCCGAAGTACACTAAAGCGTACACGACCCATACCACGGCGATGGCGATATCAATCGGCCATTCCAGTTCAGCGTATTCTTTCGAAGTGGTCAGGCCTAGAGGCAGGGTAATGGCAGCAGATACAATGATCGCTTGCCAGCCCCAGAATGTGAATGCCGCCAACCCGCCGGAGAACAGACGAGCCTGACAGGTTCGCTGTACTACATAGTAGGAGGTGGCAAACAGGGCACTACCACCAAAGCCGAAGATAACGGCGTTGGTATGCAACGGCCGCAGACGGCCGAAGTGCAGGTGCAGGAAGGACAGGTCGAGGTTGAGGGATGGCCAAACCAGTTGTGCCGCAATCAGCACACCCAGAGCCATACCAACAATACCCCATACCACTGTCATGATGGCGAACTGTCTCACCACCTTGTAGTTGTATGTCAGGTTTGTATTTACTGTGCTCATAGCCTTACCAATGGGTTCAGGATGGGGAATTATGCGGAAGCAAGTATGGAGAAAGCATTAGGCCTTTGCAATGATTCAGGTCAACTCCTGATATCCATCAAATCCGCCGGAATCAGCAACCTGGCCAGCAACTTGCAAGTTCTAAAGTATTAATTTCAAGGGTGGCCAGAGGGATTGAAGATTCCCTCCGGATCGCGAATTATAACGCGTCCATCCAGGTAAAGCAGGCCTCTATGAATAGCAATATGATTAAAGTTTATGGCGCAGACTGTCGGAGTGTCATGATCCTGGCCCACGGCGCGGGAGCGCCGATGGACTCATCCTTTATGAAAACTCTGGCAGAGGCTCTGGATGCTCAGGGTATCGGTTGCGTGAGGTTCGAATTCCCTTATATGCAAAAGCGGCGTGAAGATGGCAAAAAACGCCCTCCGGATCGACAACCGGTTTTGCTTGAGCATTTCCGGACAGTTCTCGAGCAGGTGCGCGCGGAGGTTGGCCCGGATTGCAGGGTACTGATCGGCGGCAAGTCTATGGGTGGTAGAATGGCGAGTTTGCTGGCCAGTGAAGATTCGGAAGGCATCGATGGTGTGGTTTGTTACGGCTACCCGTTTCACGCGCCGGGCAAGCTCGATAAATGGCGGGTTGGTCATCTCCCGGAGGTGCAGTGTCCGCTGATGGTGATTCAGGGTACTCGTGACCCTTTTGGTAAACGTCAGGAAGTGCAGGAGCGAGGCGCAATTGCCGGTCTTTCCCGTCTGGTCTGGCTGGAAGGCGGCAATCATGATTTTCAGCCCCTGAAAAAACAACCTGAGAGCCAGAGGCAACTTATAGAAAGCGCTGCGCAGGCCACCCGTCGATTTGTCGATGAGTGTATAGTCGGCGCCTGAGCTGTTTTACAACGCAGGTGATAGATGCAACAAGTAATGCTGGTATGCCGGCCCGGCTTTGAAAGCGAAGCCGGTCAGGAACTGACCGATCAGGCCGCCACTGTCGGCGTGTTCGGATATTTCATGCCCGGTAAAAATAACGGTCTGGTCCGGTTTGTTATTGGCAGCGACGAGACCGGTGAAGAGCTGATGAACCGGCTTGGTCTGGATGATCTGGTGTTTATTCGGGACTGGTTTGTTGTTCTTGATGATTGCCCGTTGCCGGCTGAAGATCGGGTCGGTGCTGTGATTGAGTGTCTGCGGGAGTTGGGCTGGCAGGGCGAAACAGCCGCCCGCGTGGAAGTCCGGCTGCCGGAAACCAACGATGATCGGGATCTGGGTAATTTCGCCCGGAAATGGGTCTCGCCACTTTCAAAAGGTTTGCGGGGCGCCGGACTGTTAAAGGAAGGAGGAAATACCCCTGCGCAACTGGAAATTCTTCTGCTGGATTTCAGTACCGCTGTGATCGGCGTCAGCCTGGCGGGAAATCGTTCACCTTTTATTGGAGGTATTCCTCGCTTGCGCTTGCCGGCGTCGGCGCCCAGCCGTTCGGCTTTGAAGCTTGAGGAAGCCTGGAAAGTGTTTATTCCCGAGGCCCTCTGGCTGGATTATCTGGGCGGTGGCAAGAAAGCGGCAGACCTGGGTGCGGCTCCCGGAGGATGGACCTGGCAATTGGTCAATGAGGGCATGCTGGTAACTGCCGTGGACAATGGGCCGATGAATCCGGAATTAATGGCCTCGGGGCAGGTGGAACATGTGCGGGCAGACGGATACAACTGGCGGCCGAAGCGCGCCATTGACTGGATGGTCTGCGACATTGTCGATCAGCCCAGAAAAACCGCAAGCATGGCTGTGGACTGGGTTGGCCAGAAACTGTGCCGGTATACCGTTTTCAATCTGAAGTTGCCGATGAAGAAACGGTACGAGGAATGGCTGATCTGTCGGGAAATGATCGAAGAAGGTCTGGAGAAGGCGGGCGTTGGCTACCGGCTGAAGGCCCGCCATCTCTATCATGACCGGGAAGAAATTACCTGTTTCATTGAACGGCTGATCTGAAGTCAGACCGAGTTCTGCTCCAGGATCATGACGGTTTCTTCTTTGTCCATCATCGGGATAAGCTGCGCCATGAGCTCGCGGCGCTCTCTGGATTTGTACCAGCGCTTCCAGTCGGCCTCAGAGCGCCAGTTCGACAGTGTGATCCGGTGGTTGCGGTCGTGCTTGTCGACCAGGGTTTCGCCGGAAATGAAACCCGGTTGAGCCACAGAGTGCTGCAGGACCGTCCGGGACCGTTGTTCGTAGGCTGATTCCAGAGATTCGGCAATATGTCGCTCGATCAAAACGCGTATCATGGTCTGTCTCCAATATTTTTAACTGCTATAAACAATAAGTTACCATGGAATGAATGAAATAACCTCACTTCAGAAGGAGATTGTGCTTGAGTATCACCGAGTTTGACGCCGAGTTGGACGCCCGGGGACTGTACTGTCCGGAGCCGGTGATGATGCTGCATAATCGGATTAACGATGTTGCCCCGGGGCGCGTGCTGCGGGTCGTCGCTACTGATCCTTCAACCACAAGAGATATTCCGCGATTCTGCCAGTTCCTGGGCCACGATCTGGTGAGCGAAGAAGAGCAGAATGGTGAATACGTTTATCTGATACGGCGAGGCGCTTAACCCGGACTTCAGCCCGGGATCGATAGCTCTCTGAGGTGAGCGAGAAATTCTTCCTTATCCATTTCGCCGAGCACCCGCTGTTTCCGTAATTCCTGCCCCTGGCGGTCATAAAACAGGATGGCTGGCGGGCCGAACAGGCCCAGTTTGTTGAGCAGTACCTGTTGTTCCGTTGTGTTGTCTGTCATGTCCAGCTGTAAGAGGGTAAAAGAGGACAGGGCATTGCCCACTTCCGGCGTGCTGAAAACATTGCGTTCCATTATTTTGCAGGAAATGCACCAGTCGGCATAGAAGTCGAGCATGACCGGCTCTCCCTTTTGTCTGGCTGCGTTGAGCATGCGCTGGATCTCCTCGGGGTCTTCGACCCTGACGAATTCGGCGTGTTCATTGCGGGTAGCCGCACTGGCTGTTGATTTGCCGGCAGTAAATGCAGCAAAAGGTTTGAGAGGATCATTGGCACCGCTGACAGCCCCCGCGAGCAGAGCCAGGCCATAGGCAAACAGAACCAGGCCCAGACCTTTTCGCGTGCGCTCCCATCCGGCTCTGGCGGCATCAAAAGCGCCCAGTTGAACACCAGTTATAGCCACTAACAGCCCCCACAGCGTCAGACTTGCCCAGGCGGGAATCATGCGCTCCACCAGCCAGATGGCCACGGCCAGCAGCATAACGCCATAAAAATGTTTGACGGTTGCCATCCAGTGACCGGACGAAGGCAGCAGTTTGCGGCCGCCCACTGCCACCAGAATCAAAGGCACGCCCATGCCCAGGCCCAGAGACAACAGGGCAATACCGCCGACAACGGCGTCTTGAGTTGTGGATATGTACAACAGGCTGCCGGCCAGTGGTGCGGAGACACAGGGCGAAACAATCAATGCCGAAAGCGCGCCAATGCCGAAAAGACTGACAACGCGACCACCGGTCAGCCGCTGGCTGGCATCATTCAGTGACTCGCGTATGAAGCGAGGCAACTGAATCTCGAAAAGATCGAACATGGACAGGGCAAAAACAACAAACAGAGCTGCAAAAACGCCCAATACCCAGGGCGACTGCAACTGGGCCTGCAGATTGAAACTGGCACCCAGCAAACCGGTAATCACACCGGCAGCGGCATAGGTAACCGCCATGCCCAGTACATAACTGCCGGAGAGCAACAGAGCCTGGCCGGTAGTGCGGGTGTTACGCCCGGAAACCATGCTGGAAATAATCGGCACCATGGGCAGCACGCAAGGTGTGAACGTCAGCCCCAGGCCGAGCAGAAAGAAAACGCCGGCAATCGCCAGAGTTGACTGGCTGGACAGGAATCCCGCCAGCCCGGTCGCGCTGGAGGTGTCAGTCGGGGCCGGTTCGTTGGATACGTCCCCGGTATTGCTGTTGGCACCGCTTTGTTCGCTGCCTTCGGCGCCGGGGTAATAGAGTACATCCCGGGTTTGGGGTGGATAGCAAAGTCCGGCCTCGGCGCAGCCCTGGTAGCTGACCTGAAGTTCTGCTTCTCTGATACCAGCGGGGAGTGTAATGGGTACCCGAGCTTCAATCGGCTCGAAAAATACTGTAGTTTCACCGAAAAACTGATCTTCGGTGACAGTTCCCGGCAAAGAAAACTCAGGCTTGCCTACTGTGACGCCTTCGGTAACTGCGGTGACGCTGATCCGGCTCTTGTACAGATAGTGCTCTGGTGCGATATCCCAGAACAGAACCACCGAACCATTGTCTGTGGTGTAGTTGAAAGGCAGCGCTTGATCCACCGGCAGGAAGTCGCCCTGACCACCAAAGGCAGAGCTACTGTTGCCTAACGCGTAGCTCTGGCCCGATAGGCCAATCAGGGTCAGCACAAATAACAGTACACCCGGTAGGGAAAGCGTTCCGCGAGCGCGTTGAAAAGCCTGAAGAGCCGTCATGAATCTTTCATCATCCTGAATTAAACGTGCATGGACAGTTCGTGCTGGCAATGGACATGGGCGGCAGGGCAAAGTTCCCTCTGGAATTGCCGGCACTAAAGTCGCACAATAGCTAGCCGATGAACCACAATCCAGACGATCTTATCATGCTGTTCAACGACCTGTTTCGGGAAAGCTGCCGGACAATACTGGTCAGAGGCGGCGACGAACCGGAATATCTCCCTGCCAGTGAGCCGGAAGGGCTTGCCCGGGTGGTTTTTGCCCGCGGGTTTTACGCCAGTGCTTTGCACGAAATTTCCCACTGGTGTATTGCCGGTGACCACCGGCGAACCCTGTATGATTATGGTTACTGGTACTGTCCGGATGGGCGTACCCGGGAGCAGCAACAAGCTTTTGAGCGGGTGGAAATAAAGCCGCAGGCGATTGAGTGGCTGTTTTCCCTGGCAGCAGGCTCAAAATTTCATATCAGTGTGGATAACCTGGCCGGCGATGGTGCGGCTGACGAAGCCGGCTTTCGCCATAATGTAAACAAGCAGGTTGCAACATACCTTCAGCAGGGCCTGCCCGAGCGGGCCCAGCAGTTTTTCGACACGCTTGCACATTTTTACGGAAACCGCGGCCGCATCCAGCATAACTGGAGCCTGGATAAACAACGTATCTTGCCGGCGGAACCCGAACAAGCTTAATAAAGGATTATCCGAATTTTATGACCTCTGAAACCACACATACCAGCGAACTGCGTTTTTCCGAGCTGAACCTGGATCAACGCCTGCTGGACGCAATCAGCAAAATCGGTTTTGAGTTCTGCACGCCCATTCAGGCGGAAACCCTGCCATGGACCCTGGCTTGTGAAGACCTGATTGGCCAGGCTCAGACAGGCACCGGCAAAACCGCTGCCTTTCTGATTACCGCCATTCAGAGCATGCTGGAAACACCGATTGAAGAAAGTGACCGCTTCGCATCCGAGCCGAGAGTGCTGGCGCTGGCACCCACCCGGGAGCTGGCCATGCAGATCGCCAAAGACGCTGAACAGCTGTGCCATTTTACCGGTCATAACGTGGTGACTGTGGTCGGTGGCATGAACTACGACAAGCAGCGCGAACAGCTGCAAAACGAGATTGTTGATGTCCTGGTCGCAACCCCGGGACGTTTGATCGATTTTCTTGGTTCGCAGGATGTGTTCCTTGACCAGTTGGATATCCTGATTCTGGACGAAGCCGATCGCATGCTGGACATGGGCTTTATTCCGGATGTGAAGCGCATTATCCGCAAGTGCAGCCCCAAAGATGATCGGCAGACCCTGCTATTCAGCGCTACCTTTAACCAGGACGTGCTCAATCTGGCTTCCATGTGGACCCACAATGCCGAGTTCGTGGAAATCGAGCCGGAACAGAAAACCGCAGAACGGGTAGAACAGACCGTGTATCTGGTGTCGGACGACGACAAGCTGCCGGTGCTGACCAATTACCTGAAACGTCCGGAAGTGGAAAAGGCCATTGTCTTCGCCAATCGCCGCGACCAGTGCCGTGATCTGGAAGAAGACCTCAGAAATCAGGGGGTGAAAGTGTCACTGATGTCTGGCGAGATTGCCCAGAACAAACGCCTGAAAACCCTGGATCAGTTCAAGAAAGGGGAGATTCAGGTGTTGGTCGCCACCGATGTGGCGGGCCGGGGCATTCACGTCACCGGTGTTACCCATGTGTTCAACTACAACCTGCCGGATAATGCCGAAGACTACGTGCACCGCATCGGTCGCACTGGCCGCGCTGGCAGCACTGGTGTATCAGTCAGTTTTGCCGGCGAAGACGACGCCTTTGCCTTGCCCGCTATCGAAACCTACATCAGTCAGAAGCTGAAAACAGAAGTTCCGGACGAAGGCCTGATGACACCGCTGGAAAAACCGGCCATACAGCGCAAACGTGGTGGCCGCCGCAGCGGTGGCGGGCGCCCCCAGGGCAACCGTGGCGGGCCGCGTCAACGCCGGAACTGACAGGAGCCGAGCAGCATGTTGATCGTAGCTGACGAAAACATTCCGTTACTGGACTCATTTTTCGGCGACATTGGCGAAATTCGCCGGCTCGCTGGTCGTCACATGACGGCCGACGATGTCCGCAGTGCCGACATACTGCTGGTCCGTTCTGTGACGACCGTTGGTCGTGAGCTACTGGAAGGTAGCCGGGTGAAATTTGTTGGCACTGCCACCATTGGCACCGATCACATTGACCGCGACTGGCTTGAACAGAACAATATAGGCTTCTCGGCTGCCCCGGGCTGCAATGCCAACAGCGTTGTGGAGTACGTGCTGGCAACGCTGTCTCTGTATGCCGAGAG
>JAVLAV010000098.1:0-8382 GCA_031580735.1 Marinobacter sp.
CCGGCTTCCTGCGCTTCGGTCGGTTGCTGGTTGGCCGCATTCAGAGTGGTCTGGTCGGCTTCGCGGGTTTCTTCCAGCGTGGCGCCAAGCCCCAGCGTGGCCAGTTTGTCGGTAATGGGGTCGGCCGGGCCGTCGTGCAGTATCTCCAGTTTGCGACCCGGCAGGTCAAAAAACAGCGCGCCTACCGTGGTGGACTCCGCCAGAGCCATGCGGATCATCCGTTCTTCGGAGGGGCAATCCATTTTCGGGATGGTATAAACACTGAGGCTATCGCCTTGCGCTTCATTCTGGCGTGAAGGCGTTTTATCCGGAGTGTTGGTCGAGTCGCAGCTGCACTGATCGGTACAGGGTTTGCCCATTGTCGGTTCCCACAAAGAATGTCAGATTTGTCTCGGTAGAGTTGAACTTAAAAAGTTGAGCTTAATAGTCTTTATTGAAATGATACAGCTGAATACGATAACAGAGGCTCCTAAAGGAGGGTCAATAAACCTGTTTTCGGGAAAGGAATACCTATGCCCTCAGCGCCAGCGTTATCCCTGATTACAGTCGTTGTCCGTGGAGCCCTTCTGCTTGCTTTGTGGTGGGTGTTGACCCTTGGTGATCTGCCCGGACTTGGCTTCGGCCTGGTTGTGGCTCTTGTGGTGTCAGCGCTGTCCGTTCGTTTGTTCCCGCCTTCTGCTCACCATATCCGGCCGCTGGGGCTATTGCGTTTTATCGGTTATTTTCTGGTTCGCTCGGTGATCGCCGGCATGGATGTTGCCGGGCGATTATTGAAGCCGGGATTGCCGATCAAGCCGGGCACCATGACTCTGTGCCTGAGGCTGCCAGAAGGCAGTCCCCGATGGCTGCTGGCCAATACCCTTTCTCTGATGCCCGGAACCCTGAGTGTCTTGCTCGAGGGTAACCGGCTGACATTACATTGCCTGGATAGGACCGCTCCGGTGGAACAGGATGTACGCAAGGCAGAGAAACAGATTGCCCGGGTGTTTGGTTTGAATCCGGACTTGCTGGCGGAGGAAACCTTGTGAACCAGGTTCTCAATGGTGTGGCGGCGTTCCTGTTGCTGACTCTCCTGATTGCACTGATACGCATATGGCGAGGACCGGACACGGCAGACCGGATGCTGGCCTCCCAGTTGTTCGGCACAACCGGGGTGGCACTGTTACTCGTATTGGCCGAAGCCCAGACGATGCCGGCTCTGATGGACGTTGCCCTGACGCTGGCCGTTTTGTCGGTATTGGCGATTGTGGCGTTTGTAACCCGGGTGGTACGCATCGAAAAACAGCCTTCTGCATCGGCCCGAAAGGATGAGGCTACGGGGATCAATGATTCGGATGGCAATTGGCGACATGATTGAGGCGACCCTGATTTTTCTGCAAGGTGGGCTGTTGCTGGCGGGCTGCGTGTTTTTTGCTGTGGGCACGTTGGGCCTGTTCCGGCTTCCGGACACGCTGACTCGCATTCATGCCCTCACCAAAATTGATAATCTGGGGCTTGGTTTTATTGTCCTGGCCTTGTTACCGCAGGCAGCGTCTGTGGCGGGCGGACTGAAGGTATTGTTGATCTGGGCCGTGGCTCTGGCCGCCAGCGCTACCTCGGCGCACCTGGTAGCCAGGGCATTGAGTGACCGGACAAAAACGGACTCCACCACGGAGGACGTCAATGACTGAGTGGCTACTGGATGGTCTGTTGATAATGGCATTGCTGGCCACGGCGGTTGCAACGCTCTGGTCCCGGGATCTGTTCCGGGCGGTGGTCATGTTCATTGCTTTTGGTTTGTTGATGGCGCTGGCCTGGGTTCGCCTGCAGGCGCCGGACATCGCCCTGGCTGAAGCGGCTATCGGCGCAGGCCTGACGGGTGTTTTGCTGCTGGATGCCGCACGCCACCTGGCGGAGAAGCCCCGGGAAGAGGGCAGTCGCGAGGATGACCGGGAGGTGGGGCCTTGATGCGATTACTCCGGTACCTGTTTACCGCTGTCTTCTGCGTGGTGCTTGCTGCCGCTCTTGGCCTCACCGTGTGGGACATTGCCGGTTCATCGTCGCCTGTAAACCTGCCGGTTCATCTGTCAGAAAACCTGAACAAAAGTGGGGTCGAGCATCCGGTAACGGCCGTGTTGCTGAACTTCCGTAGTTACGACACCCTGCTTGAAATCGGTGTATTGGTGATAGCCGGCATTGCCGGTATTTCCATGGCCAGAACTGCGTCTCTGGAAGACCCCGAACTGCGTACGTCGGATTCGCTGC
This sequence comes from Marinobacter sp., assembly GCA_031580735.1. GTDB lineage: Bacteria > Pseudomonadota > Gammaproteobacteria > Pseudomonadales > Oleiphilaceae > Marinobacter. Next base: position 2,245 of record JAVLAV010000098.1, read on the forward strand.
TGTATGCCCTGCAACGGTGGTTTGTCCCCCTGATGCTGGTGTTGTCCGGTTACCTGCTTTGGGCCGGGGCAGATCGGCCCGGTGGTGCTTTCCAGGCCGGAGCGGTATTGACCGCTACCGGGGTGCTGATGCGCCTGGGAGGAATTCCGATGGACTTTTTCCGGCCGGGGATCATGCTGCGGTTGGGGCTCGGCCTGGGCTTTGCCGTGTTTCTGTTGGTGGCTCTGGCCAGCGCCTGGGGCGGGGAGGCGTTCCTGGCCTATCCGCCGACCATGGCCAAACCGCTGATTGTGGTGATCGAAACCGTGCTCACGTTCTCCATTGCCATGGTGTTGCTGGCGTTGTTTGTGTCCGCGCCAGTAAATCGTGGGGATGAGCCGGAGGAGGGCGAGCGCCAATGACCCCTTCCCTGCTTTATGCTTTCGCCGGCGTTGGCCTGTGTGCCATCGGTGTGTTCGGTTTTGTCCGGCTTGAGCACCTTTTGCGTAAATTATTGGCGTTCAATCTGATGGGGTCGGGGGTGTTTCTGGTGTTGGTAGGGTTGGCCCAGCATCGTAATGGCCCGGACCCGGTGCCCCAGGCTCTGGTATTGACCGGAATTGTGGTGGCCATTGCCGCCACAGCTCTGGCGGTTGTACTGATTCGCCGGTATTTTCATCTGTCGGGGCAGACCACGTTGGCCGAACCACCCGCGAAAAACGCGCAGGAGACCGACGCACACGGTGAGGGCCGGCATTCATGATGTTGTGGCTGATGGCCGGGCTGCTGTTCACACCGCTGGCCTGGGCGGTGCTCACCCTGATGACCGGCTTTTGGCATGGCCGATGGATCAGCTGGCTGGGGATTGTGCTGCAGGTAGTGGTCTCCGTGGGCCTGTGGGCCTATGTTGCCCGGGAGGGCGGTTTCCCTTACCCGTTGGGGGGATGGCAGGCGCCATTGGGCATCGAGTTGCGAGTGGATGGCCTGGCCGTGACATTTGTGTTGCTGACAGCTGTGGTCGCCGGGGCCTGCGGCTGGCATGCCAGCATCTACCTGGACCCGGAAAAGCCATGGCATCGCTACTTCTGGCCTTTGTTCTGGTTTCTTTGGGCCGGTCTGAATGTGGTCTGGCTGGGCGACGATCTGTTCAATCTGTATGTAGGGCTTGAGCTGATCAGTCTGGCCGCGGTCGGGTTGGTAGCACTCGGTGGTCAGGCGGAGGCCTTGCGGGCAGCGCTTCGTTATCTGTTGGCAGCGTTGCTCGGCTCGCTGGCGTATCTGTTGGGCGTGGCACTGCTGTATGGCCAGTTTGGCAATCTGTCGTTGTCCGGTATTGCCGGCGTTCTGGAAAACGATACGGTGGCAAACTCACCGGTTATGGCCATGGTGCTGATGTTGTCCGGCCTGGCACTGAAGACCGCACTCTTTCCGTTGCACCGGTGGCTGCCACCGGCCCACGGCATCGCCAAATCGCCGGTCAGTGCGCTTTTATCGGCGTTGGTGGTGAAGGCCTCGTTCTATATCGCCGCAAGAGTCTGGCTGGAAACCGGCCACGAGATGGGCAGCTATGCACTGGGACAGCTCTTCGGGGTGCTGGGTGGTATCGCGGTGATCTGGGGCAGCTGGCTGGCCCTGCGGCAGCCAAAGCTCAAGCAGGTGGTGGCTTATTCCTCGGTCGCCCAGATTGGTTATCTGTTCCTGTTTTTTCCGCTCACCTGGAATGTGTCTGAAACTGTCTCGCTGCAGGCCCAGCAGGGCATGACTCTGCAGGTGGTCAGTCATGCCCTGGCTAAAAGCGCCATGTTTCTGGCCGCCGGTAATCTGATTATGTCGATGGGCAATAACCGGGTGGATGCGCTGGCGGGTGTCAGCCGGTTTCTACCGTTCTCCCTGTTTTCCTTTGGCCTGGCAGGTGTTTCGTTGATGGGCCTGCCACCAACCGGTGGCTTTGTCGCCAAGTGGCTATTGCTCCAGGCCAGTCTGGGCAGTGGCCAATGGTGGTGGGTGGTGATTTTGCTGGCGGGCGGTCTGTTGTCGGCGGCGTATGTGTTTCGGGTCTACAGGGCCTCGTTCATCGAGAACACGGATGTGGATGAATTTTTCCATCCCTCACGGAGCCTGGAAGTAATCCCCATGATTCTGGCATTGCTATCGCTGGGGTTGGGACTGGTGGCCGGATCGGTCCTGTCGGTGATGGCCATTCCCTTCAGGGCGGGAGGTGTTTTTTGACAACCAGCGTCCTGTTGCCACTGTTTGCTTTGATGACGTCGCTGTTGGCTTCTGTCGTGATTTTTACGTTACCGGAGCGGGGGCACCGGTTGCGAATCCTGATCAATCTGGGCGCGGCTGGTCTCAAGCTGGTGTTTGTGGGAATCATGATCTGGGGTATTTCCGAGGGCCGTGAGTACGAATTGGCGTTCGAAATGCTTCCGGGTGTGCAATTTGTGCTGCGTGCCGATGCCCTGTCCATGCTGTTTGCCGGTTTGTCCGCGATACTCTGGTTACTGACCACGATATATGCGGTGGGCTACCTGGAAGGTTCTCCGAACCGCAGCCGTTTCTTCGGTTTTTTCAGTCTGTGTGTGGCTAGTACTACAGGCGTCGCGTTGGCTGGCAATCTGTTCACCTTTTTTCTGTTCTACGAAATGCTCACGCTTTCCACCTACCCGCTGGTGGTGCATCGGGGTACCGAGAAGGCGCTGAAAGCAGGGCGTAACTACATCATTTATACCCTGACCGGTGGTGCTGTTTTGCTGCTCGGGATTGCATGGCTTCATGGGCTGGTGGGGGATCTGTCGTTCCAGGCAGGTGGCCACTTTGCCGGTGTCGAGAATGCCTTGCGCAAACCGCTGACCCTCATTTTTGTGTTGTTGATTGCAGGCTTGGGGGTGAAAGCCGCTCTGGTCCCTCTTCATGGTTGGCTGCCCCAGGCGATGGTGGCGCCGGCTCCGGTCAGCGCATTGCTGCACGCGGTAGCTGTGGTGAAGGCGGGCGCTTTCGGGATTGTCCGGGTGGTGTTTGAGGTCTACGGACTGGAAGCGGCCAACAGTATGGGGTTGCTTCAGGGCTTGGCGGTGGTCGCCGCGTTTACCATTATTTATGGATCTGTGCGGGCTCTTTATCAGGTGGATCTTAAAAAACGCCTGGCGTTTTCCACCATCAGTCAGGTGTCTTATATCGTGCTGGGCCTTTGTCTGTTTGGGCCAGTGGGGGCGGCTGGTGGTCTGGTGCACCTGGTGCATCAGGGCATTATGAAAATCACTCTGTTTTTCTGTGCCGGCAACTATGCCGAGACTCTGGGCGTTCACCGTATCGACGGATTAAACGGTGCCGGCCGTCGCATGCCGGCGACGTCTGCGGCGTTTACTCTGGGGGCTTTCGGTATGATTGGCGCCCCGCCGCTGGCCGGTTTTATCACCAAATGGACCATGGGGACTGGCGCTCTGGCCGGGGGGATGGACTGGGTTCTGGTTGTTTTGGTGGTCAGTAGTCTGCTGAATGCGGCTTATTTTCTGCCTGTTGTGCATCGCCTCTGGTTCGCTGAACAGCGTATGCCCTGGCCGGACGAGCGCCGCTGGGGTCGGCTTGAAACCAGTGCCTGGCTGGTCTGGCCTCCTGTTGTAACCGCCGTATTTCTGGTTCTGGCCGGCTTGCTGGCGGCCATGCCGTTCAGCCCGCTGGCGTGGGTGGAGCTGATCGTGATGCGGGAGGTGGCTCTGTAATGTCTGTTTATCGCTACAGTCTGCCCCTGCTGCCATTACCGGCGTTGTTGCTGGCTTTATTGGCCGACCCCGGCTGGAGTCTGGAGTTGCCCTGGTTATTGACCGGCGGCCTGTTGGGTATGGACGAGCTGCGACGGACGTTTTTGCTGCTGACTGCATTATTGTGGACGGTGGCCGGTGTGTTCGCTACCGGCTACCTGAAGAACCGGCATTTGCTTCGGTTCTGGATATTCTGGGTGTTAACTCTGACGGGCAATCTGGGGCTGACCATTGCTCTGGATGTCGCAAGCTTTTACAGCTTTTTTGCACTGATGACGTTTGCCGGTTACGGCCTCGTGGTGCATGAGGGCTCTGATGAAGCCAATAGGGCCGGCCGGGTGTATCTGGCCATGGCGGTGGTTGGCGAAATGGCCATTCTGACCGGTTTGTTGATGGCTTCTGATGCCGCCAACAGTACCGTGCTGTCGGGATTTCCGGGGGCTGTGGCGGATTCCGGCCGGCGCTGGCTGATCATGCTGTTGTTGCTGGTCGGCTTCGGTGTCAAAGCCGGGCTGCCGTTGTTGCATTTCTGGCTGCCTCTGGCCCATCCGGTGGCTCCTACGCCGGCCAGTGCCGTGCTCAGTGGTGCGATGATCAAAGCCGGTCTGTTGGGGTGGTTGGTAACGCTGCCATTCGGCGTGGTGTCTTTGCCGCATTGGGGCGATCTACTGGTGATCCTCGGCGCAATCGGGGCCCTCGGTGGTGGGGCGATGGGGGTGTTTCAGACACGTCCGAAAACCGTACTCGCGTATTCCAGTATCAGCCAGATGGGATTGATGACGTTAATGGTGGCCGGAGCTCTGGGCAGTAGTGAACATTCCTCTGCCATCTTCGCCGTTGTGGCGCTGTATGTGCTCCATCATGGTCTGGCCAAGGGCAGTCTGTTTCTGTCGACGGCCATGAACCTGCCATCAGTGCGCTGGCAGCGTGGGTTGATGTGGCTGGTGATTGCCTTGCCGGGCTTCTCGCTGGCCGGTTTGCCCTTTACCAGTGGTGCCATGGCCAAGCTGGCAATGAAGGATGTGTTGAAGCCGTCAGGCCTGGGTTTTCCTTTGGCGGAATATTTGCCGGTTCTGATGGCCACCGGAGCCATTGCCACCCTGTTGTTGATCTGGCGTTTTCTGTGGACCTTTGGCGCTAATGCCCGAACTGGCGGTAATTCCTCCGGGCTCTGGCTGGGATGGTCTTCGGCCACTGTCTCCAGCCTCCTGCTGTTCTGGTGCTTGCCCATGCCGTCCGGTCTGCCAGGCAACACCGGGTTTATGGCCATGCAGGCCCAGGCCTGGGGCCTGCTATGGCCATTGATCGTTGCCACTATGCTGGCTGTCGTGGCCTGGCAGCTTGGCCGGCTTCGCAGGTAGTCGCCTTCCACTGGCGCGGGGGGCTATTGCCTGTGCTAGAGTGAGCGGGTTTATTTTGTCCAGTTAAGGGGGACGCATTTGTGCTGGAACAGCTGCAACGACGGCTGGGGCTGCAGACTATACCCGGAATTTTCTTTACCTCTGCCGGCGTGGCAGCGTTATTTGTAGTTCTGGCTGTTCCGTTCGATAAACAGGTTGCCGACAGTTTTGGCATGCTGACCGGCTGGGTAGCGCGCAACCTTGGTTGGTTCTACATCTTGTCGGTCAGCTCGTTACTGATTTTTCTGCTGGGCCTGGCGGTCAGTCGCTACGGCACCATTCGGCTGGGTGCTGATGACAGTCGGCCGGATTACAGCAACCTGACCTGGTTCACCATGCTGTTTGCTGCCGGCATCGGTACCATTCTGATGTTCTGGGGCGTGGCAGAACCCGTGTCGCACTTCGCCAGCCCGCCGTTTGATGGCGTGGAACCACGCACGGAACAGGCCGCCACCGATGCCATGACCATCAGCCTGTACCATTTCGGCCTGCACACCTGGACCATCTTTGCGATGCCGGGCCTGGCCATCGGCTATTTTGCCTATCGTCATAACCTGCCAATGCGCATCAGTAGTCTGTTTTATCCGATTCTCGGCGAACGGGCTTTTGGCCCCTGGGGCTGGGCCATTGATGTGATTGCCGTGCTGGGCACACTTTTCGGTGTTGCGACGTCTCTGGGCCTGGGTACCTTGCAGCTCAACAGCGGCCTGAACTATTTGTTCGGCGTGCCCACCAACGGCCTGGTGCAGGTATTGCTCATTACGGTGATTGCCAGTATTGCCGCAACCTCGGTGGCTCTGGGGCTGGACAACGGCGTGCGCCGGCTGTCCCAGCTGAACATCGTTCTGGCCATGTTGCTGATTCTGTTTGTGGCAGTGGTCGGCCCGACCATTTTCATCGCCGAAGGCATGGTGCAGAGTGTGGGTGATTACTTCGATGCCTTGCCCTGGCTGGCTTTCTGGACTGAAACCTTCAAGGAAACCGACTGGCAACGCCAG
>JAVLAV010000099.1:0-8098 GCA_031580735.1 Marinobacter sp.
CACGGGTTCAGCTGCTGGGTGCCGGTGCCATTTTCAACGAGGTGGTGGCCGCTGCCGACATGCTCAAAGAAGACTGGGGCGTGGCGTCTGACCTTTGGAGTGTCACCAGCTACAACGAACTGGCCCGTGAAGGTCAGCATGTGGAGCGCTGGAATCACCTGCATCCTGATGACAAACCGCGCAAGGCCTACGTGACCCAGATGCTGGAAGATCACAAAGGGCCGGTAGTGTCTTCAACCGACTACATCAAGCTGCATTCCGAACAGTTGCGTGCCTTCATCCCGAAAACCTACATGACCCTGGGCACCGACGGCTTCGGCCGCAGCGATACCCGCCAGAAGCTGCGTAGCTTCTTCGAGGTGGATCGCTACTACGTAGCGGTTACCGCCCTGGCGGCCCTGGCCAGAGACGGCGAAATCAAACAGGAACAGGTACTCGAAGCCATGCGCAAGTACGGAATCGACCGCAACAAACCGAACCCGGTGCTGAGCTAAGGAGACCTCCATGAGTGAACAGGAAATCAAGGTTCCGGATCTCGGCGGCGCTGATGAAGTCGAGATCATTGAAATTACCGTCAGCAAGGGCGATTCGGTTGAAGAAGAAGACCCGATTCTGACGATTGAGTCCGACAAGGCCTCGGTTGAATTGCCATCACCGGCCGCCGGCAAAATCACCAACATCTCCGTCAAGGTGGGTGACAAGGTGAAGGAAGGCGACGTTGTCGGCAGTATTGATGTCAGTGGCGACGCTGGCGGTTCGGATGATGCCGACGCCGGCGATGAGGCGCCGGCGGAAGAGCCGGAAGAAAAAACCGAAGACAAGTCCGAGGAAAAGTCTGAGGACAAGTCTGAAGAGAGCAAGCCGGCTCCGAAGAAAAAAGGCGGCTCGCGTACCGAGACGGTGAAAGTTCCGAACTTGGATGGCTTCGAAGACATCCCGGTGATCGAGATCAACGTGGCTGAAGGCGACACCGTCGGCGAGGAAGATCCGCTGGTGACGGTGGAGTCCGACAAGGCCACCATGGAGATTCCATCACCCTATGCGGGCAAGGTCGGCAAGATCCTGGTGAAAGAGGGCGACAAGCTTTCCGAAGGCAACGATCTGCTGGAAATGACCGTGGAGGAAGAGGGCTCTGACGACACCGATGAGTCGTCTGATGACGATAAGGAAAGTGACGGCAAGCAGGAAGAAAGCAAGCCTGAACGGAAATCGGACAAATCGTCTGAGAAACAGGAAGCGCCTTCCAAGCCTCAGGATTCCCGGGATGAGCCGCCCGCGCCGGGCACAAAGGTTCACGCCGGCCCCGCCGTGCGCAAACTGGCCCGTGAACTGGGTGCCGACCTTACCCGTGTGAAAGGCAGCGGCCCGAAAAGCCGCATCCTGAAAGACGATGTCCAGGCTTATGTGAAACGTCAGTTGCAGCAGACCCAGCAAGGCACCGGAGCAACAGCAACGGGCGCCGGCATTCCGGGTGTGAAACTGCCGGACTTCAGCCAGTTTGGTGAAGTTGAGCGCGAGAGCATGTCGCGCATGATGTCGGCGACGGCCACCAGCATGCATCGCAGCTGGCTGAACGTGCCACACGTGACTCAGTTCGATGATGCCGACATCACGGAAATGGAAGATTTCCGCAAGGCCCAGAAGGCGGCCGGCGAGAAGAAAGGCATCAAGATGACGCCGCTTCCGTTCCTGCTGAAAGCCTGTGCCGCTGCACTGGAAGAGCTGCCTCAGTTCAACGTGTCGCTGGACATGGAACGCAAAGAAGTGGTTCGCAAGAAGTATATTCACATTGGTATTGCGGTGGACACACCACACGGCCTGATGGTGCCGGTAATTCGCGATGTGGACCAGAAAGGCTTGTGGGAGCTGGCTGCCGAAAGCGCGGAGCTGGCCCAGAAGGCACGGGAGAAGCAGCTGAAACCAGCAGAAATGCAGGGCGCCTGCTTCACCATCACCAGCCTGGGTGGTATTGGCGGTACGGCGTTCACGCCGATCGTGAATACGCCGGAAGTGGCAATTCTGGGTGTCTCTAAAGCGGCGATGAAGCCGGTGTGGGATGGCCAGGAGTTCCAGCCAAGGCTGATGCTGCCGCTGTCACTGTCCTACGACCACCGGGCCGTGAATGGCGCGGATGCAGCGCGCTTTACCAACCTGCTGACGCAGCTGCTGGGGGATATTCGTACCTTGCTGCTGTGATGTAAGCGGGCTGCAAAGCCGGTGAGAAGATAAAGACCCTGGCCTTCGCGGGCCGGGGTTTTTTATTGTCTGGGTGTCGTCGCTTGAGGGTTGTGGAACGAAGAGAGTTGGTGGGCGCTGAAGCGGTTGCCATTAAACGCAAAAACCCCGGCGCGAAGGCCGGGGTTTTTGCTGAGTTAACTTCTAATTAGGAAGGATTAGAAGCCGTACTTGGCCATGAACATTACGCGGTTTGCATCACCGTCATCACCGTCTACGTCCTCTGTTTTCAGGTATTGATACTCAACACCCATAGTTACGTTCTTAACAGGGGAGAACTGGTAGTTGGCAAACAGCGCTTGGTTGGTTTCGGCGGCGTTCTGGATGTCGGTGCTGCCCGCGTAGTCAGCTTCCGCATCGTCGTAATCATTAGTCGCCATGCCATAGACAATGTTGATGCTCTGACCACCGCCCAGATTGATGCTGGTGCCTAAGGTGGCGCCATAGGTGGTGATGGTTTCAACTTCGTTGTTTGGATCTACATAGGCGTCCGGACCATAGTAGTTTTCGCCAGAGCGCCACATGTAGGAGTTTGCACCGTCGCTGTAGTTCACAGAGCCCTGGATGGAGACCATATCATTGATGGCAATTTTACCGGCCAGGAACGCACCATAGCCCATGGCGGTGTCATCACTGGCGCCGGTGTCGTAACCGACCTGATGAACAAGGCCTGCTGCAGAGTAGGAAAGGCTGCCGGCTGAATCTTCAAAACGAGCAGTCAGAGTCGGCAGGCCATCTTTCGCGTCGTCATCTTCTGTCAGAGTGCTGTCAACGAGGGAGCTTTTGGGTTCCTCTACAGAAACTGAAAATGGGCCGGTGGTGTAGCGCAGTTGTGCGGTACGGCTGAAGAGGCCGGCAGCGGAAACTGAGTCGAAGTCGAGAGTCGGGGTGAAGCCTGCGAAACTGTTGAAGTTGGACCAGGTTTGGCCGGCCAGTACGCCATTGTACTCACCGTAGGCGTGGCGCAAGCGGTTATTGTCAGCGCGGAAGTCGGTTTCGATGACGATCTTGACGCCTTCCGGAGTCATGGTCCGGATACCAATCCGGCTTTGTTTTGCGTCAGCACCGAAGTGGCCGTCGGCAGTGTCGCTGCCATCCGTGGTGATGGCAGAGAAATCGCCAGCTTGTGTAGAGGTAGCGATATCCTCATCAATATCGTAAACCGCGTTCACGGCAGCATAACCATAAATGCTGGTATCCCAATCACCGGTCGGGATGTCGATGGCGTATGCCTGCGAGGCCATGCCCAGAGCTGCGAATGCAGCTGTCGCTCGGATTGCCATTCTGAGTTTGTTGTTTTGCATCGTTGTTTTCTCCAATCATTAATTTGTTTTTGTTGGACCCAGAAAACAAGGTAGTTACGAAAGTGTGACAATTCAAACAGATTCGGCGGGTATTTAGACCAATGTCTATGGATTTGCTGGAAGGGGCTGTACCAATCCGTTTGCCTGCTCCGGCGTATGTTCTTGAATGGCAAAAAAACATTCCGTGCTTTCCAGTGAAACCTTTGCATTTCTTGATATCGAGACCACCGGCGGTAATCCCCAGCGGGACAGGATGACCGAAATCGGCATCCGGTTCTGGCGCGATGGCGAGGTAGTGGGGCAATGGCAAAGTTTGCTGAATCCACAAACCCGTATTTCCGGGTTTATTGAGCGCTTGACGGGCATCAGCAATGCCATGGTGAGCGACGCGCCCGTGTTTGAAGACCTGGCAGACGAGCTTGAACAGCAACTGCGGGGTGCTGTCCTGGTGGCCCATAATGCCCGCTTCGATTATGGCTTTATCAAGGCTGAATTCCAGCGGCTGGGGCGGCCGTTTTCAGTAAAGGTGTTGTGCACGGTGCGGTTATCCCGGGCGCTGTATCCGGAGGCGCAGCGGCATAATATGGACGCACTGATTGCCCGTCATAACCTGCCGCAGGTGCAGCGCCACCGGGCCATGGGTGACGTTGATGCCATGCTGTCTTTTTTCGAGCATGCGCTGTCGGAACACGGGCGGGTAGCCGTGGAACCGGTTATCGGAAAATTACTGCAACGGCCCAGTACCCCGTCTAACGTGCCTGCGGAAATATTCCGCGATTTGCCGGTTGGCCCCGGGGTTTATCGTTTCTACGGCGATAACGATGTCCTGCTCTACGTGGGCAAGAGCACCAATATTGCCCAGCGTGTGGCGTCGCATTTCTCCGGGGATCATCAGTCCAGCAAAGCATTACGGATGTCTGAAAGTCTACGCCGGGTGGAATACACGGAAACGGCTGGCGAACTGGGTGCGTTGCTGCTCGAATTGAAACAGATCAAGGGCCTGAGCCCGCTGTATAACCGCCGTTCCCGCGCCGCCAAGAGCCTGGTGAGTGTTGCGTTGTCCGCCAATGATGATGGCTATCTGGAGACACGCCTGGCCCGGGACATTTCGTTAGAGCGGCTGGGTGAGTATTCTGGGTTGTTTCGCAGCAAGCGCGATGCCATGAATGCCATTCGCGGCATCGCCAGCAAGAATGAGCTGTGCGGCAAACTCCTGGGGCTTGAGCCCGCCTCTGCCGGCCCCTGTTTTCAGCGAACGCTGGGGCGTTGCCAGGGCGCGTGTGAAGGGGCCGAGGATGTCTCGCGCTACAACCTGCGCATGCAGATCGCCTTTCACGGCTTGCGCCTGAAAACCTGGCCCTGGGCGGGGCCGGTAGCACTGGTGGAGTACAACGAAAAAACCGGACGAACAGATTGTCTGGTGATCTGGAACTGGATCCACATTGCCACGCTGCACGATGAGCAGGAACTGGAGAGCTTCGAGCCGGGTTCCGATGCCGTCACCTTCGACCTGGATTCCTACAAACTTCTGGTAAAAGCATTACTGGGGCCGGACAGACACCGCTACCGTATGGTCGAGCTGGCAGCAATCCGGCAGCCAGCGGTTCTCATGCCTTACGCCGATAAGTAAAAAAGGGGCTTTGCGGACACAGCGAAGCCAGTGAGGCATTCAACGCGTGGTCTGCAAAGGCCTATCCGCCTACTAACGCACAGGTTAGTATGATAGGAATGCAGTGTTTCCTAAGTGACTAGCGACTGGTTGAGAGAGATCCATGAACAGAGACTCCGTTTCCCGTGAACTGTTTGATGAAGTAATGGTGCCCAATTATGCCCCCGGGAATATCATCCCGGTGCGAGGTGAAGGTTCCCGCGTATGGGATCAGGAAGGGCGGGAGTTCGTGGATTTTCAGGGCGGCATTGCCGTGACCAGTCTGGGCCACGCCCACCCGGGGCTTTTGGGTGCGCTGCAGGAACAGTCTGAGAAAATCTGGCACCTGTCCAACGTAATGACCAACGAGCCGGCCCTCCGTCTTGCCAAAACCCTGTGCGAACTGACATTCGCCGAGCGCGTGTTTTTCGCCAACTCCGGCGCGGAAGCCAATGAGGCGGCCTTCAAGCTGGCCCGTCGCTCCGCCTGGGACAATACCGGGCCGCAGAAGAATGAGATCATCTCGTTCGGCAACTCCTTCCACGGTCGCACCCTGTTTACCGTTGCCGTGGGTGGTCAGGCGAAGTATCTCGAAGGCTTCGAGCCGGCACCGGGGGGTATTCATCACGCAGACTTTAACGATCTGGAGTCGGTAAAGGCACTGATCTCCAGAGAAAAGACCTGCGCCGTGGTGGTTGAGCCGATTCAGGGCGAAGGCGGCGTGTTGCCGGCGGATGCTGAATTCCTCAAGGGCCTGCGCGAACTGTGTGACGAACACGATGCCTTGCTGGTGTTTGACGAAGTGCAGACGGGCGCTGGCCGCACGGGACATCTTTACGCTTACCAGATGTACGGCGTAACCCCGGACATCCTCACCAGCGCGAAGGGCCTGGGAGGCGGTTTCCCGATTGCGGCCATGCTGACCACCGCTGAAGTTGCCGACAGCCTGAGTGTCGGCACTCACGGCAGCACCTACGGCGGCAATGCCCTGGCCTGCGCTGTGGGCCAGAAAGTGGTCGACACCGTCAGCCAGCCGGAAGTGCTGAAAGGCGTAAAGGCGCATTCAGACAAGCTGTGCAAGGGCATGATGGACATCGGTGAACGCTATGGCGTGTTCTCGGAAGTGCGCGGGGCCGGTTTGCTGCTGGGCTGTGTGTTGACGGAAAAGTGGCAGGGCAAGGCGAAGGAGTTTGTGGCTGCGGGCCTGGATGAGGGCGTTATGGTGCTGATGGCCGGCGGCGATGTGGTGCGCCTGGCGCCGTCACTGATCATTCCCGAAACCGATCTCGATGAGGGCCTTGCGCGTTTTGAGCGGGCGGTGCAGAAACTGGCTGGCTGACTCCACCGGTTAAAGGAGGAGACAAGTGCTGATCATAAGGCCCATTCAAGAGTACGACCTGGATGACTTGTACGAACTGACTGGCGCTGCCGGCAACGGCCTGACCACGCTCCCACAGAACCGGCAATTTCTTCAGGGGAAAATCCGGAAAGCTCGCGACACCTTCGAAGGCCGGTGCTCTCCGGAGGCTGGCCTTTACCTTTTCACTCTGGAAGATATCGGAAAAAACCGCTGCGTCGGCATCAGCGGTATTCAGGCCCGGGTCGGGCTGGATGAAGTTTTCTACAACTACCGCCTGAGCATTACCGTTCATGACAGCCGCGAGCTGGATGTGCATGTGCGCACCCCCACGCTCTATTTGACCAACGACATGACCGACGCCACCGAAATAGGCTCATTGCTGCTGGCAGAGGGCCACCGTGGTGGTGGCAACGGGTTATTGCTCTCACGCAGTCGGCTGTTGTTTCTTGAGGAGTTCCGTCAGCATTTTTCCGACAAAATCTTCGCCGAAATGCGGGGCGTTTCAGACGACCAGGGCGTCAGCCCGCTCTGGGATGCCCTGGGCCGACGCTTTTTTGATATGGACTTTGTTGAGGCCGACAGGCTCTCCGGGCTGGGCAATAAATCGTTCATCGCCGAGCTGATGCCCCGTTTCCCCATCTATTTGTCGCTGCTGCCCGACAGCGCCACCGAGGTTGTCGGAAAAGTACACCGGGATACCGTGCCGGCATTGAAGATGCTTCAGGCCGAGGGTTTTAACTTCAATGGTCTGGTGGATATTTTTGACGGTGGCCCGGTGGTGGAAGCGTTTCTGCATAACATCCGCACCGTTCGTCAAAGCCTTTTGTGCACGGTGGTAAGAGACGACAACCCTGTAACCGACGGTGAACCCATGGTGAAGCCGGTGATGATCTGTAACCGATCGTTCCGGGACTTCAGGGTGGGCCTGTTGCCAGCGAGCGCCGTTCAGGGCCACAAAGTGCACCTTTCCGTGCAGGCGATGGAGGCTCTGCAGATTACAGAACATGACAAGGTGCGTATTGCTCCCTTGAAAGAAGCAGGATTCTGAGCAATACCTGTAACCAGAGGCATTTAAACAACGTTTACACCACTCAAAACCCGCGTGGGCCAAGGAGGTAGTTATGAGCCATGTCCTCACAGGTGAGCTCTATATTGATGGTCTCTGGTTGCAGGGGCATGGTGCACCGTTTGAGGCAGTGCAACCTGTTTCGGGAGAGACTGTATGGGATGGCAACTCCGCCAACCTGGAGGATGTTGATGCCGCCGTTCGCGAGGCTCGGGCAGCGTTTGCCGAATGGCGGCGCAAGAGTTTTGCGCAACGCCAGGCGGTGGTAGAGGCCTTTGGCGCTCAGCTTGAAGACAATAAGGAAGACCTGGCCCACCAGATCGGGCGGGAAACCGGCAAGCCCCTGTGGGAATCCCGTGCGGAAGTGGCGTCGATGATTGCCAAGATTCCCATATCCGTTAAATCGCATAATGACCGTGCCGGGTATTCGGAAACCGAAGTTGCCGGCGGCCGCGCCGTGTTGCGGCACCGGCCACACGGTGTTG
>JAVLAV010000009.1:0-54741 GCA_031580735.1 Marinobacter sp.
CGGGCTGTTACTGGCCTGGCTGTATCTCCGCGAGCGATACCGGCGAGAAGCCGAGCTGGCGCTTCGTGGGGAGCAACTTGAACAGAATGTTGCCGAGCGTACCCGTGATCTGGAGCATTCGAACCAGCAACTGCTTGAGGAAATCCGCGAACGTGAAAGGGCCCAGAGTGAGTTGCGGGAAACCCAGCAGGAGCTGGTCCAGGCTGCCAAGCTGGCGGTTCTGGGACAGATGTCGGCCGGGCTGAATCATGAAATGAATCAGCCACTGACGGCGATCCAGACCTATGCCCGTAACAGTCGCCGGTTTCTGGAGAAAGGGGCCACCGATATGGTGGATGCCAACCTGACAGAGATTGTGGTGCTGTGCGATAAAATGGCCGAGCTGGCACGCCAGTTCAAGGTGTTTGCCCGCAAATCGGAAGGCCCGCCGGCGGTGGTGGATATGCGCCAGCCGGTGGATGCCGCGCTGAAGATTATTTCGGCCCAGAAGAACAGCGCAGGCATTGATATCCACTGGCACCGGCCGGAGTCTCCGGTCTGGTGCCATGGCGACCTCATTCGTATTGAACAGGTGATGATCAACCTGTTGGCCAATGCCGTGCACGCGGTGGAGGGCCAGCCAACGCCGGTCATTACCATCGATGTCGATCAGCAGGGTGAAAGCTGGTGCTGTTTCGTGCGGGACAATGGCCCGGGATTGCCAGCCAATACCGACCAGCTGTTCGAGCCGTTCTTCACCACCAAATCGGTTAAACAGGGCCTCGGTCTGGGGCTGTCCATTTCCCGGCAGATTGTGGATGCCCTGGGCGGCACACTGACGGGACGTAACCGTTCCGATGGACCCGGAGCGGAATTTGTACTCACCTTGCGCAAGCGGGAGACAGAGTAATGACACAACCGTCAGTCATTTTTGTGGATGACGATGCTCACATCCTTCAGGCCCTGGCCCAGAGCCTGATTCTTGAGGAGTTACCGGTCGCCTGCTTTGAAGACGCCGCATCGGCGCTGAAAACCATCACGCCGGATTACCCCGGTATCGTGTTGTGTGACTACAACATGCCGGAGATGGATGGCCTGGAAATGCTCGACCGGGTGCGGGCAGTGGATGACAGCATCCCGGTGATTATCCTGACCGGGCAGGGTGATATCAGCACCGCAGTGCAGGCCATGCAGAAGGGGGCCTACGATTTCATTGAAAAGCCGTTTGATCATGACGAGCTGATCGAACTTCTAAGGCATGCCCTGGAAAAACGCCACCTTGCCCTGGAAAACCGGCGTCTGAAGGCTCAGCTGCGGCAGATGGCCCGCCCCGGGCCCCGGATCATGGGGGATTCGCGGTGCATGCAACAGGTGATGACCACCATTCATTCCGTGCTGGATATCTCGGCCAATATCCTGCTGCAGGGTGAAACCGGTTCCGGTAAGGATGCGCTGGCCCGGTACATTCATGAAAGTAGCTCGCGCAGTGCCCACAACTTTGTTGCGATCAATTGCGGCGCGGTGCCGGAAAACCTGATCGAGAGTGAGCTGTTCGGCCATGAGTCGGGCGCTTTTACCGGGGCAGACAAGCGCAGGATTGGCAAGATTGAACATGCGCACCAGGGCACGTTGTTTCTGGATGAAGTGGAAAGCATGCCGCTATCGCTCCAGATCAAGCTGTTGAGAGTGTTGGAAGAGCAAAAGGTGGAGCGCCTTGGCAGTAACCAGATTCAGGAAGTGGATGTTCGCATTATTGCCGCCACCAAGGCCGACCTGAAAAAACTGAGTGATGCCGGCGAGTTCCGGGCCGATCTTTATTACCGCCTGAATGTGGTGAAGGTCGACATCCCGGCGCTGCGTGAGCGTAAAGAAGATATTCCGTTGTTGTTCCATCACTTCGTGCTGGTGGCCGCTGCCCGTTATGACCGTGAAAGTGTGCCGCTGGATGCGGGCCAGGCTGCGCGCCTGATGGAGCGGGCGTGGCCGGGCAATGTGCGTGAGCTGCGCAATCTGGCCGAGCGCTATGTGTTGCTGGGCCCGGCGGCGCTGGAGGAAGGCGAATCGCCAGACGGAGCCAATATTACCAGCCGGCAGACGTTATCCGAAATGATGGACAGCTTCGAGCGATCGGCCATTATCAGCGCCCTCAACGCCTGCCAGGGCAGCATCAAAGACACCATGGTGCAACTGGGCATTGCCCGGAAAACGCTGTACGACAAGATGAAAAAACACGGGCTGGACAAGGCTCAGTTCAAGGACTGAGCCTTGTTGTGTGTTAAAGGTTGGCTTCGGCGAATTCGGCCAGTATTGAGCGTGGCACGCCCTGCAGGTGGATGTGACCACCATGCTGGAAGCCCTTGAAGCGTTCGGTCATGTAAGTCAGGCCGGAGCTCAGGGGGCTCAGGTAGGGAGTGTCTATCTGTGCCAGGTTGCCCAGGCAGATTACCTTGGAGCCGTTGCCGGCGCGGGTGATGATGGTTTTGACCTGGTGCGGGGTCAGGTTCTGGCACTCATCGATGATAAGCAGGCTGTGCTGGAAGCTGCGGCCACGAAGGTAGTTCATGGATTTGAAGTGCAGCGGCACCTTGCTGAGGATGTAATCGACGCTGGCGGTCATGTTCTCGTCGTCTTCGTGCAGAGCTTCGAGGTTATCCACGATGGCGCCCAGCCAGGGTTCCATTTTCTCCGCTTCGGTGCCCGGCAGGAAGCCGATGTCTTCGTCCAGCCCCTGGGTGGAGCGGGTGGCGATGATACGCTTGTAGGCTTTGCTGGCGACGGTCATTTCAATACAGGCGGCCAACGCCAGAATGGTCTTGCCGGAGCCGGCGGAGCCGGTGAGGTTGATCAGGTGGATATCCGGGTCCATCAGCAGGTGTAGCGCCATGGCCTGATAGATATCCCGGGGCATCAGCCCCCAGACTTCCGTGTTCAGCAGATCATTCTGGTGCAGGTCTTTGATCACCAGTTGGTCTGGCGAAACATCGGTTACCTGGCCCACAAAGCCGAGCTCGTCGATCACGAATTCGTTCACGTTGAGTTTGGCCAGTTCACCTTCGCGTGTGAGCAGGTGTTCGGTCACCCCTTCGCGTTGCAGGGTTTCCACTTTCTCGATGTTGTCCCAGAAGGAGCCGGCAAATTCCTGGTAGCCCTTGGGCAGCAGGTCGATATCATCAATCAGCTGGTCGTTGTGGTAGTCCTGGGCTTCCACACCAAAGCCACGGGCCTTGAGCCGCATGTTGATGTCTTTGCTGACCAGAATGATGTCCCGGGCTTTGTGCTTGTTCTGCAGTGCTGCCAGGGTGTTGATGATCTTGTTGTCGTTCAGGTGCTCGGGCAGGGAATGGCTACCGGTGCGCTCCGTGCTCATGACAATCGAGAGTGTTCCCAGCGGCTCGGCTTTTTCCCCGCGCAGAATGGGCACGCCCTGCTCTATATCAACCGGGGCTGCATCGCCCAGCAGCCGGTCAATGTTACGGATAGCCTGCCGGCAGTCCGCAGCTACGGCCTGTTTGCCGGATTTCAGGTTGTCGAGTTCTTCAAGGACGGTCATCGGGATGATGACTTCGTGTTCTTCAAAGTTCAGGAGGGCGTTGGGGTCGTGGATCAGGACGTTGGTGTCGAGGACGTACATTTTTCGGCGAGCTTGCGGTGCTCTTGGCATTGGCGGCGCTACCTCTTTCCCTGCGGTCTGTTGTGTAAAAGCTTAGCCGTTCCATGGCCGCTCGTCATCCGTGATATGGCACCGCCGGATTATTTTTCCGGCAGTGTGACGTTCAGTTCCAGTACCGAGCAGTTGTCGTTGCGATCAACATCCACCTGTACCATGTCATCGCTGATTTGCACGTATTTGCGGATAACTTCCACCAGTTCCTGTTGCAGCTGGGGCAGATAATCCGGTTGTTCGCGCTGGCCACGTTCGTGGGCCACGATGATCTGCAGGCGTTCTTTGGCAACGCTGGCGGACCTGGGTTTCTTGCTTTTGAAATAGTCGAAAAAGCTCATCCGTCAGCCCCCTTTGAACATCCGGCTGAAGAAGCCTTTTTTCTGGCTGGTCAGGAACCGGTGTTCCCGCTCTTCGCCAACAAGGCGTGCGACGGCGTCTTCATAGGCCTGGCCGGCGTCGCTTTCTTCTTCCAGAATGACTGGTAAACCCTGGTTAGAGGCATTGAGTACCACCTGGCTTTCCGGGATAACGCCGAGCAGGGGAATGGCCAGAATCTCTTCCACATCCTCCACAGACAGCATTTCGCCTTTCTCTACGCGATCCGGGTTGTAACGGGTCAGCAGCAGGTGTTCTTTGGCGGGCTCCTGGCCGTTTTCGGCGCGGCGCGATTTGCTTTGCAGGATGCCCAGAATGCGGTCTGAGTCCCGTACTGAAGAGACTTCCGGGTTGGTCACTACAATGGCCTCATCGGCATGGTACAGGGCCATCAGCGCACCGTGTTCGATGCCAGCGGGAGAGTCGCACACGATGTAATCGAAGGTTTCGGAAAGTTCGTTAATGACTTTCTCCACGCCTTCTTTGGTGAGCGCTTCTTTCTCACGGGTTTGCGAGGCCGGAAGGATATACAGGGTGTCTACCCGCTTGTCTTTGATCAGCGCCTGATTGAGGCTGGCTTCGCCCTGGATCACGTTCACGAAGTCATACACGACCCGACGCTCGCAGTTCATGATCAGGTCGAGATTGCGCAGGCCTACGTCGAAGTCGATAACGACGGTTTTGTGGCCACGCTTTGCAAGGCCGGTACTGATCGAGGCGCTGGTGGTGGTTTTGCCAACGCCGCCTTTTCCCGAGGTTACGACAATGATTCTAGCCAAGATTAAGTTCCTGTTTCGCGGTGGATTTTTGTATCTTCAGATGTTGTTGGCTGTACAACATCAGGCCTTGTCCAGTGGCGTTACCACCAGCAGGTCGTCCTTGAGCTGGATTTGCACGGCGCTTTTCCAGCCGCTTTCCTGAAGATCTTCAGAGATTTTATAGTGTCCGGCGATGGACACAAGCTCTGCTTCCAGTGATTGGCAAAAAACCCGGGCACCTTCGGCGCCATGGATGCCCGCCAGGGCTCTGCCACGCAGTGGGCCGTAAACATGAATATTGCCGGCGGCGAGTACTTCGGCGCCGGCCTGAACCGGTGCCAGGATCACCAGATCGCCTTCCGGGGCGGTAATCTGCTGTCCGGAGCGCACCGGCTGGTTGATCACTTTCGCCGGTGCCGGTTGTGCCGGCGCACTGGCCGCTTTCGGTGCCGATTGCGCGGGTTCGCCCGGGGATTCGCCGGTTTCCGCTTCCGGTTTTTTCTCGCGCAGGCTGCTGCCGGGCAACAGGGCCAGTTCAGCCGCGCGGGCCAGGCGGCGCTGGTCGTCGTTGGCGGTTCTCACGCCAATGACGTGAATGTTGTAACGGCGACAGGTGCCGATGATCTTGAAAAAATCCAGTTCTCTGTCCAACCCCTCGTATTTTTCCAGACTGATAAGAACGGGAACGTCTTTGAAGAAACCCGGGGCCTGGCTGATCTTGTCACGCAGGTTGGCTTCGAACTCGTCGTTGTCGAAATAGTAAAGCTCAAGGGCGGTCAGTGAGACGCTGGCACTTTTAAGTTGGAAGGTCTGGCTGACCCCGGTGGTGGCGGTATCGCTCATGAAATGGTCTTTCCCTTGATCAGGAACCTGTTGAAGGCCCCGGAGCCAGTGGCAGGCGGGCCGGGTGTTGAAACTCCTGACATTTTCGGCATGTTGGCTTAAGATACAAGGCTGTATAAATGTACATATTTTAATGTGAGCCGTTGATCATGGCCCAGCGCAAGATCATCCATGTGGATTGTGACTGCTTCTACGCCGCCGTCGAAATGCGGGACGACCCCACATTGCGGGACGTTCCGTTGGCGGTGGGGGGAGCCGATGGCCGCGGTGTGGTGACCACCTGCAACTACCGTGCGAGGGCCTTTGGCGTGCGCTCGGCCATGCCCGGCAGCGAGGCCCGGCGACTGTGTCCGGGGCTGGTAACGGTGCCGACGGATTTTCCCCGCTATCGGGCGGCATCGCAACAGGTAATGGCAATCCTGCGGGAGATGACCGATCTGGTGGAGCCGTTGTCGCTGGACGAAGCCTTTCTGGATGTGTCCGATGTTACCGAGCATAAAGGCAGTGCAACACTCATGGCCCGCCACCTGCGCGAGCGGGTGCAGAAAGAAGTAGGCATTACCATTTCTGCCGGGGTGGCGCCCAACAAGTTTCTGGCCAAAATCGCCAGCGACTGGCAGAAGCCGGATGGGCTGTTTGTGATCACGCCTGATCAGGTGCCTGCGTTCGTTCAGGCTCTGCCGGTGGAAAAACTGTTCGGGGTGGGGCAGGTAACGGCCGGAAAACTGCACGCCCTGGGCGTGAAAACCTGTGGTGAGATGCAGGCGCTGGGCGCCGATGTACTGATCGATAAGTTCGGTAAGCAGGGCTACCGGTTGTTCGAAATGGCCCATGGCCGTGATGAGCGCGCGGTAGTGGTTTCCCGGGTGGCGAAATCGGTCAGTGTTGAGCGCACTTTTGCCCAGGATCTGCCCGACAAAGCCGCCTGTCAGAGTGTTATGCCAAACCTGCTGGACGACCTCAGCCGGCGTTTGTCGCGCAAGGGCAAGAAGAAACCGATTCATAAGCTGTTTGTGAAGGTCCGCTACAGTGATTTTTCCACCCATACTCTGGAACGCGTTCGTGACACGGTTGAAGAGCCCGGTCTGGAGGATTACCAGCGGTTGCTGGATGAATTGATTACCCGCGAAAACCGCCCTGTGCGTTTGCTCGGCCTGGGTGTTCGTTTTCGTAATGATGAAGCTCCGATTACCCAGTTGCGGCTTTTCGAGTGAGAGTCAGGCGATCCAGCCACTGAAAACAATAACCGATGCCCAGCCCATGCCGCCGCCAATCAAAGCGCCAGCGGCCACATCACTGGGATAGTGCAGGCCAAGCACAACTCGGGAAGCTGCCACGGACGCACTGAAAGGCAGTACTGCCCAGGCCAGCGTGGGAGCAATGGTGAACAGCATGGTCTGGAAGCAGGCGGCGTGGAGGGTGTGGCCGGAAGGGAAGCTGTAGCGGTCCAGCGGGGGCGTGGCGCAATTGATGGCCGGAAAGGATATGAAAGGGCGTTCGCGGATCAGGTGGTGCTTCAGGGCTTTGTAGGTGAGGGTGCAGGTCAGGCCGGTAAACGTCATCAGTAGTGCGAAGGCCAGCCCCCGGTCAGGCTTCAGTAACGGTAACAGCAGGATCATCGCGTACCAGAACCAGCCATCGCCCAGCCGGCTGGTTACCCGGAAGTAAGCGAGTATGGGGCGAAATCGCACGCTGCGGTTAATGGCCCGGCAAAGAGCAACTTCGCGTTGATCTGCCAGGCTAAAAAAGCGAGACGCTTTGCTTGTTAGTGCCATGGTTCGGGCCCTGTTCCGGTTGGTTTAGTACCAGTTGCTCAAACAGCTCTACCTGGCTGTTCCAGGTCAGATCCAGGGCGTCCAGACGCGCCCGGGTGCGGATTCGGTTAAGTAGCAAAGGCTGGTCGGCCAGCCGCAAGGCGTGCGTGATAAAAGCCTCGTCGTCGGTTAACGCGGCTTTCTGGCCATTCTCGTCCTGGCGGATATGTTCGGCAGCTGCGGCGTCGTCAAATGCGACCACCCCGAGGCCGCTTGCCATGGCTTCCAGTACCACGTTGCCGAAGGTGTCGGTTTTGCTGGGAAACAGGAACAGATCGCCGGAGGCATAGTGCCGGGCCAGATCTTCTCCCCGTTGGCTGCCACAAAAAATGTAATCCGGGTAACGGGCTTGCAGTGGCTGGCGCATAGGGCCATCGCCAACCAGAATGAAGCGCGCTGTGGGATGCAGGCAGCGGATGCGCTCAAAGCAGGCTGCGGCGAGTTTCACGTTTTTTTCGGCAGCCAGGCGGCCCACGTAAATGACGGCGCGGTCGGTATCTGACAGTCCCCAGGATGCACGCAACGCGGTGTCCCGTTTGTGCGGAGTGAAGGTCTGACAGTCCACACCCCGGCTCCAGAGCCGGCTGTTATGAATGCCCATTTTCTGAAGCATGGCCTGCACATTCCGGGTGGGTACCAGGGTCAGGCGGGTGCGGTTGTGGAACCATTGGCCATAGTGGCATAGCAACCACTTCAGGGCACCGAGGCCGTAGTAGCCGGAATAGCTGTGAAAATTGGTATGAAAACCGGAGCAGACCGGGATGCCGAGCTGGTTGGCGGCAGACACCGCCGCCAGCCCGAGAGGGCCCTGGGTTGCCACGTAAATGGCGTCGGGCCGTTGCTGCTGCCAGAGTTTGCGTAACCGGGCGGGGCGGGCCAGGCCGAGCCGCAGTTCGCTGTAGCCTGGCAAAGGCAGACCGCTGACAATCAATTCGCTCGAGCACAGTCTGTTTTCCGGGGGGCGGCGCTGTCCTTTTCGCTCCCCTCGCTGATTTGGTCGTACGACGGTTACCTGATGCCGGTGTTGGCTCAGCCCCTGGCAAAGATGCTTCAGGGTATTGGCAACGCCATTGATTTCCGGCGGAAACGTCTCGGAAACAATGCTAATGTGTTGGCGCTGCCGATTGCTTGGCGGGAGTCTGGTCACAATGCTTCCTGCAGGTTTTATGGTCATGGTCTTACTATGAAAAACGGCCGTGACAGCAATGCGACAGCTTGATGACATTCCGGTTACGTCGTCTTTTTTGTCTGTTATTCAACCGAGGGGATCGCATGCAAACGCGCAAACTGGGAAACACCGATATTGATGTCAGCCTGATTGGTCTTGGCACCATGACCTGGGGTGAGCAGAACAGCGAACAGGAAGCCTTTGAACAGCTGGATTATGCCGTGGATGCCGGCATCAACTTTATTGATGCAGCAGAGATGTACCCGGTGCCACCGAAGGCGGACACTCAGGGGCTGACCGAAACGTATCTGGGCAACTGGCTGGCCCGCCGGGGCCGGCGCGATGATCTGGTGATTGCCTCGAAAGTGGCCGGGCCGGGAAACGGCCTGAGCTATCTGCGCGGCGGTCCGCGACTGACCCGCGAACACATCCGGGCAGCCTGTGACAGCAGTCTCGAGCGTTTGCAGACAGACTACCTGGATCTTTATCAGGTGCACTGGCCGGACCGCAGTGCCAATTTCTTCGGCAAACTGGGATACCAGCGCAACCCGGATGAAAGCATGACGCCCATTGAGGAGACTCTCGGGGCGCTGCATGAGTTGGTTCAGGAAGGCAAAATTCGCCAGATCGGGCTTTCCAACGAAACACCCTGGGGCACCATGGAGTATCTGCGCCTGGCCCGGGAAAACGACTGGCCAAGAGTGGTGTCTATCCAGAATCCCTATAATCTTCTGAACCGCTCGTTTGAGGCCGGTCTGGCGGAATTCGCTCACCGTGAGGCAACCGGTCTGCTGGCTTATTCACCGTTGGCCTTTGGCATGCTCACCGGCAAATACCTGGGAGGCAAGTGGCCGGAAAAGGCCCGGCTGACGCTGTATGAGCGCTTCAGCCGTTACACCGGCGAGCGCGCTGTTGATGCCACCCGTGCCTATGCCGATCTGGCGCATCAACATGGGCTGACCCCGACCCAGTTGGCTCTGGCGTGGGTGAACAGCCGCGAGTTTGTCACCAGCAATATTATTGGTGCCACCAGCATGGAACAGTTGAGTGAGAATATCGGCTCGGCTGAAATCACGCTCAGCCAGGATCTTGAGGAAGCCATCGAGGCCATCCATGCGGAGTTCACTTACCCCTGCCCGTGAGTCGGGTGGCCGCAAGGCTTGCCGGCCATGATAAACTGGCGGCTTTCTACCAAACCTACAGAACGACAGGACGCAAGAATCGCTGATGCAAGCTGATACCGAGCAATCAAATCCGCAAATCTTTACCGTTCACTATGTGCTGAAGAACAAAATCGGCGAGCTGGTTGATACCTCCGAGGGCAGTGAGCCTCTGCACTTTCTGTATGGCAGCCCGGAAATTATCAAGGGCATCCAGGAAGCGGTGAAAGACCGCAAGGTTGGGGATTGCCTGGAAGTCACCATCCCCCCGGAAATGGCCTACGGCGAGTATCAGGAAGAGCTGGTGCGGAAGGTGCCAAAATCGCTGTTTGAAGGTGTGGAGAAGCTGGAAGTGGGCATGAAGTTCCAGACCAACTCCGGTGACGATACCAAGGTGGTTCAGGTGGTCGGTATAGACGGCAACCTGGTGCGGGTGGATGCCAATCATCCACTGGCGGGCTTTACCCTGTATTTTGATCTGGAGATCGTCGGCCTTCGTGATGCCACGGAAGATGAAATCACTCAGGGGCGTCCATTGTTCTGATGGTTCGCTTTCGTTACCGCGTCACCACGTGTCACAGGGTGTAACCCTTTGCCGGTTCCATGTATATTTCTGAACTGTATGTATAATTGCTGTAACTGAGGGTTACGTGTACTGTCAGGTTAACCTGGAACCGGATATAAGAATTAGAGATGGACGGCGTGGAACAGACAAACGAGAGTTGGCGAATCCTGATTGTTGAGGACGATGAGCGGCTGGCAGACCTTACCCGCGAGTACCTTGAGAGCAACGGCCTGGATGTTTCGCTGGAAACCAACGGTGGCGCAGCCGTGGAACGTATTCGTAATGAGCAGCCGGATCTTGTGGTTCTGGATCTGATGCTGCCCGGCGAAGACGGCCTGTCGATTTGTCGGCGGGTACGGCCGTTCTATACCGGTCCCATTATCATGCTGACTGCCAGAACGGATGATATGGACCAGGTGCTTGGTCTGGAAATGGGTGCCGACGATTACATTGGCAAGCCGGTACAGCCTCGTGTGCTTCTGGCCAGAGTCCGTGCTCTGCTGCGCCGCATAGAGAGCCCGGCAGTCACTGCAACACCGGGTAGCGATAATGAAGAGCCGGTTCGACTCCAGTTCAATGATCTGGTGGTTGATCGCACCATGCGCGAAGCCTGGCTGGGTGATGAAAGCATTGACCTGACCAGCGCTGAATTTGATCTGCTCTGGTTGCTGGCCAATAATGCCGGCCGTGTGCTCAGCCGCGAAGAAATTTTTACCGCTTTACGCGGTATTGAGTACGATGGCCAGGACCGCTCGATTGATGTCAGGGTTTCCCGGATTCGCCCCAAGATCGGCGACGATCCGATCCATCCACGCCGTATCAAGACGGTTCGCAGTAAGGGTTATCTGTTCGTCAAGGAGCCCTGATTGCGTTTCTGAGGCTGTGAGCCCATGTCTCTGAAGCTGTTCCTCAAAATCTACGCCCGTCTTGTCGCCATTGCCGCGGCTTTGGTTGTTGTCTGCACTCTGTTGTTCTCGGTGGTGAATTCGGTCCGGGAAGAGATTTGGCACGAAACCACGGCCGAGCCACTCATGCAGTGGCTGGCGGCCATTCCTCGCCCTGATACCCAGTACCACTGGATGCCTTCCATGTTCGGCTTACAGGCTGGTTCACCGGAAAGTTTCGAGATTTCGCCGGTGACTGCCGAACGGCTGAGTTATGGCCAAGTGGTTGGTCAGGAAATCGATGCCGGTTATCGCTTCTTTGTACTGGCCGGTGATGGTCGCCTGATTCGCCTGCGCCTGAAACAACCCTATACCGAACTCGCCCGTGCCACGGCGTTGATTGCTCGTTGGCATCTGGATAATGCGCCCGCGGAACAGCGTGCGGCCATGGCGCCCCAGTTGGAACAATCCCTGAAAGTGAAAATAACCGCCGTTCAGGATCCGGCACAACTTCCGGACCAGTCGGTGCTTGATGGCTTGGGTGGCCGGGCTCTGGTGTCGTTCGAGGGAAATGGAGACAGCTCGAAGGTTTTGTTCAGGCTGGCATCCGGTAACCTGTGGCTGATGGAGATGCTGCCGCGTTTCAATCCCTGGGGCTGGCCGGTGGTTTTGCTGCTGGCGGTGGTGCTCGGTGGCGTATTGGCGTTGGCGCTTTTCTTCGGGCTCCGGTTTGTTGATGGCCAGATGCGCAAGGTCGAATCGGTGGCGGTGCGCATGGCCCGGGGGGAGATGAGTGCCCGGGTCGAGACCGATGAGGGCACGGTGGTCTCGCGGCTCGCGGCATCGTTCAACAGTATGGCCGAGCAGATCCAGCGGCTGGTGGAAGTGCAGCGGGAGATGATCCATGCCGTGTCTCACGAACTTCGAACGCCAGTAGCCCGCATCCGGTTCGGCGTTCAGATGATTGAGTCGGCAAACAGTCCGGAAGCACTCAACAAGCAGCTTGAGGGCATTGACGGCGATATTCAGGAGCTTGATTCGCTGATCGATGAGATTCTCACCTACGCTCGGCTGGAGCAGGGTGGGCCGGTGTTCACTCTCCGTGAAACCTCGGTGCCGGATATCGTGCGGCAGGTGGTTGAAGAGCAGAAAGTGATTCGTGAGGGTATCGATATTGCCTGCCGGGTGGATGATGCCTCGGAGGCTTTTCCCATGGCCGACATCGAGCCCCGGTATATTCATCGCGCGGTACAGAACCTGGTGGGTAATGCCGCACGGCATGCCGCCGGGAAGGTGATCGTGACCTGTCAGCTGGATGAGGATAATTGCCGGGTTGATGTCGAGGATGACGGGTCGGGTATTCCGGAAGAGCATTGGGAAAAGGTGTTTTCCGCATTTGCCCGGCTGGATGACAGTCGCACCCGCACTTCTGGCGGCTATGGCCTGGGGCTTTCCATTGTAAGGCGCATTCTTTACTGGCATGGCGGCCAGGCGTTTGTTGGCCGCAGTGATGAGCTGGGTGGTGCCAGGTTCAGCCTGGTCTGGCCCCGGGTGCAATAACCCGAGAGGCCCTGATCAGGCCGTGCGCTCGAAGGCAATTAGGTGGTCGGCTTCTACCCTTACCGGTACCTGCTCGCCCAGGTGAAAGTCCAGGTGGCTGCGGAACATGGCCTCGAACTCGGTGTCTTCCGAGCAGCGGAAGCGATACAGCGTGGAGGTGCCGGCAAAGGTTTTCTCGATAACCTTGGGCTGGAGCGTTGATTCTTCGTCGTAAACGATGTCATCCGGGCGAATCAGCACATCAACCAGAGTGCCGGGTTCCCACTTATAGGCCCGGTTGCCGTGGATAATGCCCAGGTCTGATTTGATGGCATCGGGCCCGAGAACCTGGCCCGGAATAAAGCCGCCCTGGCCTACGAAGCTGGCAACAAAGCGGTTGGCCGGCTCGTGGTAGAGGTTATAGGGCACATCCCACTGTTGTATGTGGCCATCCTGCAGTACCGCGACCTGGTCGCACATGGCGAAGGCTTCCTGCTGGTCGTGGGTGACCAGAATGGCGCTGATGCCTAGACTCTTCAGTATTTCGCGCACATCCAGGCTAAGCCGTCGGCGCAGGTCGGTATCCAGGTTGGAGAAGGGCTCGTCCAGCAGAATCAGGGTTGGCTCCGGTGCCAGCGCCCGGGCCAGGGCGACCCGTTGTTGCTGCCCGCCAGACAGTTGATGCGGGTAGCTGTCGGCCAGATCCTGCAAATGCACCAGGTGCAGCAGTTCTGAAACCTTTTGGCGCTTTTCGGCCTTGTCCAGATTTCTCAGCCCGAAGCCGACATTGTCCGCAATCGTCATGTGTGGAAACAGAGCGTAGTCCTGGAACACCATGCCTATCCGGCGTTTTTCCGGCGCCTGTGAACGCCCGGGCAGGCTGATGGCCCGGGACTGCAGGCGTATCTCTCCCTGACTGATCGGTAAAAAGCCGGCCAGGGCCCGCAGAATGGTGCTTTTACCGCAACCACTCGGGCCCAGCAGGCAGCCAATATCGCCGTGGCTGAGCGCGAAATTGACATCCCGCACCACGGAGTCGCCGCCGTAGCCACAGGAGAGGTTGTTTACTTCCAGTAGCCAGTCGGATGTCTGCGCGGTGTAATCCATGAGTCAGTCCAGGCGGTTCAGAATGAGAAACTCGAGCAGAGCCTTCTGGGCGTGTAGCCGGTTTTCCGCTTCCTGCCACACCACAGAACCCGGATGCTCCATCATGTCGACCGAAATTTCCTCGCCACGGTGAGCCGGCAGGCAGTGCATGAACAGCGCGTCTTTGTCCGCCAGGGACATCAGCGAGGGGTTGATCTGGTAGTCCCGGAAAGCCTGCTCTCGTGCTTTCTGCTCGTCTTCCTGGCCCATAGAGGCCCAGACGTCGGTTACCAGCAGATTGGCGTTCCGGGCGGCCTCCTGTGGCGAATGAGTAATGGTAATCCGGTTCGCGTGCTTCTCCAGCAATTCAGCATCCGGCTCGTAACCTTTCGGGCAGGCCACGTTCAGGTGGAAATCGAATTGGGCAGCGGCATTCATGTAGGAGTTGCACATGTTGTTGCCGTCTCCGATCCAGGCCACGGTGCCGCCCTTGATGCTGCCGCGGTGTTCGCGGTAGGTCTGCATGTCGGCCAGCAACTGGCAGGGGTGAAAGTCGTCTGTCAGGGCGTTAATGACCGGTTTGCTGGATGCAGCGGAGAAACGCTCGACGGTGTCATGAGCGAAGGTCCGGATCATCACTGCATCGACCATGCTGGAAATAACAATGGCGGAATCTTCAATGGGTTCGCCACGGCCCAGTTGGGTGTCCCGTGGGGAAAGGAACATGGCGGAGCCGCCCAGCTGCGTCATACCGGCCTCGAAGGAAACCCGGGTACGGGTGGATGATTTTTCGAATATCATCGCCAGTACCCTGTTTTTCAGGGAGTCTCTGATCTTGCCGGCATGCCATTCGTTACGGAGTCTGGAGGCATGATCCAGCAGATCTTCCAGTTCGCCGGTGGTCATGTCGTTCAATGTCAGAAAATGTCGTGCTGCCATGAAAGGCCCCCTGAAGGAAACGCGGGATCGCTTTGGTTGAAAAAAGGGCATCAAGTCTAGCCCTTCGCAATGCCGAAGACAACGCCACCGGGCGCGTGTGGGTGCGGGCTCTGTGCAATGGTTTGGTTGGGGCTTGTGCAGGCGTGTACAATAAACTTTCAGAGCCGGTTTGCGGCGCCCGTTTTTCTGTCAGAGGTGTATGTTCATGGACATCAATGAAAGCATCAAGAACCAGCTTGAAGAGAACCCGATCATTCTTTACATGAAGGGAACTCCGCAGGCTCCCCAGTGCGGTTTCTCAGCTCGCACTGTGCAGGCACTCATGGCCTGTGGCGAGCGTTTCGCGTTCGTGAATATTCTGGACAACGATGAGTTGCGCGAAGGACTGAAGGTCTATTCCAGCTGGCCGACGTATCCGCAGCTGTACATCAACGGTGAACTCGTTGGTGGCTGTGACATTATTATGGAAATGTCTGAAAGCGGCGAGCTGGAAAAAGCGGTCAAGGAAGCGGCTGGCCAAGCGGAAGCCTGATTCACCAAAACAGTCCAACCCGGGGCAACGGTTAAAGCGCCGGGTTGCGACTGGTGCCTGCCAGAACAGGTGTTGTTCAGGCGCTTCTGGTTCTCAGGTTGCCCACCACAGCGTCCAGAGCCCGATCAATCAGAGCACCCTGTTCCAGCAATGAAAGCCGGCCCTTGCGCAGTTCATGTGCCAGTTCCACCCGGCTTTTCTCGATGACTTTCAGCCCCATGCGGTTAACGAACACGAAACAGTTTGCCTCCTCGATAACCGCTGAAAGTTTGCAACGGAAGCCGGTGCCGTTGACCAGCCGGAACTCTACCCAGTCTCCGATCTTCAGCCCGTCTATGTGTGTAATGTATTCCGCCACTGCGGCGTCTTCGTATTCCTGTGATTGCTCAACCGGCTCGGCAGTGGCTTCGGAAGGGTGATCGTTGGCAGTCTGATCGACAGGAACCCGTGTACCAATGGCTGAATGGGTGCGAAACGCGTCTGCCAGTTGGTGTTTGAGGGTGGCCATGACTTCATCGAGCCGGCTGGACTTGTAGGAGACTTCTTTCAGTCCGGCCCTCAGGGTTTTCAGAAGACCCGGAACCACACGGACCCACTGATCCCGTTCGTTGTCGTCCTGATGCGGATTCAGACACCAGATAAGGTCATCCAGAACTTTCACCGTTTCCTGCCAGCGATGCTCTGAGTCGTTACGCAGGTAAGCCAGGAACATCACGCGGCTCCAGCCGTTCATCAGTATGTCGTGAATGGTGTCCGGCAGATCATAGGCTGCGGTTTTTTCCTTCAGCAGTCGGTCAACTTCTTCCTGGGCCTTGCGGGACTTGATTCGGCCTCGCTCCGACTCCCGCGTGCGTTGCTCCACGAGAGACGCTTTGCGGTTCTCCCGCTCAAGGAATTGTTCGAATTCCCGGTTCAGTGTTTCAAAAAGCGCGATGTCGCCGTCGAAGTCGTCAAGAATGCGCTGCACAATGGCGTGAATCTGGCCGTACAGCTTGTCTCTGGCTTTGTCGTCGCTGCTGTTCCAGCCGATGCCGGCGCGGGCCAATGAATTGAGCAGTCTGCGGGCCGGATGGGTGGATTTACTGAAAAAGCTTTTGTCCTTGATAACCACCTTCAGGATGGGAATCTGTAGCCGGCTGATCAGTACCTGAACCGGCGCCGACAGATTGTCGTCATCAAGAATGAACTCAAATAGCATGGAGACCAGGTTGATCAGGTCTTCGTCCACTTCGCTCAGAGCCGGTTTGCGCTCATCCTGTCTGGCATTATTGATCAGCCAGCTCTCGACCAGTTGCCGGAGATCCAGTACCACCGGTTCACCATCGCTCAGATCACCGGATTCCGGCATGGCCTGGCGGGCCGGCAGGGCGCTGAGTAGTTCAATCAGCTCTTTACCGCCTAAAATCTGGAAGGCCGGATCGGCCTGGCGGGAGGGTGCACCTGAATCGGCCCGTTGCTTGGCCATAAGGTGGCGGATCTGGTCAAATAGAAGGGTGTTTTCCCGTCCGGCTCCCTCCATCCCGTGCCCGGTTGTGTTATCTGCAACTGAGCTGTCGCTGATGTCGGGGCGCTGGTCCGGTGTGTTGGGGGTTGTGCCGGATTTTCCGTGGTAACGGAAATTGGGGATGACGCCTGCCTGGATCAGGATACGGTTGGCTTCGTCCAGCAGCATGCCTAGGTTGGACACCACATAGCGATCGAACTGTTTGAGAACAATCAGGCGCTCCCGGATGTGAATTTCCAGTGCTTCAGCGGCTTCGGTGAAGGCATTGCACAGCTGTTCCGGCGCCAGCGGGTTGACCGGGGCGGTATCAGAGGCATCCGGGTAAACCTGGGAGAACCGCGCCTGAAGCTGAATCAGGGGGGCCTGGAAGTGGGCGTTTGCCTTGGTGGCCATGGCATTCAGGGCGACTTGTTCTTCCAGGTCATCGTGACCGACCAGCGAGAGGCTGTCTGCAGAGGTGTGCTGGGTGTTATCACCAGTTTGTGACTGGTTGAGCCGGGGAGGCTGGGCAAACAGCCGGGCAACGGCGTTGCGGAACTGCCGTTCCACGCCTTTGCGCTTGATCCGGATTTCCCGCATGGCTTCAAAATAGCGGTTTTGTTCGTTATTGCTGCGGGCATTATTGGCCAGTTCGAATAACGAATCGTCCACGGCATCAAAGGCGCCCTGCAGCAAATCGCTCAGGCCGGCAGCTACCGTGTCACGGATGCGGGCAATTTCCGGTGGCACGGGGCGTGTGTCGCTAGCGTCCTTGTGGTCGCTTAAATAATGTATGCCGGACTGTTTGCTCATGACCGACTCCTGTTTACGCCTCAACCGGATACATAACTGAGCCTTGTACTGCTGGGTTCTGTTTATTGATCAAATTTAGCGCATTTTTCCCGGAATCGCACGTTTGCTTCGCTTCGGATGCACAATCGCAGCTTTAACCACGTTGTCCTTGATCTGCAGAACCTCAACACGGTGGCCGGCCACTTTCAGGCAAACGTTGGTGTCGGGAATATTTTCCAGCGTTTCGGTTATCAGGCCATTCAGGGTTTTCGGCCCGTCAGTAGGCATTTTCCAGCCCAGAGCTTTGTTGATGGTGCGCACGGCGGCACTGCCATCAATAATATAGGTGCCGTCGTCCTGGGGAATAATATCCGGTGAGGTGGCGGCGTAGTCGGTGGTGAACTCGCCCACAATTTCTTCGAGGATATCCTCCAGGGTCGCCAGGCCGAGCACATCGCCGTATTCGTCCACCACAATGCCGAATCTCCGCCTGCCTTTCTGAAAGTTAAGCAACTGGGTGTTCAGCGGTGTGCTCTCCGGAATGAAGTAGGGCTCAAGGCTCAGGGTCATGATCATGGCTTTGTTGATCTCCTGCTCGCGCAGCAGTCTGGCGGCGTTTCGCAGGTGAAGAATGCCCTGAATGTTATTTATGTCGCCTTTGTACACCGGTAGCCGGGTGTGCTGGCTGTTTCTCAACTGCCGCAGAATGGTTTCGACATCGTCTTCAAGATCAATGCCGACAACTTCGTTGCGGGGCACCATGATGTCGTTCACGGTGACCTTGTCGAGATCCAGAATGCTGACCAGCATGTCTTTGTGTTTCGCCGGGATCAGGGCGCCGGCCTCGTTGACCACGGTTCTCAGTTCTTCGTGACTGAGATGGTCGTTGGCGGATTGTGCCGAGCTGATGCCCAGTATGCGAAGGATGGCACCGGTGAACAGGTTGACCGCCCATACCAGCGGGTAAAGAATTTTCAGCAATGGTCCGAGCACGTAACTGGCAGGAAAGGCAATTTTCTCCGGAAACAGTGCGGCCAGGGTTTTCGGTGTCACTTCGGCAAAAATAAGGATCACCACGGTCAGCAGAACGGTGGCAATGGCGATGCCGGCATCGCCCCAGATCCTGATGGCAATGACCGTGGCAATTGCCGAGGCAAAGATATTGACGAAATTGTTGCCGATCAGAATCACGCCAATGAGCTGGTCGGTGCGGTTCAGCAGCCCCTGGGCGCGACGCGCGCCCTTGTGCCCGGTTTTCGCCATGTGTTTGAGGCGATACCGGTTCAGCGACATCATGCCGGTTTCTGAGCTTGAGAAGAAAGCAGACAGAACGATCAGGCCGGCGAGAAGAATGAACAGCGCGGTCAGCGATGTTTCGTTCAAGAGGTGAATCCTTTTATTACCGTCAAAGCAGGAAATTTTATGGCAGTTGCGCGACTAGCCGCCCCGATGGAAGACCAGTTCCAGTACGAACTTGCTGCCGTAGAATGCGATCATCAGCAACGCGCAACCTGCAAGGGTCCAGTGGCTTGCGGTAACGCCGCGCCAGCCCTTGGTGTAGCGGCCGACCAGCAACGCCACGAAAACAAGCAGTGAAAGCAGGGAAAAGAGCGTCTTGTGTGCAAGATCCTGGGCAAACAGGTCTTCAATAAAGACGGCACCGGTAACAATGGCCAGTATCAACAGCACTACGCCGGCCCAGACCATTTCAAACAGCAGGGATTCCATGGTTTGCAGGGGCGGGAGGTTGCGCACCAGCAAGCCGTTGTGGCTGTGCTTGAGCTGACGGTTCTGGAGTTGCAGCAGTATCGCCTGAATGGCGGCCAGAGTGAACAGGCTGTAGGCAGTGATAGACAGGGCTATGTGCGAGAGCATGCCGTAGCTCTGATCCGGAACGACCCGTGAGGGAATGTGGTGAATCAACCCCATAATAATGGTGATGGCGGCGATTGGGTAGCCGGCAAGAAACAGGCTGCCGACCGGTTTGCTCAGATTCAGGCCCAGCAAAAGAAAGACCACAAGCCAGGAGATCAGGACCGAACTCTTGAAAAAGCTCAGGTCAAAGCCATCATCCAGGTGCACTGTCTGGGCGATCAGCAAGCCGTGTGCGACCAGGGCAAGCACGCCGATCAGTGTGGTGATGGCCAGGTTGGTGTGTACCCGCCCCCGGAAATGCAAAGCCTGCAGGGCAGTGCCCACGCTATACAGGAAAAGTGCAGTAACCGCGAGAATCAGCGTTCCCATGAGACCCTTTTTAAGTTGCTGAAAATGAAAGCTGGTGCGGATCCGAAGAGATTTGACCGGGCAGGTCGTTTCAGAGGCACCTTAGTCTGGTTATAATGTCGTGATTATGCAACAGGAATCAAGCGACCGATACTGGTCGTCTGATTTGTGTGAATCATTTCTCCGGGGTACGGAAGAGCAACATGTTTGAGAATCTCCAGGACCGGCTATCCGGTAGCTTGCGCAAGATCTCGGGTCAGGCAAAGCTGACCGACGACAACATCAAGGACACTTTGCGTGAAGTGCGCATGGCCCTGCTTGAGGCCGATGTCGCGCTGCCAGTGGTCAAGGCGTTTATTGAAGGGGTGCGTAAACGTGCTATCGGACAGGAAGTTCAGCGCAGCCTGACGCCGGGCCAGGTCTTCATCAAGGTTGTCCAGCAGGAGCTGGAACGGGTAATGGGGGATGGTAACGAATCCCTCAATCTGGCGACCCGGCCGCCGGCTGTCATCATGATGGCCGGCCTTCAGGGTGCCGGTAAGACCACAACCGTGGCCAAGCTTTCGCGTTTCCTCAAGGAGCGTGAGAAAAAATCAGTGATGGTGGTCAGTGCGGACGTATACCGCCCTGCGGCGATCAGGCAGCTTGAGACTCTCGCCAGCGAAGTCGGTGTGGAGTTTTTCCCCAGTACCGCCGATCAGGATCCGCTGGACATTGCCAGTGGCGCCATAGATGCCGCGCGCCGCAAGCACGTGGATGTGGTGATCCTCGACACCGCCGGTCGCCTGCACGTTGATGAAGACATGATGGGCGAGATCGGTCGCCTGCATAAAGCGATCAACCCGGTCGAGACCCTGTTTGTGGTTGACGCCATGACCGGTCAGGACGCCGCCAATACCGCCAAGGCCTTCAACGACGCGTTGCCACTGACCGGCGTGGTGCTGACCAAGACCGACGGTGATGCCCGGGGTGGTGCAGCCCTGTCGGTTCGCCATATTACCGGCAAGCCAATCAAGTTCCTGGGTATCGGCGAGAAAACCGATGCGCTGGAGCCGTTCCATCCCGACAGGGTGGCTTCCCGCATCCTCGGTATGGGCGACGTGCTGTCGCTGATCGAGGAAGCCGAGCGCAAGCTGGACCATAAAAAGGCGCAGAAGCTCACTAAAAAGATCAAGAAAGGCAAAGGCTTTGATCTTGAGGACTTCCGCGATCAGCTTCAGCAGATGAAGCAGATGGGTGGCATCGGCGGCATGCTCGACAAGCTGCCCGGGGGCATGGGGCAAATGGCCCAGGCCGCCCAGCAGCAGGTAAGTGACAAGTCAGTGGGCCAGATGGAAGCGATCATCTGCTCTATGACGCCAAAAGAGCGTCGTTACCCGGATACCATCAATAACTCGCGCAAGCGCCGCATCGCTGCCGGTTCCGGCACCCAGATCCAGGACATCAATCGCCTGCTCAAGCAACACAAGCAAATGGCCAAGATGATGAAAAAGTTTGGCAAGAAGGGTGGCATGTCGAATATGATGCGCGGCCTCGGTGGTATGATGCCGCCGGGTGGTGGCGGCGGAAGGCCTCCGTTCGGCCGTTAGTAAAAAGCCTTATGTGTAAATTAAGAGAGCAGGGCCTTTCCCTGTTTTCATTGGCGCGTTTTTGACATAGAATAGCGCCCCTTTCGAGTATGGGTCTTCTCGTCATCCACAATCAGCGTGGCGGGAAACGTACAAAGTTCGCACAACAGAACAGGATATTGGTCGAAATGGTAACAATCCGTTTGGCTCGTGGTGGCTCCAAGAAGCGCCCGTTCTACCATCTGACAGTCACAGATAGCCGTAACGCCCGTAATGGTCGTTTTATCGAGCGTGTTGGTTTCTTCAACCCGGTAGCCCGTGGTCAGGAAGAGAGCCTGCGTGTAAACCGTGAACGTGTTGACTACTGGCTGGGCCAGGGCGCGCAAGCTAGCGAGCGCGTTGCTCAGCTGCTGAAGTCTGCCGGGTAATTGCAGTTTGTGACCGGGGTTCTAAAGGCATGACACAGAATTCTCAGGAAACTGTGATCGGCCAGGTTACCTCGGTGTTCGGGGTCAAGGGTTGGCTGAAAGTCTTCTCTTACACCGACCCCAGAGAAGGGATACTGGATTACCGTGACTGGACTCTGCTCCTGGACGGCAAGCGTATCCCGGCAAAGCTTGAAGAGGGTCGCCGCCAGGGGCAGGGGATCGTCGTCAGGCTTAAAGGTATTGATGACCGTGATCTCGCCAACCGCTACTGCGGCGCGGAAATCCGGGTTGCCACAGCAGAGTTGCCAGAACTGCCTGAAGGGGAGTTCTATTGGCACCAGTTGGAAGGTCTGGATGTGGTCACGGTTGAGGGTGAGTGCCTGGGTAAGGTGCATCACCTGATGGAAACAGGCTCCAACGATGTCCTGGTGGTGCGCGCAACCGCGGGCTCCATCGACCAGCGCGAGCGACTGATCCCTTATCTGCCTGACCAGGTGCTCAAAGAAGTGGATCTGGGCGCATCGCGCATTGTGGTCGACTGGGATCCGGAGTTCTGACGGGTGTGGATAGGCGCAGTCAGTCTGTTTCCGGACATGTTTTCAGCAGTGACGGATTACGGGATTACCGGCAGGGCGGTTCGTGAAGGTCTTTTGACCTTCCAGAGTTGGAACCCCCGGGAATTCACTCATGACCGTCACCGCACTGTGGATGACCGGCCGTACGGCGGTGGTCCCGGCATGCTGATGAAAATTCAGCCTCTGCGGGATGCCATTCATGCGGCCCGGGCATCGGCACCCGGCAAGGCCTGTGTGGTCTATATGTCGCCGCAGGGCGAAAGGCTGGATCAGTCGGTGGTGGAGTCTCTTGCCGCCGAGCAACATCTGATTCTGGTTGCCGGTCGTTATGAAGGCGTTGATGAACGCCTGATTTCGGCGGAAGTCGACCGGGAAGTGTCACTGGGTGATTTTGTACTCTCAGGTGGCGAACTGGCGGCCATGACCGTGATAGATGCGGTTACGCGCCTTATCCCCGGAGCGCTGGGTCATGCGCAGTCAGCGGAGCAGGATTCCTTTGCTGACGGTTTGTTGGATTGTCCGCACTACACCCGGCCCGAGGTATACGAAGGTCAGGCGGTGCCGGAAGTTCTTCTGGGCGGACACCACGAACAGATCCGGCTTTGGCGGTTGAAAGAGTCACTGAGGCGAACACAGGAGCGGCGCCCCGACCTGCTGGAACAGCGGGAGCTTACGGAGGAAGAGCGTCGGCTGCTGGAAGAAGTTTTGAACGAACCGGGTGCCACTGATTGATCAGGGCATTGAAAGATTGGGTATCAGGAGCATTTACGATGAGCGGCAAGAACAACATCATCAGTCAGATTGAAGCAGAACAGATGACCAAGGAAATCCCTGCGTTCGCGCCGGGTGACACCGTGGTTGTTCAGGTTCGTGTAACTGAAGGCAACCGTGAGCGTCTGCAGGCGTTCGAAGGCGTTGTTATCGGCAAGCGTAACCGTGGCATGAACTCTTCCTTCACCGTCCGTAAGATTTCTTACGGCGTGGGCGTTGAGCGTACTTTCCAGACCTTCTCCAGGCTGATCGACAGCATCAGTGTGAAGCGTCGCGGTGACGTGCGTCAGGCCAAGCTTTACTACCTGCGTGACCTGTCTGGTAAGGCAGCTCGCATCAAGGAAAAGCTTAACTGAGTCCGGATTTCCGGCGCAGTTGAAAAAAAGGCAGCCTCAAGGGGCTGCTTTTTTTGTGCTTTAATGCCGGCAATGGAATCGGCAAAGAGGGTCGGCCTTGCCTCAGAATGATAATGCGCAACTGATAGAGCAGTTCAGTGAAGCTATCTGGCTTGAAGACGGGCTGGGTGTGCAGACCCGTCAGGCTTATGCCAGCGATCTGGCCAGGCTGGCTGAATGGCTGGCGGAGCAACCCGGCGGGCCGGGCCTGAGGGCTGCAAACCGCACCGACCTTTTGGCCTGGCTGTCCCGGGGCCTGGCTGACGGCATAAAAACCAGTACTGCGGCCAGGCGTTTGTCGGGTGTTCGCCGCTTTTACCGGTTTCTCCTTCGTGAGCGTGTGATTGCTGAAGATCCCACCCTGCGCATTGACAGCCCGCGTTTGCCCCGACGCTTGCCGGATACACTGACTGAGCAGGATGTGGAGGCCTTGTTGACTGAGCCGGATCCGGAAGTGGCTCTGGAGTTGCGCGATAAAGCCATGCTGGAAATCCTGTACGGCTGCGGCTTGCGGGTTTCCGAGCTGACCGGCTTGAGGGTGGATCAGGTCAATCTGCGTCAGGGTGTGGTGCGCATCAACGGCAAGGGCGATAAAGAGCGTCTGGTGCCGCTGGGTGAAGAGGCGATTGACTGGCTGCTGGCTTACATGAAGCAGGCGAGGTCGGAGCTGCTGAAGGGCAAACCCAGCGATGCCCTGTTTCCCGGTAACCGGGCCGGCAGTATGACTCGTCAGGCATTCTGGTATCGGATCAAGTGCTATGCCGGCAGAGCGGGTATCTACAAGCATATTTCACCTCATACGCTGCGCCATGCGTTTGCCACCCACTTGCTGAATCACGGTGCGGACCTCCGGGTGGTGCAGATGCTGCTTGGGCATTCTGATCTGTCTACCACGCAAATCTATACCCACGTTGCCCGGCAAAGGTTGCAGGATCTGCATCAGCAGCATCATCCGCGCGGCTGAATCCGGCATTGCGGCTGGTGAACTTTCAAAGCCTCATGGTGTCGCATGTTCATCTGGTTTAGAGGCCTGCGGGCCATTGCCCAACAACGTTCAAACATCAGAAAAGGACGATAACCTCCCATGAATCTGACTATTCCTGCCATTGTCGCCGCCTTGTTCCTGTCGCTGGCGACTGCCGCTCCCGTAACAGCCGGGGAAACAGAAGATGCGATTGCGGAAAAGCTTAGCAATGCCGTGCCCGGCCTGCGCGTGACCTCGGTGCAGAAGTCCGAAGCCAAAGGCTTGTACGAAGTGCAGAGCAATAACGGAGATACCATCTACACCACCGAAGACGGCGTTTACCTGTTGACCGGAGATCTTCTGAAACTGACGGATGATGGCATTGCCAATGTCAGTGAGGAAAGCCGTGCCAGGGTCCGTCAGGAAACCATGGCGGAATACGGTGAAGAAGGCGTTATCTCCTATCCGGCAAATGGCGAAGAGAAGGCGGTTGTCGATGTTTTCACCGATATTGATTGTCCCTACTGCCGGAAGCTTCATGACGAAGTGCCGCAGCTCAATGACTACGGTATTACCGTTAACTATTTCGGCTATCCCCGCTCCGGCCCTGATACACCGTCTTTCAGCAAGTATGTGTCGGTATGGTGTGCGGATGACCAGCAGGCTGCCATGGATGCGGCCAAATCCGGCAAATCCGTTGAGCAGAGAAATTGCGAAAACCCGGTTGAGGAACAGTTCAGGCTGGGCGCTCAGGTGGGTGTAACCGGCACGCCAGCCATTCTGCTGGAAGATGGCAAAATGGTGCGGGGTTATGTGCCCGCGCGCAATCTGGCTGAAGGTCTGGGCCTTCTGTAACAAATAAAGGGGCTGCAGTGCAGCCCCTTTGACCAATAGCTGTTATCTTGGCCACGCCGGGGCTTATTCAGTGAGCCTTGAATGGGTATACTATACCCCCTTGAAATGCCATTCATCAGCACCCCATCGGGAACAGAGGTGAGAGTTTGAAAGACGTCAATGTCGGAATTTGCGGACTGGGAACTGTAGGCGGCGGTACATTCAATGTCCTGACTCGCAACGCTGCGATTATTGCGGGTCGTGCCGGCTGCAATATCCGGATTGCCCGGGTGGCCAGTCGTCGTAGCCGTGACGACCTGGATCTGGGAAACATTCCGTTCAGTACCGATATTTTCGATGTGGTGAATGATCCCGACATTGATGTCGTTGTCGAGCTGATTGGCGGTTACGATGCCGCCAAAGAGCTGGTTCTGGCCGCCGTTGCTCAAGGCAAACATGTGGTGACTGCCAACAAGGCTCTGATTGCTGTTCACGGTAACGAAATCTTCGAAGCGGCGGAAAAAGCCGGCGTGGTTGTTGCCTACGAGGCCGGCGTGGCCGGTGGCATTCCGGTGATCAAGGCCGTGCGTGAAGGTCTGGCTGCCAACCGTATCGACACCATTGCCGGTATCATCAATGGCACCGGTAACTACATTCTCACCGAAATGCGCGCCGGTCGAGACTTCGCGGAAGTATTGAAAGAAGCCCAGGACCTGGGCTACGCCGAAGCGGACCCCACCTTTGATGTCGAAGGCGTTGATGCTGCGCACAAACTGACCATCCTGGCTTCTTCCGGTTTTGGTGTGCCGCTGCAATTCGAGAAAGCCTTTACCGAAGGCATTTCCACCCTGACTCCGGCTGACATTGCCCATGCCGAATTGCTGGGCTATCGGGTCAAGCATCTGGGTATCGCCCGCCGCCGTGATGAAGGCATCGAGCTGCGCGTGCATCCAACCCTGGTTCCGAAAACCCACCTGATTGCTCAGGTAGATGGCGTTCTGAACGCCGTTATGGTGGATGGTGACGCCGTAGGCCAGACCATGTATTACGGCCCGGGCGCCGGTGACGAGGCCACCGCCTCTGCCGTGATCGCAGACATCGTAGACGTGGCTCGTGCCGTTGCCGCAGAAAGCAAACAGCGAGTGCCTTACCTCGGCTTCAGCCCGGATGCCCTGGAAGACCTGCCGGTTCTGTCCATGGAAGACATTCAGTCTGCCTATTACCTGCGCATTCAGGCGCTGGACCGCCCGGGTGTTCTGGCCAAGATTGCGGCGATTCTTAGTGAGCATGGCATCAACATCGAGTCGATCATGCAGAAAGAGTCGGAGTTCAAGGATGGCCGTATTCCGGTAATCATCCTGACTCACACCGTGCAGGAGCGTCAGATGAACCTGGCCATTGATGAAATGGAATCGTTGCCGGATATCGATGGCAAAATCATCCGCATTCGCGCCGAAAACTTTAACTGACAGGTACGCACGTGAGATACATCAGCACGCGGGGCAAAGCCCCGGCTCTGGGCTTTGAAGACGTTCTTCTGACCGGACTGGCCAGCGACGGCGGCCTGTATGTGCCGGAATCGCTGCCGCATTTCAGTCTGGAAGAAATTCGCAGCTGGCGTGGCCTGCCGTATTCGGAACTGGCCTACAAGGTTATGTACCCGTTTGTGGAAGAGGCCATTCCCGCTGACGATTTCCGCAAAATGCTGGAAGAAACCTACAGCGTATTCACGCACCAGGCGGTAGCCCCACTGGTGCAGCTGGATACCAATGAGTGGGTGTTGGAGCTGTTCCGCGGCCCGACGCTGGCTTTCAAGGATTTTGCCCTGCAATTGCTGGGTCGCCTGCTGGATTATGTTCTAGAGAAGCGTAACCAGCACGTGGTGATCATGGGTGCAACCTCCGGTGATACCGGTTCAGCCGCTATTGAAGGCTGCCGCCGCTGCAAACACGTGGATATCTTCATTCTGCATCCGCACAAGCGCGTGTCGGAAGTACAGCGTCGTCAGATGACCACTGTGCAGGGTGACAACATTCACAACATCGCGGTCGAGGGCAACTTCGATGACTGCCAGCGCATGGTGAAGGAAAGCTTCGGCGACCAGTCCTTCCTGGGTGGAAAAACCCAGCTGGCAGCAGTGAACTCCATCAACTGGGCGCGGATCATGGCCCAGATTGTTTACTACTTCCAGGCGTCACTGTCTCTGGGCGGCCCGGACCGTAGTATGGCGTTCTCCGTACCTACCGGTAACTTCGGCGATATCTTTGCCGGTTACCTGGCCCGGAAAATGGGCCTGCCCATCAACCAGCTGGTCATTGCCACCAACCGCAATGACATCCTGCACCGGTTCATGAGTGGCAACAAATACGAACAGCACCAGCTTGAGCACACCCTGTCTCCGAGCATGGATATCATGGTGTCGAGCAACTTCGAGCGCCTGTTGTTTGACCTGCACGGCAGGGATGGTCTGGCGGTGAAAGACCTGCTGGAAAATGCCTCGAAAGGCCCGGTCAGCATTGAAGACTATCGCTGGAAGCATGCCCGCGAGCTGTTCGACAGCGACGCAGTAGGCGACAAAGCGACCTGCGAGACCATTCGTGAGGTGTTTGATCGGAACGAATACCTGCTGGATCCGCATACGGCGATTGGTGTGCGTGCTGCACGCAACTGCCGCCGTGATAGCTCTGTGCCAATGATCACCCTGGGCACCGCACACCCTGCCAAGTTCCCAGACGCCATCGCCGAAGCCGGCCTGACCATCAAGCCGCAACTGCCACTGCACATGGCTGACCTGTTCGAGCGCGAAGAACGTTACACCGTTCTGGACAACGACAAGGCCAAGGTGCAGGACTTCATGGCCAAACACTGGAAAAACGCCTGA
The DNA here is from genome assembly GCA_031580735.1 of Marinobacter sp. Taxonomy (GTDB): domain Bacteria; phylum Pseudomonadota; class Gammaproteobacteria; order Pseudomonadales; family Oleiphilaceae; genus Marinobacter. The sequence continues at coordinate 28,221 of JAVLAV010000009.1, forward strand.
CCCGGCATGACTCCCAAAAAGATCCTACGCCGCCCCCAGCCGACTGACACACCGGACTGGGGGCAAAACCTGCCCCCGATTCTTCGTCGGCTTTACGCTGCCCGAGGCATTGCCTCCGGGGAGCAGCTGCAATACACCCTGAAATACCTGGCCTCGCCGATGCAGTTGCGGGGCATAGACCGTGCGGTGGAATTGCTGGCTGATGCCGTGGTTCAGAAACAGCGGGTGATGGTGCTGGGCGATTTCGATGCCGACGGCGCCACCAGCACCGCCGTTGCCATGCTTGGCCTGTCGATGCTGGGTGTGCAATCCATCGACTTCCGCGTGCCCAGCCGCTTTTCGGATGGTTACGGCCTGACGCCGGGTATTATTCACCGATTGCAGGAAGAAGGCGATTTACCGGACCTTCTGGTGACCGTCGACAACGGCATCTCCGCTATTGAAGGCGTGCGCGTTGCCCGGGAACTCGGCATCAAAGTCCTGGTGACCGACCACCACCTGGCCGGCGAAGAACTGCCAGATGCCGAAGCTATTGTGAACCCCAATCAGCCCGGTTGCCCGTTCCTGAGCAAGAACGCGGCGGGCGTGGGCGTGATGTTCTACGTACTCACCGCTTTGAGAAAACACCTGCGCGATCAGAATCAGTTGCCGGACCCCGAGCCCAATCTGGGCAACCTGCTGGATCTGGTTGCACTGGGCACCGTCGCCGATGTTGTACCGCTGGACCACAACAACCGTATCTTCGTCGAGCAGGGCATCCGCCGCATTCGAAAAGGCGAAGCCCGCCCCGGCATCCTGGCATTGCTGGAAGTGGCCGGCCGGGATTACACCGAAATCAGCTCCACGGACCTCGGCTTTGTCGTCGGCCCGCGCCTGAACGCAGCGGGCAGGCTGGACGACATGAGCATAGGCATCGCCTGCCTGCTGGCCGACAGCCGGGACGAAGCCCAGCGCCTGGCCCGGGAACTCGACAGCTTCAACCGCGAACGCCGAACCATCGAACGGGAAATGAAAACCCAGGCCCAGGACCTGCTCGCGGCCATGTCTCTGGACATCGAAGGCCTGCCCTGGGGCCTGGCCCTGTTCGACGAAGACTGGCACCAGGGTGTGATTGGCATCCTCGCCGCCAGAATACGCGAACAGACTCACCGGCCCACCATCGCCTTCGCACCCGATGACGACGGCGAACATCTCAAAGGTTCCGCCCGCTCCATTCCCGGGTTGCACATCCGCGATGCCCTGGCCGTGGTCGACGCCCAAAATCCCGGCCTGATGAAAAAATACGGCGGCCACGCCATGGCCGCCGGCATGACCCTGTCCCGCAACGATCTGGACGCCTTCAGCGAGGCTTTCGACAGGGCCGTTCGCGACACCCTGAAACCCGAAGACCTCGAAGCCGCCATCACCACCGACGGCCCATTGGCGTCTGAAGAACTGAATCTCGATACCGCCTACCTGCTCAAACGAGCCGGCCCCTGGGGGCAGCATTTTCCGGAGCCGATTTTTGATGGCAACTTCCGTGTGGTGAGCCAGCGTATCGTGGGAGAGAATCACCTGAAGCTGGTACTACAACCGGCGGAAGGTGGGGGGATTATTGACGGTATTGCGTTTAATACCGGGCCGGAAGTGCCCGATTACACGCGGTCCGGGGCGCGGGTGGTTTATAAGCCGGATGCGAATACGTTTCGTGGCAGGACCAACCTGCAATTACTGGTGGATTATCTGGAGCCGCTGGACTGATTGTTTTTGGCCACGAAATCCACGAAAGAACACGAAAAAAGATAAAGATTTTTTGCCACGGAAGACACGGAAGGACACGGAAAAATAAAGCTTAAAAAGCCACAGACGAAACGGACGAAAAGCGGGTTCAAGGTTGTGGTATGAAATTTAAGCCGATGAAGGCGGGCGATAGCATATAGTCCGGGCGCAGGGTGGGAGGTGTCCCTTCCGGGAGTATCGAAAACAGGGATGTTTTCGTTAAGCGTACAGGGATGTATTCACAGCGTCTCCCGGAAGGGACACCTCCCACCCTGTGCTTGCTCCAGGCGTAATGCGTGTCACTCCGTACTTTGACCGGCTGATTTAACAACCGATTTCCGGTAGAATCCGCCACCTGTTTTTATCGCATCATTTCCCAAAGCGAGAAAGGTTTCCATGGAAATTAATCCCATAGTGACGAAGATCAAAGAGCTTCGCGAGCGCACTGAAGCGCTGAGGGGGTATCTTTGACTACGATCGCCGTAGTGAACGACTGATCGAAGTAGAGCGAGAGCTGGAACAACCCACCGTCTGGGACGACCCCAGCCGTGCGCAGAGCCTGGGCAAAGAACAATCCGACCTGGAGCTGATTGTCCGCACCATCGACAACCTCCAGACCGGCCTTGCCGACGCCGAAAGTCTGCTGGAAATGGCGGCCGAAGAAGAAGATGAAGCCACCGTTGCAGACATTGAGTCTGACCTGGCCGCCATGGACCAAGAGCTCGAAAAGCTCGAATTCCGCCGCATGTTCTCCGGCGAGATGGACGCCAACAACGCCTACCTGGACATCCAGGCCGGCTCCGGCGGCACCGAAGCCCAGGACTGGGCCAACATGCTATTGCGCATGTACCTGCGCTGGGCGGAACGCCGTGGCTTCAAGGCAGAAATCGTTGAACTGCAGGACGGTGATGTCGCGGGCGTCAAAAGTGCCACCATCCATATTCAGGGTGACTACGCCTACGGCTGGCTGCGCACCGAAACCGGCGTCCATCGCCTGGTGCGGAAATCCCCGTTCGATTCCGGTAACCGTCGTCATACCTCATTCTCTTCCGTGTTTGTATCACCGGAAGTGGACGACAGCTTCGAAATCGAAATCGATCCGTCAGACCTTCGGGTAGACGTCTATCGCGCCTCCGGTGCCGGTGGTCAGCACGTCAACCGGACTGAATCCGCCGTGCGACTGACCCACAACCCCACCGGAATTGTGGTGGCCTGTCAGGCTGGCCGAAGCCAGCACCAGAACAAAGACCAGGCCATGAAACAGCTGAAAGCCAAGCTATTCGAACGTGAGATGCAGCTGCGCAATGCTGAAAAGCAGAAGCAGGAAGACTCCAAGGCCGACATCGGCTGGGGCAGCCAGATCCGTTCCTACGTGCTGGACGACAGCCGCATCAAGGATCTGCGCACCAAGGTGGAAACCAGCAACACCCAGACTGTGCTTGATGGTGACATCGACAAATTTATCGAAGCCAGTCTGAAGATGGCGCTGTAGACAGCGCCATCAAACCCGAACCGGACAACCCGACTTCCTAGTGAGCCAAAATGACTGAACACACCCAGAACGCCGCACCGCAAGAGGACAACAAGCTGATTGCCGAGCGCCGCGCCAAACTGGCCGCGCTGCGTGAGCAGGGCAATCCGTTCCCGAACGACTTCCGCCGTGATGCCACCGCTGCTGAACTGCAGAAAAAATACGGTGACAAAACCAAGGAAGAGCTGGAGTCCATGGGTATTCAGGTGGCCATCGCCGGCCGCATGATGCTCGACCGGAAAGCATTCAAAGTGGTTCAGGACATGACCGGCCGCATCCAGATCTACGCCACCAAGGATGTCCAGAAAGACACCAAGCAGTGGGATCTGGGCGATATCGTGGGTGTTCGGGGCACGCTGTCGAAGTCTGGCAGGGGCGATCTGTACGTGACCATGGACGAGTACGTGCTGCTCACCAAATCACTGCGGCCACTGCCAGAGAAGCACAAAGGGCTAACCGACACCGAGGCACGCTATCGCCATCGCTACGTTGACCTGATGATGAGCGAAGACAGCCGCCGGGTGTTCTATGCCCGTTCAAAAATCATCAACGTGATGCGCCAGTACTTTACCGACCGGGATTTCATGGAAGTGGAAACGCCCATGCTGCAGGTAATTCCCGGTGGCGCCACGGCTCGCCCGTTTGTGACCCACCACAATGCGCTGGGTATTGATATGTACCTGCGAATTGCCCCGGAGCTGTTCCTCAAGCGCCTGGTGGTGGGTGGTTTCGAGCGGGTATTCGAGATCAACCGCAACTTCCGCAACGAAGGCCTCTCCACCCGGCACAACCCGGAATTCACCATGGTCGAGTTCTATCAGGCCTACGCCGATTACAACGACCTGATGGACCTGACCGAAGAAATGGTGCGCACCATTACTGACAAGGTGCTTGGTACCACCACAGTGACCAATACCCGGCTACTGAAAGATGGCAGCGAAGAAACCATCGAGTACGATTTCGGCAAGCCGTTCGAGCGTCTGACCGTGGTTGATGCCATATTGCGCCACAACCCGGATGTGACAGCCGACCAACTGAGCGATGAAACCCAGGCCCGTGAACTGGCGAAAAAACTGGGTATTCAGGTAAAAGCCGGCTGGGGACTGGGCAAGGTACAGATCGAAATTTTCGAGGAAACCGCCGAGCATCAGTTGATGCAGCCGACGTTTATTACCGAGTACCCGAAAGAAGTCTCGCCGCTTGCCCGCTGCAAGGACAGTGATCCGTTTGTCACCGAGCGCTTTGAGTTCTTCGTGGGTGGCCGCGAGATTGCCAACGGTTTCTCCGAGCTAAACGACGCCGAAGATCAGGCCGAGCGCTTCCAGGCCCAGGTGGCCGAGAAAGACGCCGGCGACGACGAAGCCATGTTCTACGACGAAGATTACGTGATGGCTCTGGAATACGGCCTGCCACCGACCGCCGGTGAAGGTATCGGCATCGACCGTCTGGCCATGCTGCTGACCGATTCGCCCTCCATCCGCGACGTGATTCTGTTCCCGGCCATGCGCCCCGAGCACAAGCCTGAACAGGGCGCATCTCAGGAATAAGCCAATCGTTATTGATCCGGGGCCTGTTGGCCCCGTTTTCGTTTCCAGCCGGGAGCTTTCTGTATGTCACCTGTTGATGTTCTTGCCAGCCAGTTAAAGCCCGGCCGCGGTTGGGATGAACACCTCGCCGAAGAGTTCCGGAAACCTTACCTGCAGCAGCTGGCGCAGTTTCTGGCTGATGAGGAGGCTGCCGGTAAGGTGCTGTTTCCACCCAGCGCTCTGTGCTTCAATGCCCTGAACAGCACCCCGCTTGATGAAGTGTCGGTGGTTATTCTCGGGCAGGATCCCTATCACGGCCCGGGCCAGGCTCACGGCCTGTGCTTCTCGGTGCGCCCCGATGTGCCGCCCCCGCCTTCGCTGGTCAATATCTTCAAGGAAATCCAGAGCGATCTGGGTATTGCCCCGCCGGACCATGGCTGCCTGCAGCCCTGGGCCGAGAACGGCGTGCTGTTGCTGAACAGCGTGCTGACGGTGGAGCAGGGCAATGCCGGCGCCCATCAGGGCAAAGGTTGGGAGGCGTTTACCGACAAGGTGATTGAAACCATTAACCGGGAGCGGGAAAACGTGGTGTTCCTGCTCTGGGGCGGCTATGCCCGCAAGAAAGGTCGTCATATTGACCGCAACCGGCATCTGGTTCTGGAAGGGCCCCACCCTTCGCCGTTGAGTGCCTACCGGGGGTTTTTCGGTTGCCGGCATTTCTCGCAGGCGAATCAATGGCTGGAAGAGCGGGGGCAAAGCCCGGTGAACTGGGCTCTGCCAACAAAAACCGAGCTGCTGGCCCGGTATCGCTAATGCGGCTTACCTGAGCAGCGACATCGCGGCTTCCATCTGCGCGTTGAGATCTTCCTCTTCGCTCATGTCGGTATGCGGATCCAGGCCAAGTCGGTGGAAGGCGGAGACAGTATTCAGGTCGATGTCGTTCCAGGGATGTTCGGTGCCGGAAACCAGTTGCAGGTTGGCCACCAGCACCAGATCGGCGTAATCGGCCTTGGGAACCTTGCGGGTGAAGTTGGCGTACTCCATGGGCACGTTCTGCAGGTCTTCGGGGAAGTCCCACTTTTTCAGAATCAGTGTGCCGATTTTCGGATGCAGTTCATCAATAACATTATCGAGCATGATGCTGCTGATCTGCAGATCCTGATCTTCCACGTAACGCAGAATGGGCAATACGCCAATCAGGTGAACCAGGCCGGCCAGGGTAGCCTGGTCGGCTTTCAGGCCGGTGTAATGCTGGGCCAGTACGTGGCAGATACCGGCCACTTCCGTGCTCACCTGCCAGGTGTGGCGCAGCCGGCGGTCGATCATGTCGGAGGTGGCCTGGAACATCTGCTCCATCGCCAGACCCATAGCCAGGTTGCTGGTGTAAGACATGCCCAGCCGGCTTACGGCCATGTTCAGGTTTTCAATACTGCGGGTACCGCGGAAAAGGGGGCTGTTGCATACTCGGATAATCCGGGCCGACAAAGCGGTGTCGTTACTGATCACTTTGACCAGATCGGCTATGGCAGAGTCCTCGGCTTCGGCGATTTCCCGGACTTTCAGAGCCACTTCCGGCAGTGTCGGAAGTACCAGTTTGTCGTTGTCGATGGCCTGAGTAAGGTCCGACTTAATGGTTTCTATGATGTTTGCCATGGTCAGTTACATTCCGCTTGTCTGTAAAACCCGTTCACGAGTCTTCGAAAATAGCTATCTGACTTATTTTATAGCAAATTTTGACAGCATTTCCTGTCAACTTATGTATCTGATTTCTCTTCCCGCTCGGGAACCGGGTAGGGCAGTGTATCCAGTTGAAGCGTCACTGAATCTTTTCCGTCCAGCGCAAGGGTTGCTTCGGCTGCGTCGTGGCGCAAAACGGCCAGCAGTGTTCCGTGGTCAGAGCCGGTCATGACCGAGTTGATCACTTCCCCTGCGTTCTTGCCGCCAGCCTGCAGCTTTGTGCCGGGAGCCGGAGCCGTGTTGATACCCTGAAAATTCAACCGGAACAGGCTTTTCTTCAGTTGCCCCAGAAAGTGCATCCGCGCGACGACTTCCTGGCCGGTGTAGCAACCTTTCTTGAAGTGAATGCCCTGCAGGTGCTGAAGATTCAGCATTTGCGGTACATAGTTCTCAGTGGTGTCCTTGGTCAGCCAGGGTACGCCGGCAGAAATGCTGGAGGCGTTCCAGTCATCGGTTGAAAGCGGATCAATGTCCTCGGGTGAGGTGATGCCGCCATCTGGTTGCCAGAATTCGTAGCGTGGCACCGGGCCGGCCATGTCTTCAATGCGCACCAGAAAGCCGTTGTCCGTCTGTAGCACCTGTCCGGGCTCTGTCAGGCTCCTGGCCTCGTCTCCGGCAACAGCAACCGCCGCTTCCTGGCCGATAAGCCCCATGAGCTGCGCCGCTTCCAGTACCTCCATCGAAGTGCCCCGGAACAGCATCAGATACTTCCTGAGCTGGTTCAGGGTGGGTTGTGCGAGGTTTGTGTCGAGCTCCATGAGCAGGTCATCACCATCCCGCACGAAACGGGTCAGGCAGTAAGCGCGACCTTTGGGGGTGCAGGCGGCCGCACGCAGTGACTGGCTGGGGGTAATTTCATCGACATGCTGGCTGAACTGGCCCTGAATGAATTTGTCAGTGCCGGCGCCGCTGATGCGTACGATTTGTTTATGCTCAAGCAAGACGTAGCCGCTGCGGTTTCCGAGGAAGCGCAGTTCTGTGGTAGCGATGCTCATAGTGTTCTCCGGTCGGGTCGGTGAACGTCAACGCCCGGTGCGCAGCCACATCTTCAGGCGGCGAAAGTCGGCTGCCGGTGCGTTGGCGCCAAGCGGACCCTGTTCGCTGATAATCAGAGTAAACAGTCTACCTGAGGTGGCGGCAGGTGATCGAAGTTTCAAGGCCAGAAAAGAGGCGCCGAGGCTGCTGGCGGAGTCGATTGTGACCGACAGTTCGCGGCCGTCAGCGCACTGGCAACACAGCCCTCCGCTATTTGTGGTCAGGGCGACAACGGCATTGGCGCCTTTCAAAAGCCCGTGGCGCTGATAGCTGCGCCAGCCGAACCAGGCAATGACCGGAACAAACAGCAGCAAAATCCGTGGGCCGGAAATGCTGGCTGTCACCGTGAAACCGGCAAGAACCAGCCAGGGCAGGGTGGCCAGCAGGCCTGCTGTGGCAGAGGGCCGGAGCCTCAGATCAATCCGGCTGGACACGCTTGAGGATCATATCAACCATGCGCTGCAGGTCCGGATCTTCTGGTCGGCTCTGTTGCATGAACCATCCGAACATGTCGGCGTCTTCACAGGTCAGAAGCTTTTCGTAGCGGGCCTGATCTTCCGGCTCAAGATCCCGGTAGGCTTCTTCCAGAAACGGAATCAGAAGGTTATCGAGCTCCAGCATGCCGCGGCGGCTGTGCCACCAAAGGCGGTGAAATTCGGTGTTCGCTTTGGAATCTGTGGTCTCGGACATATTGGGTTCCGTTAAGGCTGAATGAAGTTCCCCGTCAGGGGGACAGTGTTCGATAGGTGGTCGGTACCAGTACGGTATCCTGACTGTCGTGATTCAGGCCGGGATAATCCAGGGTGTAATGCAGGCCGCGGCTTTCTTTGCGCTGCAGTGCCGAACAGATAATAAGGTCTGCCACTGTCATCAGGTTACGCAGTTCAATCAGGTCATTGCTGACCCGGTAATTGCTGTAGAACTCGTTTATTTCCCGGTGCAGCAGGTCCACCCGGTGTTTGGCGCGCTGTAGCCGCTTGGTGGTGCGTACAATGCCGACATAATCCCACATGAAGTGGCGCAGTTCATCCCAGTTGTGGGAAATTACCACGTCTTCGTCGGAATCCCGAACCTGGCTTTCGTCCCAGCCCGGCGCTGACGGCGGTGTCGGGATGTCAGACTCCCGCCGGGCAATATCTTTGGCGGCGGCCCGGCCATACACCAGGCATTCCAGCAGTGAGTTACTGGCCATCCGGTTGGCACCGTGCAAGCCGGTAAAGGCAGCTTCGCCGACGACATAAAGCTGGTTGACGTCGGTTCTGGCGCGCTGGTCACTGATAACGCCGCCACAGGTGTAGTGGGCGGCCGGCACCACGGGAATCGGGTCGGTGGTGATATCAATGCCGAATTCCAGGCATTTTTCGTGAATGGTCGGGAAGTGGTGTTTCACGAAATCGGCCGGTTTGTGGCTGATGTCGAGATACAGGTGGTCGGCGCCCAGCCGCTTCATTTCATGGTCAATGGCCCGGGCCACGATGTCCCGGGGTGCCAGTTCGGCCCGCGGATCAAACTGGTCCATGAAACGGCTGCCGTCCGGCAGCTTCAGTACACCGCCTTCACCACGCACGGCTTCGGTGATCAGGAAAGACTTGGCGTGCGGATGGTACAGGCACGTGGGATGGAACTGATTGAACTCCATGTTTGAAACACGGCAACCCGCCCGCCAGGCCATGGCGATACCATCACCGGAGGCACCATCCGGATTGGTGGTGTAGCGGTAGGCTTTGGAGGCACCGCCGGTTGCGATCACGGTAAAGCGGGCCCGGAACAGCTCTACATGGCTGTCTTCCAGATTGAGAATGTAGGCGCCCACACAGCGATTGCCCGGCAGTGACAGCTTTCGGTTGGTGATCAGGTCGACCGCTACCCGACGGGATTTCAGGTCAATATTGGCGCGTGCCTGAGCCTGCTCGGCCAGGGTTGTCGAAACTGCGTGCCCGGTCGCATCGGCGGAGTGAATAATACGCCGGTGGCTGTGGCCACCTTCTCGTGTGAGGTGGTAGTGTTCTTCGTCCTCTTCACGGGTGAAGTTGACACCAGAGTCTATTAACCAGTCGATGCTCTCTTTCCCGTGTTCAACGGTAAAGCGAACAGCATCTTCATGGCACAGACCGCCGCCGGCCTTGAGGGTATCCTGGATGTGGTCTTCGACCGAGTCTGTGGCATCCATTACCGCGGCAATGCCGCCCTGGGCCCAGAGAGTCGCTCCGGAGCTGATGTCGGCCTTGCTGATCACGCATACATTAAGATGCTCGGGCAGATTCAGGGCAACCGTCAGGCCGGCAGCGCCGCTGCCAATGATGAGAACGTCGTATTCGTAGGATTGTGGCATTGAATCGTTATCGCAGGCCATAATGTGAAGGTGTATTGAACTAAACTTTGCGCTTGCTGTCTATTTGGCCTGACGGCTTTCGCCTGTTGGCGGAACCTGTCAGGTTGCATGGGTTCATGAACGAACACCGGAAGACACCAATGACACAAGCCAAACCGATGAAAAACGGGCCAATGCCGGCCAGAATTTCAGGATCTCCTGTTGCTTCGTCCATGACCCCTGACAACGACCATAAAACCGGTGAGCAAACCGACAGCCAGACTGATCTGCAATTGGTGCGCAAGGTCCGTAATGGTGACCGTGCGGCGTTTGATTTGCTGGTGGTGAAATACCAGTCGCGCGTTGCTTCGATTATCAGCCGATATGTCTACGACACCCAGGAAGTGATGGATCTGACCCAGGAAACCTTCATCAAGGCTTTCCGGGCGATTGAGCGGTTCCGGGGTGACAGTGCCTTTTACACCTGGCTTTATCGGATTGCCGTTAATACCGCCAAGAATTTTCTTGAGGCCAGGGGCCGTCGGCCACAGGGCTCGGCTGATGTCGCCGATGCTGAAAACTTTGACGATGGCGCGCGCTTGCGGGATGTGGCATCACCGGAAAAGATACTTCAGCGGGAGCAGTTGCAGAAAGTGCTGACGGCGGCCATTGCCGGATTGCCGGAGGAGCTGCGCTCAGCGTTCCTGCTCCGGGAATACGACGGCCTGAGTTATGAAGATATCGCCAGAATTCTGGAATGCCCTATCGGGACCGTGCGGTCCCGGATTTTCAGAGCCCGTGATGCGGTAGATCGCCAGCTTGGCCCTCTGCTCAATCATTCAGCGACGTAAGTGAGGTTGCATCCGATGGACGAGCGTCTCAAAGAAACCCTGTCAGCGATGATGGACGATGAAGCCGATGAGCTGTCAGTGCGCCGCCTTCTGTCCCATGGCAGTCAGGAGGAGGTCCGGGGCCAGTGGCAACGCTGGCAGCAGGTCCGTGATCTGATGCATGAAAACCATGGCCCTGTGGAGGGCGTGGATGTTGCTTCTGCGGTTCGGAACAGGCTTGATGGCCGGGTGGAGCCGTCAACGACTGTCGCCGCCGAGAACTCGTCCCGAATGAACTGGCACTGGCCGGTCACAGCTATGGTGGCCCTGGCTCTGGTGGTGGGCTTTGGGGCCGGCGCCGGCTGGGATTCTTCGCAACCCGGTGGCACCGCGAATGAGGTGGCCGCTGCACCATCTGAACAATCGGTCCCGGTGCTGCCGACCTCCATAGAAGAGGTGGCCTTGCAGGGGCTGGATGAGGATCAGTTGCGGCAAATGCGTCAATATATGCTGGAGCATGCGCAGCACAATAGCGTAGGTGCCGGTCGCGGTTCGGTCGGATACGCCCGTATGGTCAGCGCCAATAATGGCTATTGAATGTCGGAGTATGGTTGAGTGATGGTTCCGGGTAGTCGCGAACAGCACAGTGACGGACAGCAGAGGTTGTGGCCGGTTATCGCAGCTTTTGTGCTGGCGTGCCTGCTGGCAGTGCCTGTGCCGGCTACGGCAGAAAGTGCCGGGGCGCCCGGACAGCCGGAAACCGCCAGCGACTGGCTCAGGCGTCTTGGCCCTGCCTTGAACATGACCTCTTACCGGGGCGTGTTCGTGTATGCCCGGGGCGGTCAGGTGCATTCCATGCGCATTGCTCACCGCTTCCGGGACGGCCGGGTGGAAGAGCGTCTGGTCCTGCAGGACGGTGGCAGTGGCGAAATCGTCCGTAAAGGTATGGATGTGGTTTGCGTGCTGCCTGATCAGGGGCGGATACGGCTGGACGATGTCATCCCTTCCGGGCCCTTTGCCGAGGCTTTCTCGGCTCATTTCATGCCAGTGGTAGAGAGATATACGCCGGAGCTGGTCGGAGAAGACCGGGTGGCGGGATACGATGTGGTTGCCATCGCGCTCCGGGCGAATGATGACGATCGCTACAGTCATCGCCTCTGGCTGGAAAAAAGCACCGGTCTTCTGGTGAAGAGTCATGTTCGTGACGCCGATGGCGAGGTTCTGGAACAGTTCCAGTTCACCAGTCTTGAAATTACCGACGACCTGGACAATCAGGAATTTGAAGTACAAAGCGAAGGGCGGGAGATTTCCCGGACTCTGGATGACCCGGAAAACAGCCAGTCTCTGGTCAACCGCATGAATGGCTGGACACTCGGCTGGCGCCCCGAAGGTTTTATGCCGGCAGCGGCTCCCCGGTCAGGAATCGGCAAGGCGGTTGCGTTTTCGGACGGCCTGGCAGCGTTCTCCGTATTTGTGGAACCTGCGGGCAATCTGAAGATGCCAACAGGGGCCTCCAGAGTGGGTGCCACCACCATCTACATGCGCGAGCTGGACGTGTCCGGAAAGCCGTTCCTGGTGGCCGTTGTGGGTGAAATTCCGCCAAAGACTGCCCGGAAGGTGGCCGACGCTGTCCGCATCGATAATGAACTGGCGCTGGAGTTGCTGGGCTCATGATTACCGAAACCGGTAAAGTTGTGGCTGTGGATGGCGACAGGGCCTGGGTGCAGACCATCCGTACCAGTGCCTGTCAGAGTTGCTCGGCCAGAGCCGGTTGTGGCCAGCGAGCCCTGGCTTCGGTTTCCGGAGGGCGGGCTAACCAGGTGTTGGTAACCAACAGTTCCGGTGCCCGGGTGGGAGACGAAGTGCTGCTGGGCATCGATGAGCAATCCCTGCTGCGTGCCTCACTGATGGTCTATGGTGTGCCTTTGCTGCTAATGGTTGCCTTGTCTATCGCAGGTTATCAGTGGTTTGGTGGTTCGGACCTGTCGGCGATTATTGGCGCCATGGCGGGGATGGCCTCTGGTTTCTGGCTCGTCCGTGGCTGGCAGTCTGGCGCCAGTGCGCAATACCAGCCCAAAATGCTCCGAGTCAGCCGCATAGCGTCGGTTACCTGTCTGTAATACCTGCCGTTTCAAGTTGAAAAAATGAATGAGTGCCTCAAAGTTATACTCAATCACAGGTAAAACAGGGGGTTGAAAATGTCGAGACCACAGATCCGGACAGCCCGGGTGCCCCAGGCATTAAGCCCGGGTAAACTGATTGCTGGCCTGCTTATGTTGGCGGCGATGGTGTCAGTGTTTTGGAGTCAGCCGCTTGCGGCTGCTCAGTTGCCGGACTTCACCGAGCTGGTGGAAGACAATGCCAGTGCGGTGGTCAATATCAGCACGACCACAGAGCCAAAAAACCGCAGTTCTTCTTTTCATGGTTCCCCCTTTAATGAGCGCCAGCTGGAACAGCTGCCGCCGTTTTTACAGGAATTCTTCCGGGGGCCTCAGTCGCCGTTTGGCGATTCCCCCCATTCTCGCCAACAGCCCCGCCGATCCATGGGATCAGGCTTCATCGTGTCCGCTGATGGCTATGTGTTGACCAACAATCACGTCGTCGAGGGTGCGGATGAGGTGATCGTTCGCCTGAGTGATCGGCGTGAGTTCAGCGCCACCATCGTGGGTACCGACCCCCGTTCCGATATGGCGGTGCTCAAGATCGAGAACGGGGAGGATCTGCCGGTGGTCAGCGTTGGCCGTTCAAAAGAGCTCAAGGTTGGCGAGTGGGTCTTTGCCATCGGCTCCCCGTTCGGTTTTGATTACACGGTAACCGCAGGTATTGTCAGTGCACTTGGACGTTCGCTGCCCTCGGAGAACTATGTGCCGTTTATTCAGACGGATGTGGCCATTAACCCTGGCAACTCCGGCGGGCCGTTGTTCAATCTTGATGGCGAAGTGATTGGTGTCAACTCGCAGATCTACACCCGCTCAGGCGGCTTTATGGGCGTGTCTTTCGCCATTCCCATTGACGACGCCATGAACGTCTTCCGCCAACTCCGTGACGAAGGCTCGGTATCCCGTGGCTGGCTTGGCGTGTTAATCCAGGAAGTGAACCGTGATCTGGCCGAAACCTTTGGCCTGGACCGTCCGCGTGGCGCTCTGGTCGCCGAGGTTATGGAAGGCTCACCCGCAGCGGAAGCCGGGCTTCGCTCCGGTGATATCGTGCTTGAACTTGATGGCCGGGAGGTGGAAACCTCGTCCGATCTGCCTCCGATGGTTGGTCGCACGCCAGTAGGGGAGCCAGTTCGTCTGACCGTGTTGCGTGAAGGTCGTGAAATCGAGCTGGATGTCGAGATTGGCCAGTTGCCGGATGAAAGCGATACCGGCCGGGATCCATCAACCCCGGGTGATCGTGGTGATTCGTCTGCTAACCCGCTGGGCCTGACCGTTGAGCCACTGCCGCAGGAACTGGCGAGCTCCCTTGGCGTTGAAGGTGGTGTGGTTGTTGCCGATGTGAAGCGTGGCCCGGCCTTCGAAGCGGGTATTCGCAGCCGCGACATCATCACCGAAATCAATCGGCAGAACGTCAGCTCGGTTCGCGAGTTCCGCGAAGCAGTTGAAGACCTCCCTGACAACCGCGCGGTATCCGTGCGCATTGTCCGGGAAGGAAGAGCCAGTTATCTGGTCATGCGGCCCTGATGGCGCTGCCTCTGGCAGCTGAGCCGGGCAGGTAATAACAACCTGCCCGGCTCAGCTGCTGGTGTTGTTGATAGTGGCCGGGGCGTTCAGCAAGATCCTGCCTGCGAAAAAAACGGATGCCGCGATGTCGGTTTGGCCCGCGCCACCTGCGGCTCTCAGGGCGACAGCGGCCCTTGTTCGCGTTACAATGCCTCCCGATTTTAACTTCTGCACTTAGTGATTCTTACCAACTCTCCACCTAAGTGTTTACACCAGCTGGGTTTTGATGAATGTCTGAAGCCGAAAAAGATAACGACATCAATCGTATACGAAATTTCTCCATCATTGCGCATATCGACCACGGCAAATCCACTCTGGCTGACCGTTTCATCCAGATGTGTGGCGGCCTGACCGAGCGTGAGATGAACGAGCAGGTTCTTGATTCCATGGATCTCGAGCGTGAGCGCGGGATCACCATCAAGGCCCAGAGCGTGACGCTCAATTACAAGGCCCGGAATGGTGAAATCTACAAGCTGAATTTCATCGATACGCCGGGCCACGTCGATTTTTCCTACGAGGTGTCCCGTTCTCTTTACGCCTGCGAAGGTGCCTTGTTGGTTGTGGACGCTGGCCAGGGTGTTGAAGCCCAGTCCGTCGCCAACTGTTACACCGCCATTGAACAGGGCCTGGAAGTAGTTCCGGTACTGAACAAGATGGACCTGCCCCAGGCAGAGCCGGACCGGGTGGCCGAAGAGATTGAAGATGTGATCGGCATCGAAGCTACCGATGCCGTACGTTGCAGCGCCAAAAGTGGTCTGGGCGTTGAAGATGTGCTGGAGGATCTGATCAAGAGGATCCCCCCGCCCAAAGGCGACCGTAAAGCGCCGCTGCAGGCCTTGATTATTGACTCCTGGTTCGACAACTACCTGGGTGTGGTGTCGCTGGTGCGAATTACTGAAGGCACGCTGCGCAAAGGCGACAAGATTGTCATCAAGTCCACGGGCAAGGCCTGGAATGCCGACAAGGTCGGTATTTTTAACCCCAAACCCAAAGATACCAACATTCTTGAGGCCGGTGATGTCGGTTTCGTGGTTGCCGGTATCAAGGATATCCACGGTGCCCCCGTGGGTGACACCATCGTGCATCAGAAATTTGCTGAAGAAACACCGATGCTGCCCGGCTTCAAGAAGGTCAAGCCGCAGGTCTATGCCGGGCTATTCCCGGTCAGCTCTGATGATTACGACGATTTCCGGGACGCGCTGGAAAAGCTGACCCTCAACGATGCCTCCCTGTTTTTTGAACCGGAAAACTCGGACGCATTGGGCTTTGGTTTCCGTTGTGGTTTCCTGGGCATGCTGCACATGGAAATCATTCAGGAGCGGCTGGAGCGGGAATACGACATTGACCTGATTACCACCGCACCCACCGTTATCTATGAAGTGGTGACCACTCAGGGTGAGACCCTGTCGGTGGACAACCCTTCACGCTTGCCCGATATTGGCTCCATTGAAGAAATGCGTGAGCCGATTGTAGAGGCCAGCATACTGGTGCCTCAGGAACACCTGGGTAACGTGATCGCCCTGTGTGAGGAAAAGCGGGGCGTGCAGAAGAACATGCACTTTATGTCGAGTCAGGTTCAGGTCACCTACGAACTGCCCATGGCGGAAGTAGTGCTGGATTTCTTTGACCGCATCAAGTCTGCAAGCCGGGGCTTCGCGTCGCTGGATTACCAGTTTGTGCGTTTCCAGGCCGCGAATCTGGTGCGCCTGGATGTGTTGATCAACGGTGAGCGTGTGGATGCGTTGGCCCTGATCGTGCATAAAGAGCAGGCGCACTACAAAGGCCGCCAACTGATCGATAAAATGAAAGAGCTGATTCCCCGCCAGATGTTCGATATCGCCATTCAGGCGGCCATCGGCAACCAGGTGGTGGCCCGGGTCACGGTAAAGGCGCTGCGCAAGAACGTAACCGCCAAGTGTTATGGCGGTGATGTCAGTCGGAAAAAGAAACTGCTTCAGAAGCAGAAGGAAGGCAAAAAGCGTATGAAGCAGCTGGGTAATGTCGAGGTGCCTCAGGAAGCGTTTCTTGCCGTGTTGAAAGTCGATAAATAAAGCGAAGGCGCCTTGAATGGATATCAATTTTCCGCTGGTACTGGTGGTTCTGACATTTGCGACTGGCGTGATCTGGCTGGCGGACAAACTGTTTCTGAGGAAACGGCGTCTGGCGGCTGCCAACGCAGGGAACCCGGACAGTGATGACCCGAAGGAAGCGGGCAAAGAGTCGAGTGAACCCTGGTTGGTGGATGTCAGCCGGTCTTTCTTCCCAGTTCTGGCGGTGGTGCTGGTGTTGCGCTCGTTTCTGGTAGAGCCTTTCCAGATCCCGTCCGGATCCATGTTGCCCACGCTTGAAGTGGGGGACTTCATTCTGGTCAACAAGTACGCCTACGGTTTGCGACTGCCGGTGGCAGGCACCAAGATCCTGGAAGTGGATGACCCCGACCGGGGAGACGTGATGGTATTCCATTACCCTGAAGATGGCTCCACGAACTATATCAAGCGTGTGGTCGGCCTTCCCGGAGACCGTCTCCGTTATCGGGACAAGCAGCTATTCATCAATGGCGAGCCGGTGCCCCGGGAGTTTGTCGCGCGTCTGCCGCCGGTGGAGCGCTGGCGAGAACAGCTTGGCGATGTTGAACACGATATCTACCTGACCATGGGCCGTGTATCCGGCTCCGGCGAAGGTGAATGGGTTGTACCCGACGACCATTATTTCGTAATGGGCGATAACCGTGACAACAGCAACGACAGCCGTTACTGGGGCATGGTTCCCGACAAACTGGTAGTTGGCAAGGCTTTCGCGATCTGGATGCACTGGAAATCGCTGACAAGTCTGCCATCTTTTGATCGAGTGGGCAGCATTGATTGATTCAGCACATCCGGGAGCTAAAAATCATGAATAATAGCAATCCTGTTGGTACCAGGCAGCAGGGCGGCGCCCTGGTTATGGTCATCGTGGCACTTTTTTTTGGCGCGTTGCTGACCCTGGCGATCAAACTGGGCCCTGCCTATATTGACGACCTTACCATTCAGGAAGCTCTCGAGAGCCTGGAAGGCACCGATGGGTTATCCCAGATGGGATCCGTGGACGTTCGCCGGCTGATCAATAAGCGCCTTAGCATTAACAATATCCGTGGTTTTGATGCCAAGCATATCTCGGTAGACAACAACGGCGATTTCGTGGTGATCAATGTCGACTACGAAGTGCGTAATAATCTTTTTGCCAATGTGGACAGCATCGTTCACTTCCAGCATGAATATAAGTTGAAGGGCCAGTGAATTCACAACCAGATCTTGACGAAGTTCAGCGCCGCATAGGCTACCAGTTCAAGCAACCGGAGCGACTGCTGCTGGCGCTGACCCACCGCAGTTTCGGTAACCAGAACAACGAACGGCTGGAGTTTCTGGGTGACTCCATCGTGAACATGGTGATTGCCGAACATCTTTACCAGCATTTCGAGAAAGCCCGGGAAGGCCAACTAAGCCGATTGCGGGCGCGAATGGTCAAAGGCGTTACGCTGGCGGAAATCGGCCGGGAGTTCCAGCTGGGGCAGTATCTCCGCCTGGGCTCCGGTGAGTTGAAAAGTGGCGGTTATCGTCGCGAGTCCATTCTCGCCGATGCCATTGAATCCATTATCGGAGCCATTTATCTGGACAGCGATTTCTATACCTGCCGTGAGCAGGTATTGCGCTGGTTTGAGCACCGGCTGACCCGACTTGATATCCAGGATACCCAGAAAGACCCGAAAACCCGGTTGCAGGAATACCTGCAGTCCCGGCAATTTCCCTTGCCCAATTATGAAGTGATTTCAGTGGACGGTGAGGCTCACAACCAGACCTTTCATGTGTCCTGTGGGTTGCCGTCACTGGACCGTAAGACTTCCGGCACCGGCAGCAGCCGACGTATTGCCGAACAGGAAGCAGCGCGTAATGCACTCAAACAATTGGGCGTGGAGACTGAATAATGAATGATATTACCCGCCCGGAAAACCCGGACAGCCGTTGTGGTTTCGTTGCTATTGTCGGCCGCCCGAACGTGGGCAAGTCCACGCTTCTGAACCACATTCTGGGCCAGAAGCTGAGCATTACCTCGCGTAAACCACAGACCACCCGCCATCAGGTTCTGGGTATCAAAACCATGGGGCCGGTGCAGGCCATTTATGTGGATACGCCGGGCATGCATGAAGACGAGCCCCGGGCCCTGAACCGTGCCATGAACAAAGCCGCTTCATCGGCGCTGATTGATGTCGATGTTGTAGTGTTTGTGGTTGATCAACTGAACTGGACCAGTGCCGATGAAATGGTGCTGGAGAAGCTCAGCCGGCTGAAGTGTCCGGTTGTTCTTGCGGTTAACAAGGTTGACCGTCTGGAAAAACGGGAACTGCTGCTGCCGCATCTGGACATGCTGTCGAAAAAACGGGAGTTTGCTGAAATCATCCCGCTGTCTGCCTTGAAGGAAACCAATCTGGAGCCGCTGGAAGAAGCGGTAGGGCGTTATCTGCCTGAGAGCGTGCATTTCTACCCGGATGACCAGATTACCGACCGCAGTGAGCGTTTTATGGCGGCGGAGATGGTTCGGGAAAAAATTACCCGTCAGTTGGGTGCTGAGCTCCCGTACTCGGTCGCGGTGGAAATTGAAGAGTTCAAGCATCAGGGCAAGACCCTGCATATCTCTGCTTTGATTCTGGTTGAGCGCGAAGGGCAGAAGAAGATCATTATTGGTGACAAGGGCGAGCGTATGCGCCGGATTGGCCAGGAGGCCAGGGCGGATATGGAACGTCTGTTCGATACCAAGGTAATGCTCCGGTTGTGGGTTAAGGTAAAGCGTGGCTGGGCCGACAGCGACCGGGCTCTGAAGAGCCTGGGTATGTACGATTCCTGAGGGTGGCATGAACGAAGCGGTGCAACAGGAGCCCGCTTATGTGATTCATCGGCGGCCGTGGCGTGAATCTTCGCTGCTGGTGGATCTGTTCTCGCTGAACCATGGGCGTATGAGTGTGATTGCCCGCGGTGCGAGCAGTAGCAAAAGCCCTCTGAAAGCGCAGCTGCAACCTTTTCAGCCGCTGCTGGTTGACTGGCGGGGGCGCAGTGATCTGAAAACGCTGGTACAGCTGGAAGTTCGTTCGGCCAGTGCTCTCCGACAAACCCGGGCCCTGTACAGTGGTCTGTATATCAACGAACTGTTGCAGCGCATCCTGCCCGTTGCCGATCCCCACCCGATGCTGTTTGCCAGTTACATCGATAGCCTTCAGTCGCTGGCCGCGCTGACGTCTCCCGCTGATGTAGAGCCCACGCTGCGAACGTTCGAGCGGGCGTTCGTCAGCGCCCTTGGTTATGATTTCGCCTGGGATTACGCCACCGATACGGGGCAATCCGTTCAGGCTGGCTTCCACTATGGTTATGATCCGGCTCAGGGCATTGTTAGTGCGGATAACCGCGACGCCCGGTTGCGGCACTTGCCGGGTGAGGCTTTGCTGGCGTTGGCCGCCGGCGATCTGACCAGCGACCTTCCCCGCAAAACCGCCAAGCGTGTCATGCGGGTACTGATAGACTACTTACTGCAAGGCAAGCCCTTGCACAGCCGTTCACTTTTCGGCGGTTCCGTTTCATCATCAGGGAGAAAACCATGAATCCCAGAGTGCTTCTAGGCGTCAATATCGATCACGTTGCCACGCTGCGCCAGGCGCGTGGCACCCGTTATCCCGACCCGGTCCAGGCGGCCATGATGGCCGAAGAGGCGGGCGCAGATGGCATCACGGTGCATCCCCGTGAAGATCGCCGGCACATTCAGGACCGGGATGTTTTGTTGTTGCGGGAGACCCTGCAAACCAAAATGAATCTGGAGATGGCGGTGGCCGATGCCATGCTGGCGTTTGCTGAACAGGTTCGGCCGGAATGTGTGTGTCTGGTCCCGGAAAAACGTGAAGAGCTGACCACTGAAGGTGGGCTGGATGTCGATGGCCAGGAAGAGCGGGTGGCGAAGGCCTGTGACCGGCTGGCGAAAATCGGTGCTGAAGTCTCTTTGTTTATCGACCCGGACCCGGTGCAGATTGACGCCGCCGTGCGTTGCGGCGCGCCCGTAGTGGAGTTGCACACCGGTGAGTACGCCGAGGCCGATAGCCCGGAGGCATTGGAGGCGTCGTTCAGGGTTCTGGAAAACGCCGTAGCTTACGCGCGCAAGCGAGGCCTGATTGTCAATGCCGGGCATGGCCTGCATTACCACAATACCGAGCGGGTGGCGGCGATTGCGGGCATCAATGAACTGAACATCGGGCATGCCATCATTGCCCGTGCAGTGTTTACCGGCCTGAAAGAGGCTGTCCGGGATATGCACGCCATTCTGGAACGCGCCAGGGCCTGAGTCCCGGCTCAGCTTGTTTCCGGCTGGGGGTGTTGCTTGCGAAACAGCGTTTGCCAATCGGTTTTTTCGCTCCAGGCCAGTAGTCGCTCAATAGCGCTGAGCAGTTGGTCCCGGTGCTCGGTCATATCCTCGCTTTCATGTTTCAGAGCGGTTTCAAACCGGTATGTGGCGGTTCTCAGTTCCGGCACGCCGCAATAACGGGTGGCGCCGTGGAGTTTGTGCACGCACTCCAGCAGGTTGTCCATGTCGTTGTCCTGCCAGAGGTTGTGAATCTGGTGCTGGTCTGTCGGTAACTGCTCCAGCAGCATGCTGAACAGTTCTTCCGCAAGGTCCGGTTTGCCGGCAGCCAGTTGAATGCTTTCCTCGATGCTCACACACCCCTCCTGCATGCGGCGGCTGGATGGCCGTGGCGTGCTGCGGGTATCGCGGATTTCTGTGATGGATTCCTGCGCCGGGCTGCGGGGAACCTCGTGCCCGGTATATTCGTGCACCAGTGCTTTCAGTTGCCGGCTGCTGATGGGTTTGGGCATGTAACCATCAAATCCCTGCTGACGCAGCTGTGCCTGTTCACTGGCCATGGCATGGGCCGTCAGTGCAATGATGCTGGTGTGGTGGGGCTCGCGATCAAGCTCGCGGATCCGGGCCGTGGTTTCCACGCCATCCATGCCCGGCATCTGCAGATCCATAAGCACCAGGTCGAAGGGCATCTGGCGCGCCAGTGCCAGTGCTTCAAAGCCACTGGTTGCGCCCCAGGCTTTGAGTTCGCACTCCTCGAGCAGTGCCAGTACCAGCTTCAGGTTCGCTTCGTTGTCATCCACCGCCAGAATTCTCGGGGTATTGTTTCGCGAGCCGGGCAACGCCAGAGTCGGGCTCTGAGTTGTTGGTTCGTGGGTGTCTATGCCGTGGATTAACAGCAGTAACTCATCATACAGGGCGTCTCGCCGTACCGGTTTGGTCAGGTGGCTGCTCGGAATACCCGAGAAAGGCGTTTCCTGAGTATCCAGAGTTGGAGTCAATAACAGGGTTCGGCAGTCACGGTCTGCTTCCAGTGTGTGAATCAACCCTCGATACTGGTTCGAACGCAACAACGGGCGGGTGATGCCGACTATGGCGATGGCGTAGCCTTGCTGGTTCAACTGGGCCTGCTCCACCTGGGCCAACAACTCCGCCGGTGTTTCCACCCTGTCGACGCTAATACCCCAGCCACGCAACAGGTGTTCGACGGCCAGTCCGGTAGTTTTCTGGTGCTCCAGATAGATCACCCGTTCGCCTTTTAACGCGTCTCTGGGGGCTTCGTTGTTTGACAGGGTGGATAGCTCGGGATTGAGGGTGAACCAGAAGGTCGAGCCTTTGCCCAGCTCGCTGTTCAGGCCAATTTCTCCCCCCATTTCTTCGACCAGCCGTTTGGAAATAGCCAGCCCCAGACCCGTGCCACCGTATTGCCGCGCTGTGGATGGGTCTGCCTGGTTGAAGGCGTTAAACAGGGAGTGTTGCTGCGCCCGGGACAGGCCAACGCCGGAGTCGGTCACACTCAGACGCAGAGTTGCCCGTTGATTGTCCGGATCTTCGTCTTCCAGGCTGGCACGAAGCACCACCTCGCCAGCCTGTGTGAACTTGATGGCGTTGTTGATCAGGTTGGTGATTACCTGCTTTACCCGCAGCGGGTCGCCCATGATATTGTCCGGCACATCCTGATAGACCAGCGCCACCAGATCCAGGTTCTTGCTGTGAGCCTCGGGTGCCAGCATGACCATGACTTCCTCAATGATATCACGGAGTTGGAAGGGTATGCGGTCGAGGATCAGCTTGCCGGCTTCGATTTTCGAGAAATCCAGTATGTCGTTGATGATGGTCAGCAGGATTTCCGACGACTTGCGAATGGTGTTCAGGTGATCGCGGTGTTGTCTGGGTATGGGGCCTTTCAGCAACAGCTCGGTGAAGCCGATAATGCCATTGAGCGGCGTGCGGATTTCGTGAGACATGTTGGCCAGAAATTCCGACTTGATGCGGCTGGCATCAAGGGCTTCCTTTCGGGCCAGGTCCAGTTCGATATTCTGGATCTCGATCGTTTCCAGAGTCTGGCGCAGATCGCTGGTGGCCTGGTCAATGTTTTGCTGCATCTCTGCCTGGGCCTGGCTCAGCTCGGAGGCCATTTCGTTCAGCCCGGACTCCAGCTGCTCGAACTCCGGGCCGGCACCGGTATGCACCCGGGTGTTCAGCTTGCCTTCTTTGAGGCGGGCAACGGCTTCGTTCAACTGAAAGATCGGGTCTGTGAATGCCTTGCTCAGCCGCATCGAGATCGCCATGCTCAGGAAAACGCCACCAATAATCAGCAACAGGGAAATCAACAGGGCTTTGTAGGTTTCTTTGTCGGTGCGTACATGGGACATTTCCACGGCCGCCCAGCCCAGCGGTTCCCTGTCGCTGGCGGCTTTCTGGCGGGCATCCGGGTCAAGCATGGATTCGATCATCAGGTCCTGCAGATGCACCGGGGTGACAAACAGCGTGCTGTCGTCTCCGGTCACACGTACGGCGCGGTCCATCTTCAGGCTCGTGTTGGCTATTGCCTCGGTTTTGCCGGGTCCGGTATGCAGCAGCCGTTCGCCGTCACGGGTGAGGAAGGTAATTGATCGCACGTCCTGCTCTTCAAGCAGTGCGTTGGACAGATTGGTCAGCAGGCTGCGGTTGGCGGTGAACAGACCATATTCGGAGCCGGCCGCGAGCTGGCGGGAGAGGGATTCTCCGCGGTCTTTCAGCAGGTTCTCGATGTTGTTCACCCAGCTGTAGGTGAAAAACAACCCCAGCAGCAGTGTAGTCAGCAAGGTGGGAACCAGCGTTACCACCAGGACTTTTTTGCGAATGCCCCAATGTCGCATAGACTTTCCTGTCAAGTATCCGAAACAGTTATAGCCGTCGGTCATGGTTTTAGCGACAAGCCGTATTGGGACAACGGGGCTATAACGAGTATGATTCGTCGCCAAAGTGTATCACAGGGTCAGAGCATGAGTTTTCCCACTATTGAAGATTATGTCGGGCATACGCCACTGGTTCGGCTGCAACGTCTGCCGGGCGACACCTCCAATATTATTCTGGCCAAGCTGGAAGGCAACAATCCGGCTGGCTCGGTCAAGGATCGTCCTGCCATCGGCATGATCCAGGAAGCCGAGCGGCGCGGCGAAATCAGCCCCGGCGACACTCTGATCGAGGCCACCTCCGGCAATACCGGTATTGCTCTGGCCATGGCGGCTGCCATCAAGGGCTACCGGATGAAGCTGATCATGCCCGAGAACATGAGTGAAGAGCGCAGAGCGTCCATGCGCTCCTATGGTGCCGAGCTGATCGGTGTCAGCAAGGAAGAGGGCATGGAAGGCGCCCGGGACCTGGCGCTGAAAATGCAATCCCGCGGTGAGGGCAAGGTGCTGGATCAGTTCAGTAATCCGGACAACCCCTTGTCGCATTATCGCACCACTGGACCGGAAATCTGGGAGCAGACCGGGGGGAGGGTCACCCACTTTGTCAGCTCCATGGGAACCACCGGCACCATTATGGGAGTGTCCCGGTACCTCAAAGAGCGCAACCCGGACATCCGCATTATCGGTTTGCAGCCGGAAGACGGCGCATCCATCCCCGGTATCCGGCGCTGGCCTGAAGCCTATTTGCCAAAGATCTATGAGGCCAGCCGGGTGGATCAGGTGCTGGATATTGGTCAGCAGGAAGCGGAAGAAACCATGCGGGCACTGGCCGCGCAGGAAGGTATCTTTTGTGGCGTATCCTCCGGCGGCTCTATTGCCGCGGCCCTGAAGCTGTCACGGGAGGTTGAAAATGCCGTTATCGTCGCGATTATTTGTGACCGCGGAGATCGATATCTCTCCACTGGCGTATTCAACAACGCCTGACCGGAACCCGACAAGAGAACTACTATGAGCAAGCGTCGCCGCAAGGTCCTTCCGAAAGAGCCCTTGCGCTGTGAGATCGAGACCCTGAGCCATGATGGTCGGGGCATTGCCCGCGCCGATGGCAAAACCCAGTTTGTTGATGGAGCATTGCCCGGCGAAACAGTGATGGCCAAAATGGTCGGCACTCGTAGCCGCTTCGATGAGTTACGTACACTGGAAGTGCTGGAATCCGCGCCGGAGCGCCAGCAGCCGCCCTGCGAATTTGCCGACCTGTGTGGTGGCTGCAGCCTGCAGCATATGAGCCCGGATGCACAGATTCAGTACAAGGAAAACACTCTGCGCGAACATTTTGCCCATTTCGGGGGCATTGAGCCGGAGCAGTGGGTAGTGCCCATGCGCTCTCCGGATGCCCTGGGGTATCGTCGTAAGGCGCGGCTGGGTGTGCGTTACGTCAAAGCGCGGGAGTCGGTACTGGTAGGTTTTCGTGAGAAGCGGAACAGTTTTCTGACCGACATAGATCGGTGTGTGGTGCTTGACCCCCGTATTGGTGAGCGCATCGAGCCACTGCGCGAGTTATTGTATGACATGGCCGCCTTCAATCGTATCCCTCAGGTGGAAGTGGCCTGCGGAGATGATTCCGCGGCCATGGTGTTCCGCAATATGGATGATCTGATTCCGGAAGATCGGGACAAGCTGATCAGCTTTGGCCAGGCCCACAACCTGCATATCTACCTGCAGCCCAAAGGCCCGGATACGGTCCACAGAATCTGGCCGGAATCGGCCGGGCGTGATCATGAACGCCTGAGCTACCGGATGGACGAGTTTGACCTGACCATGCAGTTTCATCCCATGGACTTCACCCAGGTCAATGCCGGGATTAACCGCGACATGGTGCGCCGGGCCGCCGACTGGCTGGATGTGCAGCCGGGCGAGCGAGTGCTGGACCTGTTCTGTGGTTTGGGTAACTTCACTTTGCCGCTGGCCCGCAAGGGTGGCCAGGTGGTTGGTGTGGAAGGTGACGACGCCATGGTCGTGCGCGGCCGCGAGAATGCGCAAGCGAACAATCTGGACAACGTTGAGTTTTTCGGTGCCGACCTGCACGGTGACTTCACCGACCAGAGCTGGGCGAAAGAAGGTTTCGACAAGATTCTGATTGATCCGCCACGCTCAGGTGCCGAAGAAATCTGCAAGTACCTGACCGCCTTTGGAGCTAGTCGGATTGTCTACGTGTCCTGCAACCCGGCAACACTGGCCCGGGATGCGGGCGTGATGGTGCGCAATGGCTATCGCCTGGTTCGCGCCGGAGTCATGGATATGTTCCCGCACACCACTCACGTTGAGTCTATCGCGCTGTTTGAGCGGGATAATCACTGATCATCCGATAAGTTTCTGTCATGGTTAAAGTAAGGGAAGATTACGCGACAAGCGGTGACGGTGAAGTGAACATCGACCAGTGGGTCGAGCACATCGCCGAACAGACCCATCTCGAAAACCCGGATCAGCTGCACCGCGCCTGTGAGAAAGCGGCGGTGATCGACCGGGAAGCATTTCGGGAGGATCGTCTGTGGGCACCGGGCGCCAGCAGTTTCTTCACCGGCCTGGAAATGGCTCAGGTACTGGCCGAACTGCGTATGGATCAGGCCAGTCTGGTGGCTGCCGTACTGTATCGAGCAGTGCGTGAAGAGCGAGTACCACTGGAAGAAATCCGCAAGGAATTCGGTGATGAAGTGGCCGGATTGATTAACGGCGTGCAGCAGATGGCGGCCATCTCGTCCATTCACCATCCGCTCAAGGGCAATGTGCTGGGCCAGAGCGAAG